>JANMAM010000017.1:0-47003 GCA_031359795.1 Gemmatimonadaceae bacterium
TCGATGCGCCACCTCGTCGGCGGCTATCTCGACCAGCTCTCGCGCCGCCCGCTCCGCAAGCGGGCGTACGACTGCTCGAGCTGCCTCAATCGCTGGCACATGAAGTGGGCGTGGATGAGCCTCTTCGGCGTCGCGTTCGCGGATCTCTACGTCCGCCTCTGCTCGATGGGAATCTGGCAGGACTGGAGGATTCTCTGATGCTCGACCATCAGGCGGTCGAGCACGACGTCCTCGTCATCGGCGCCGGCGGTGCCGGACTTCGTGCGGCGATCGGGGCGGCCGCCAGCGGCGTCAGCGTCGGCCTCGTCTGCAAGTCGCTGCTCGGGAAGGCGCACACCGTGATGGCCGAGGGCGGGGTCGCCGCCGCGTTAGGCAACGTCGACGACCGCGACAGCTGGCGGGTCCACTTCGCGGACACGATGCGCGGCGGCCAATACGTCAACAACTGGCGGATGGCCGAGCTCCACGCGAAGGAAGCGCCGGCTCGCGTCAACGAGCTCGAGTCGTGGGGCGCGCTATTCGACCGCACCAGCGACGGCCGGATCCTTCAGCGCAACTTCGGGGGGCACCGGTATCCGAGGCTGGCGCACGTCGGCGATCGCACCGGACTCGAGATGATCCGGACGCTTCAGGATCACGGCATCCATCAGGGGATCGACGTGCACATGGAATGCACCGTGCTCACGCTTCTCACTGATGGCGGACGGATCGCTGGTGCCTTCGGCTACGACCGGGAGCGCGGTCGCTTTCGCCTCTTCAAGGCGAAGGCGGTCGTCCTCGCGACTGGCGGCGTGGGGAGGGCCTACAAGATCAGCAGCAACAGCTGGGAATACACGGGCGACGGCCACTCGCTCGCCTACCATGCGGGCGCGCAGCTGCAGGACATGGAATTCGTGCAGTTCCACCCGACCGGGATGATCTGGCCACCGAGCGTGCGCGGGATCCTCGTCACCGAAGGGGTGCGCGGGGAGGGCGGGGTGCTCCGCAACAGCGAAGGGCGCCGCTTCATGTTCGACGACATCCCCGACAACTACAAGTCGCAGACCGCGGACAACGAGGAGGAGGGCTGGCGCTACACGCAGGGCGACAAGGACGCCCGCCGTCCACCCGAGCTGCTCACCCGCGACCACGTCGCGCGGGCCATCGTCAGGCAGGTGAAGGAGGGCAAGGGCAGCCCCCACGGCGGCGTCTTCCTCGATATCTCATGGATCAAGCAGCGGCTGCCTAACGGCGCGGAGCACATCCGGCGCAAGCTGCCGAGCATGTACCACCAGTTCATGCAGCTGGCGAACATCGACATCACGGCGACGCCGATGGAGATCGGACCGACGACCCATTACATGATGGGTGGGATCCGCGTCGACGGCGACACCCAGCAGTCCACCCTGCCCGGGCTGTTCGCCGCCGGCGAGTGCGCGGCTGGGCTGCACGGCGCCAACCGGCTCGGCGGCAATTCCCTGTCGGACCTGCTCGTCTTCGGGAAGCGCGCCGGCGAGCACGCGGCGGGTTTCGCGCGCGCGAATGGCGCGGTGAAGATCGATGCGGCGCAGGTCGACGCGAGCGCGCGTGCGGCGCTCGAGCCCTTCGACCGCGCCGGTTCGAGCGATGGGCCGTACCAGGTGCAGGACACCCTGCAGGAGACGATGCAGGACCTCGTTGGGATCGTGCGCACGGAGGCCGACATGGGGCGAGGCCTGGCGCAGGTGCTGGAGCTGAAGGAGCGGGCAACCCGCGTCGCCGTCCGCGGCAACCGCGAATACAATCCTGGCTGGCACACCGCGCTCGACCTCCCGCACCTGCTCACGGTGTCCGAGGCGATCACCAGGTCGGCGATGGAGCGGAAGGAAAGCCGTGGCGGGCATTTTCGCGACGACTACCCGGACAAGGATCCAGCGTTCGCGACGTTCAACTTCGTCGTCTCGAAGGGGGGTGACGGCCAGATGCAGATTGCCCGCGCGCCGATCGCACCGCTGCCCTCCGAGCTCAAGGCCGTCATCGAGGAGATGAAGTGAGCGCGACGCCTAACGTTCCTATAAGCGGGGGCTCCCCGGCCACGGCAGGCGACGCCTACACCGCCGCTCAGACCGCGCAGGATGCGCAGGCCAGGCACGGCAAGCTGACGCTCAGACTCTGGCGCGGCGCTGACGGCACCGGCGACTTCGCCGAATACACGACCGACACCGTCGAAGGGATGGTCGTGCTCGACGCGATTTTCCAGGTCCAGGCCGAGCAGGCCAACGACCTCGCCGTGCGCTGGAACTGCAAGGCGGGCAAATGCGGCTCGTGCTCGGCCGAGATCAATGGCAAGCCGCGATTGTTGTGCATGACGCGGCTCGACGAGCTGCCGGCGGGCGAGCCGGTGACGGTCGAACCGATGCGCGCCTTTCCGCATCTGCGCGACCTCGTCACCGATGTGTCGTGGAATTTCCGGGCGAAGATGACCATCGCGCCGTTCAAGCCCCGCGCGCCGGATGCTTCGGATGGGACGTGGCGGATGGCGCAGTCCGATGTCGACCGGGTGCAGGAGTTCCGGAAGTGCATCGAATGCTTCCTCTGCCAGGATGTCTGCCACGTGCTGCGCGATCACGAAAAGCACGAGGAATTCATCGGACCGCGGCATCTCGTCTACGCGGCGGCCCTCGAGATGCATCCACTCGACACGGCCGACCGGGTGCCGGCGCTGCGCCGGCAGCACGGGATCGGCTACTGCAACATCACCCGGTGCTGCACCGCCGTCTGTCCCGAGCACATCACCATCACCGAAAACGCGATCATCCCGCTCAAGGAACGCGTCGTCGACGAATTCTTCGATCCGATCGGCAAGCTCGTGAAGATCTTCAGCCGCCGCAAGAAGGACTGACCGCGGCTCTGTACCGGAGGCTCCCGTGCACCAGCTCAAGCCCATCACCGTCGCCGGCGTCCCCGCCGCACTGCAGAAGGCGGAACGCTACCGGCTGCTCAACGACTCGCCGGCGGCCGAGAGCATCTGCCTCGACATCCTTTCCGTCGACGCGAAGAACCAGAGCGCGATCATAACGCTGATCCTGGCGATCACCGATCAGTTCGAGACGGCCGATTCGAGTGATGGACTACGCCGTGCGCAGGAGCTGATCCCGCGCATCGAGGACGTCTACAAGCGCGCGTACTACGGCGGGATCGTCTACGAGCGTCGCGCCAAGGCGCAGCTGCATCGCGTGCTCCCCGGCGCCGCCGCGATCGCCGCGGACTGGTACCACAAGGCGATGGACAGCTACGAGAAAGCCGAGCAGATCCGGCCCGCTGGCAACGACGAATCGATTCTCCGATGGAATACCTGCGCGCGGATGCTGGCGAAGCACGAGCCGGAGCATGGGACGCGGGATGAATACGAGCCCGCGCTGGACGACTGACTAGCAACACAAGGGGCCAGGGACCGGGGGCCAGGAACCGCAAGTTCGCAGTGCCTGGCCCCTGACCCCTGGCCCCCTTGGCCGTCAGCTAATGGCTAACGGCTGCCGTTAGGTTACTTGCCGCAGGTCGAGACGACGCGATCGCGCTCGCTCGGCTGGTAGATCGCCAGGGCGCCGACCTTCTGGGTGGCGGAGCTGGACATCACGGCTTCGCCGAGAACCTTGACCGTCGCCTTGGACTGCGAGACCGGGTTCACGATCACTGCCGTCGCGCCGACCTTGGCCGCGGCGTTGCGGACGTTCTCCTGAAGCTTGTTGTCGGTCGTGTAAACCGAGTTGCCCTCGGCCGAGATCCAGGCCAGCTCGTAATAATCGGTCGGGACGTCGGAGCGGCTCGCGTAGGTCGCGACCGCGGCTTCGCACGTCGGCGAGCGCGAGATGGACGGGCTGACGTCGGTCGTCTGCTTCTTGACACCGCATGCGGCGGAGGCGACGAGCGCCAGCGCGAGCGGAATGGCCTTCAGCGTCATGTTCTTCATGTTGGAGAGCTCCCTGCGATCACGTGGATAGGTTTGCCTCATTCAGCGTCAGAGGGCAAGCCATCCTTTTGCAAAAGCGGGACCCGGACACGGCGGGTGACCCGCACATCGTTCAGTCCGGCAAGATTCAGCGGCACATTGTGCGATTGCGCACCATTCCCGCCCGCTATCGGAGTCCCGACGGCAGGCGTGGAGAGGAGAGCAGCTCGGCGAATACCGTCCATCGCCGCGCGGGATCGCCCGCGGCGCGCGACTCGACGTACTGCCGCACAAGGTCCTCGCCGAGGTTGTAGTTGATGACGTAGCTGCGGTATTTGTCGAAGAACCTGACTCGCTGTTGGGCGCGGGCCGGCTCCATCAACGCGTACCGCGTCAACCAATCGGCAGCCGCGGCAGCGTCAATTTCACCGTTGAGATAGCGACGCGCAGCTTCGTTGCCGGCATAGCCAAGCGCCTTCGCGAGGTCGAGCACGCGGTAGTACTCGGTCGCCCGCGACGCGTCGAGTCCGGCGAGCGGGAAGAGACGCGCTGCCTCGTACGCGGCCCGCTCGTTTCCCGGAAATGCCACCGAGACTCCGAAGTTCGCGCTTCCCTCGGCGATCAACGACTGCGGACTGAAGAGCGGGTAGACCGAGAACTCGACCCAGCCGCGTCCGCGAACGAGTGTCTTCTCGAGCAGCGCGTTGTAAACGTGATGACCCGGATAGCCTTCGTGGCAGGCGAGATCGACTGCGCGGTCGACGAAGATCGGCAGGTCGGTGTTGATCTGGATGACGCTCCGGTAGTCGCCCTTGTACCAGTTGTACCCGCTCCACGGCTTGTTCGTGACGTATTCGACCGTGAAGCTCTCGCCAGCGGGCAGCGCGACATGACTCGCCGTGCGCGCCCTGCATTCCGCGATGGCCGCCTTGAAGACGGTGTCGAGCCGATCGCGCGGAATGACGAACTTCGACTTGAACGCCTCGTAGCGGGCCTGCACCGGCCCCGTTCCCGGCAACGCGGCATCGAGCTTCGCGAGCAGCTCCCGATAATGTGCCTCGCCATTCGTCGGCGCGGTCGCGTCGTACATCAGCTGCGACTCCTCGTCGAACGACAACCGCTTCCCCGACAGGAAGTCGACGCGCCCGCTCATCGCGCGAACCTGCTTGTCGAGATACTCGTGCCGGAGCCGCGATATGGTGTCGAGCGCAGCGGCGTCGACATTGCCCAGGACCGCGCGCAGCGCGGCAGCCTGCTCGCCAATCTCGGGCAGCGTGAGGCGCATCGAATCCGCCGCGGCCTTCAATGCCGGCGGCCCGTAGTACGCGTCCACGTAGTCGAGGTCGTGGGTGCCGAGCGCGAGGGCCAGCTTGACATAAGCGACAGCGATCGGGTCCAACCGTGCGTCCGCGGCCGTCGTGCGGCCCGACGGTGTCGCGCAGGAGAGCGTGAGGCCTAACGTGAGCGCGGCGATGATGGCCGCGAGCGACCGCCGCTGCCGTGCCTGGAACATCACGATGGCTCGATCAGGGAGTCGGCCACGACCCCGCGACGCAGCGTTTTCAGGTAGAGTCGCTCGACTTTGGCTCGGGCCCACGGCGTCTTCCGCAGGAAGGCCAGCGACGACTTGACGCTCGGATCGTGGGTGAAGCAGCGAATCGCGATCTCGTCGCCGAGTCCGTCCCAGCCGCGCTCGGCGACGAGATGGTTGAGCATCATCTCGAGGGTGATACCGTGGAGCGGGTCGGCGGGGCGGGGGCGGTCCATCGGGCGGGACCTTACCGGGACTGTCGTTCCGAGACGCTGTCGGGGAGCCGGTTGGGGAGGCGCTCACTCATCAGCCTCACGCTGAACCGCTGCGCCTCCGCGATGCGCTCGACTTCGATCGCGATCGAGTCGACGGCTTGCTCGAGCCGCGTGAACCGCGAGTCGTCGACGCGTGGTGGTCCCGACTCGATGGACTGCGATGTTGGCCGGCGTTGAAAGAAGAGCACCTTGACGACGAATACCATCGCGAGCATCGATGCCACGAACACGCCGATCACGGTGAAAATCTGAGCGAGCTTCGCGACGTCAGGATCCAATTCTCCCTCCTCTGATATTGCCGCCGGGTTCTGACGGCGTTCTGCCGCGTACGGGCACGCGCTGGGGACGGTTTCAAGAATAGCCTGTCCCCGCTTCCGTGTCGCTAATATTCATCCATGGCAACTCCAACACCCTACCGGTCGCTCCCGGCAGCTCGCCGAGTCGCGCTGATCACGCACATGCTCACCGCCAGCCGCGAGGGACGCGCGCTCTATGTCCAGCGCCTCGTCGCCCGCGGCGGTGGCTTCCGCGCCGTCACGCTGAATCAATGGCCGGTCGATCGGCTCGCGAAGGAAATCGTGCGGATGAACGCACAGACCGCCCAGGACGAACTGGACCTGCTACAGTTGCTGTACGTCGATCTCGAGCCGGCCGTGCAGATCACCTTCCTCGATGCGGCTGGCGTGCCGCATGAGAACGGACGCATCCCCGAGACGCTCGCGCCACCGTATGCCGAAGCGGACGCCGTACGGCGCGCCGCAACCGCGGTCCGCGAGAAGCATGGCACCGACGGTGAGCACTACCTGCAGACCCTGACGCGCTACAGCCGCGATGGATGGCCGGGGATCGCCGACGTTACCGCGACCGAAGGGTCGGCTCAGAGATAGCCGAGCCACCAGTCGCGGCGCCGCTGCTTCAACGCGGCGAACCAGGCGCAGAGCGGATACAGCATCACAACGGCCGAGATCCAGATCAGATAGACCGCGGGCAGCGGCAGCGACCACCCGGGCGGTTGCGTGATAGGGAAGCGATCGAGCGTTGGCGACTCGAACATCCAGTGTACCTCGCCGAAGCGAAGTGCGGACGCCGCGACCGCAAGAACGTGGATCAGCGCGACGTGAAGCGCATAGTAGAACATCGGTACCTTCCCGATGATCAACGCCGGGCGCAACGGGGCGGGTGTCCGCCCGTCGACGGCGCGCAGGAACAGCATCGCGGGGCCGAGCGTCATCAGCAGGAAAAGCAGCGACGGTGGATACTTGTTGGTGTTGAGGAACGAGAGCACGGTGAAGAGCGCCGACTTCTGCGGCGACCACGGTCCGGGGTCGCCATAGTAGTTCAGCGCACGCAACAGGATGAAGGCCAGCGTCAGGCCCAGTCCGGCCCGGAGCAGAAAGGCGCGGCGTCGGGGAGCATCCCAGTGGTAGACCTGGCCCAGGCCATAACCGACGGCGGTCACGCCGATCCACGGAATGAGCGGGTAGGCAACGAACACCATCCGCGTGCCGTTTGCGAAGAGCACCCCGGGCGCATGGAGGATCGTCCAGACCGGCCCCCAGGTACCGAGCGCCGACGCCGGCACCCCGTCGAACAGGTTGTGCGCGGCGATCAGCAGGGCGCCGATTCCAATGACGGCGCGTGTTGGCAGATGCACCAGCGCCGAGAGCGCGATCATCGACCAGCCGAGCGCCCAGAGGACGGTGACCATCGTCAGGCGATAGTCGAAGTTGAACTGCCATCCAAGGCAGCGCACGATCACCAGCTCGGCGAAAATCAGCCAGAGTCCGCGGGTGAACAGGAACCGCGACAGCTCGCGCACCGATCGTCGCTGCAGGGCGAGAAACGCCGCGGTTCCGGCGAGGAGGAAGAACACCGGCGCGCAGAAGTGCGTGATCCAGCGGGTTACGAACAGCGCAGCGCTCGCCGTCGCGAGGTTCGTCGGGCTTTCCGCGGCGTTGCCGAAAAAGTCGCGGACGTGATCCAGCGCCATCAGGATCATGATCGTCCCGCGGACGACGTCGACCGCCTCGATGCGCGCGGTTCGGCGGGGCTGATTCAACGCGGTGGCCATGGGGTTCCGATCATGTCGCGGTCACGGATACGACGATGCCCGCGGCGGGGCGTGAAGCCTGGCCGCGGGCATCGCCTAACGCCTAGCGGGTGAAGACCGCCGAGAACGAATACGGACGCGTCGTCGCGACGTCCGCGGGCGGAAACTTCCAGCTCCGCACTTTCGCCAGCGCGCACGTCTCGACTTCGGCGGCACCGCGGCCCTCCCACGACCTGCGCAGCACGTCGGCACGAGTCACGCTTCCGTCCGGGGCGAGCAGGACGCCGATCGTGACGGCGCCGGCGAGCGTCGGACTCGACGCGCGCGTCTCCTGATAGCAGAACTGGAGTTGTGCCCCGCGGGTGCGGACGAAGTCGCCGATCGGGGTCACCCCTGAACTGCTGCCGCCCGCGGGGCGAGCCGCCGCGGCAGCCGCTGGTTCGGGGCGGGGTGCATTGACGTCGTAAAGTGCGATCGTCGCCGCTGTCGGCGCGGTCGTGGCGGGCCGCGAAATGCAGCCGGCAACCACGAGCGCCGCGGCGACGAACGTCAGGGCCGATACCTTGGGCATACAAACCTCCGCAGCGAGTAGCGTGAGCGGTAGCGTTCGCTCACGATCTACAACGAACTACTCGCCGTGGAGTAACCGTTTGAAGCTGGAAAATGCGGTCGTGCCACGCGTCTGCGATGCAGGTCACGCTTCCGGGTGTCATTGCGTCCGCGCCGTGCCCGCGCCGTGCCCGCGCCGTTGGCGACCCACCCGCCCGCCGTTGTGCCTACGCGGGCCGCCGCGGCGTATCTTTCGCGAGCGCGCTGGGCTCTCGTCTCCCGCACCGCCACCACACGCATGAAGCTCTGGGTCGACGCTGACGCTGCGCCACGCGACGTCAAGGACGTGTGCCTTCGCGCGTCGGACCGATTGAAGCTGGAGACGGTGCTGGTCGCGAACCAGCGGCTGCAATTGCCGCTGGGGTACGCTCACGTGTCGGCGGTGCGCGTTGAGGGCGGGCCGGATGTCGCGGACCGTTACATCACCGAGCATGCGGAGAGCGGCGACGTCGCCGTCACCGCCGACATCCCGCTCGCCGCGCTGCTCGTTCCGAAGGGCGTGATCGTCATCGATCCGCGCGGTGAGGAATACACCGCCGAGAGCATCGGCGAGCGTCTGTCGGTGAGGAACTTCATGGATGACCTGCGCGGCGCCGGTGTCGAGACGGGGGGCCATGCGGCGTACGGCGCGCGCGAAAAACAGGCATTCGCCAATGCGCTCGACCGCGTGCTCACGCGTGCGCTCAGGCGGCGCTGATTGCCGCAGTTCCCCCGTACCACGCCGGCCGACCCCCGGTCGGTCGCGCCGGAACCGCGTGAAAAATCGCGGCCCAGGCGCTATCATCGTGGATCGACCACGCACACCGAGCCTTGACGTGCCCGCCTTCTCGCGCCTTCGTAGTCGCATGATCCGGACGATGCTGCTCTCCAGGGAGAGCGCGACTCTCGCCGTATTCGCGCTCGGCTTCGCCTCTGCCGCCTGCCGGACAGCCAGCCCCGCCGCCGCCTCGACCGCGACGGCCCCGCCCGTTGTGGCTCGTTCCGATGCCGCGGCGATTGAAAGGGCGCGCGCCGACAGCGCGCGCTATCCCTACACCGCGGCCGACGTCCACTTCATGGCCGCGATGATCGGGCACCACAGCCAGGCCGTGTTGATGTCGGGCTGGGCTCCGACTCACGGCGCGAGCCAATCGGTCCGGACCCTTGCCGAGCGGATCGTGAATGGGCAGCAGGACGAGATCGTCTCGATGAGCCGCTGGCTCAGCGACCGGCGCCAACCGGTGCCGGACGGCCGTTCGGGCTCGATGAAGATGACGATGGGTGGCGTCGAGCACGAAATGCTCATGCCGGGGATGCTGACCGAGGCGCAGCTCGCGCAGCTCGACGCGGCCCGCGGCCCGGCGTTCGACCGGCTCTTTCTCACGCTCATGATCCAGCATCACCGCGGTGCCGTCACGATGGTCAGGGAGCTGTTCGCGACCTACGGCGCCGCACAGAACGAGACGGTGTTCAAGTTTGCCTCGGACGTGAGCGTCGATCAGTCGACGGAGATCGCGCGAATGGAGCGGATGCTCGCCGCGCTCCCGCCAGGCTGACCCGCAGCGCCCGTCGTCGCAGCAGTGTTGCAGTTTCGCAGTGCTCAACCCGTTCCCGCAGAGGAATCAGTCATGGTACTCGTTCATTCGCCGCGCCTAACGCTGGTGCGGTCGGCCGCGCGCTCGCTGGCGTCGGTCTCGCTTGTCGCGACGCTCGGGTCACTCGGCGCCTGCGCCGCGTCGACGTCGGCCGGCAGCATGCCGTCGCCGATGGGAAACATGTCGATGACCGCACCGTCCCCCGATCCGCGCGTCGGCCTCCGCGGGGGAAAGTTCGACGCCGCCGAAGCCGTCTGGAATCTCCGCGTCCTCTCGAAGACCCCGCCCCCACCCGAGTTCATCGACAAGATAAATTCCGACCACGCTTTCACCGGCAACTACGCGATTCAGGGCCGCTTCAAAGGCTACCAGGTCGGGGACATCTCGAACCCGGCAGCGCCGTCGATTCGCACCACCTATGTCTGCCCGGCGTCGCAGAGCGACGTGTCGGTCTACAAGAACCTGCTCTTCGTATCGGGTGAGAACCTGACGGCCCGCCTCGACTGCGGCGCCGGCGGTGTGCAGGACACGGTCAGCAAGGATCGCCTCCGCGGGATCCGCATCTTCGACATCAGCGACATCACCCGACCGAAGAACGTCGGCAACGTCCAGACCTGCCGCGGCTCGCACACGCACACCGTGCTGGTCGATCCCAAGGACGCCGCCAACGTGTACGTCTACATCTCGGGGTCGGGTGAAGTGCGGTCGCCGCGCGAGCTCGCCGGTTGCGTCAACGCGCCGCTCTCGAGCGATCCGAATTCGGCGCTCTTTCGCATCGAGGTGATCAAGGTTCCAGTCGCGCATCCGGAGCTGGCCGCGATCGTCAGCTCGCCGCGCATCTTCAACGACCTCTTCGAGCCGGCGAGCCACGGCGAGAACCCGGCGGACATCGCAGCCGCCGCGACGACGGCGGCAGCAGCGCGGGCGCGAGGCGCGTACACCGCGAGCATTCACGGGATGGAGCAGGTTGCACCTGACGCGTTCGTCCAGCCGATGCTCGACAGCATCGTCAAGGCCCGCAAGGGGACCGGTGCGGCGACCCACGCGGACAGCGTCGCGCTCCGCGAAGCGTTCCCGCGGATCATCGCGGCGATGATGGGCGATGACCACGCGGCCGGATCGGGTCCGCGCCCGGGCCCGACACAGTGCCACGATATCACCGTCTATCCCGCGGTCGGCCTGGCCGGCGGTGCATGCGGTGGCTACGGGCTGCTGCTCGACATCAGCAATCCCGCGAATCCGGTGCGCATCGACGCGGCAGCGGACTCGAACTTCTCCTACTGGCACTCGGCGACGTTCAACAACGACGCAACCAAGGTGCTCTTCTCCGATGAGTGGGGCGGCGGCATGCAGGCGAAGTGCCGCACGACCGACAAGCCGGAGTGGGGCGCCGACGCGATCTTCACGATCGTCGGCCGGAAGATGCAATTCAAGAGCTACTACAAGCTGCCGGCAGCGCAGACGGCGTCGGAAAACTGCGTCGCTCATAACGGTTCGCTGATCCCGATCCCGGGGCGCGACGTGATGGTGCAGGCGTGGTACCAGGGCGGGATTTCGGTGTTCGACTGGACCGATGCCTCGCACCCGAGGGAGATCGCCTATTTCGACCGTGGCCCGGTCGACTCGACCCGGACGGAACTCGCCGGTTCGTGGTCCGTGTACTGGTACAACGGCAAGATCGTGAGCTCCGAGATCGTTCGCGGTCTCGACATCTTCGAGCTGCAGCCGAGTGGCTTCATCTCGCAGAACGAGATCGACGCGGCGAAGCTCGTGCAACTCGACTACCTGAACACGCAGGGGCAGCCGCACTACACGTGGCCGGCATCGTTCTCGGTTGCGCGTGCGTACATCGACCAGCTGGCCCGGTCGAACGCGCTTCCAGCGACGCGGATCGACGCCGTCAGGCAGGCCCTCCGCAGCGCCGAAAGTGCGCAGGGGGCGCGCCGCAGCAGCGCGCTGACCACGCTTGCGTCGCAGCTCGACGCCGAGGCCGCAGGCACAATGGACGCGGCGAAGGTACGGTTGCTGGCCGGGGCGGTGCGCGGGCTGGTGCAGTAGGCGGTAAGCGGCAAGCAGAAAACCGAACCGCGGTCGAGAGGCGTACCTCTCGACCGCGGTTCGTTTTCTGCCTGGCGGTGGATTGGAGGCACTGAAGACGCGGCCGACGGCTTCTTGTCAACTTCAGCAGTGCACGCGCGACAACGTGAAGCTCGCCGAGAGGTGTGAGATGTCGATGGCATTCCTGCGGGACGACGCGGAAGGCGAGATGCCTCGCCGCCACTACGATCTTCCAGCGCGCGATGACCCGGAGTACGACCGCGCGGCAGCACGCGCCTTGCTCGAGGGTGCGCGACTCAACGAGACGCAGCTCGCCGAGCGCGCGACCGGCTATTACTGGGGCGAGCCGAGGCTGCGTCCATTCGTCGAGGAATTCCGTGCCGCGGCCGAGAGTGCGGGCGATGACAGGCTCGAACAGGTCGCGCGGCGGTTCCTCCGTTAGGGAGGCCGGTTGCTGCCAGATCGGGGTCGCTCCGGGCAGCGTCCTGCCTAACGCCAGCTGAACCGGTGCGCCGGTGATCCGGGCATCGAATTCTCCGGGAACTCAGAGCGCATGCCTGACGTCACAGCTCCTTCGCGTACACTCCCTTGAACTTGCTCACTTCACTGCGCTCGCGGTCCAGCTCGGGAATCTCGCGGCGTTCGAAACCGTAGCGGCGAAAATAGGCTTCATCGTTGCTGACGGCGAACAGCGTCGCATACTCGCGGACGCGGGCGAGGCGCTCGATGCCGTCGACGAGCGCGCGGCCGACGCCGGCGTTCTGCCAGTCGGGTGACACGGCCAGCGACCGCAGCTCGGCAATGCTCGGCGAATATTCGTCGAGATAGGCGCAGCCGACGACGCCTTCGCCCGGCGCCTCGGCAACGACGAAGTTGTGCGCATAGGTCGCGATGAAGTCCTCGCTGCGCGGCAGCAGGACGCCGCTCGGCACGAACAGGTCGATCAGGGCCCGGACGCTGATCGCGTCGCGCGCCGTCGCTGCCCGGACGGTGATCGTCGGCTTCGATGTCCGTTCAGCCATGATACCGGAAGCTCATCAGCTCTCCTGCGCCTCGTACTGTTCCTTGAGGCTGGCGACCACGTTCGGATCGGCCAGCGTCGTCGTGTCGCCTAACGCTCTGCCCTCGGCGATGTCACGGAGCAGGCGCCGCATGATCTTGCCGGAGCGCGTCTTTGGAAGGTCGGCGCTGAAGAGGATGTCGTCCGGACGCGCGATCGCACCGATCTTGTCGGCGACAAAATCGCGCAGCTCGTCGCGGAGATCGGCCGACGGATGCTGGCCCTCGCGCAGGGTGACGAATGCCGCGATCGCCTGACCCTTCAGTTCGTGCGCGCGGCCAACGACCGCCGCCTCGGCAACCGCCGGGTGCTCGACGAGCGCCGACTCCACCTCCATCGTGCCGATCCGATGCCCGGCCACGTTGAGCACGTCGTCGACCCGGCCGAGGATCCAGAAGTAGCCGTCGTCGTCCCGCTTCGCGCCGTCGCCGGCGAAGTAATAGTCCGGATGGAGCGGCCATTTGGAGAAGTACGTCTCGACATAACGCTTGTCGTCGTTCCAGATCGTGCGCAGCATCGACGGCCACGGCTTCGTCATCGCGAGCAGGCCGCCGCCCGTCTTCATGGTCGCGCCGGAGTTGTTCACCAGCTCGGCGCTGTAGCCGGGCAGCGGGTTGGTCGCGCTGCCCGGTTTCGTCTCGGTGACGCCCGGAAGCGGCGAGATCACGATCGCGCCCGTCTCCGTCTGCCACCACGTATCGACGATCGGGCACCGGTTTCCGCCGATGACCTCGCGATACCACATCCAGGCTTCGGGATTGATCGGCTCACCGACCGATCCGAGAAGACGCAGGCGCGAGAGATCGTGCTGCTTCGGATACTGGTCGCCCCACTTCATGAAGGCGCGAATCGCGGTCGGCGCGGTGTAGAGGATCGTCACCCCGTGGCGTTCGCAGATGTCCCAGAACCGATCCTTCTCCGGCCAGTCGGGCGCGCCCTCGTACATCATGCACGTCGCGCCGTTGGCGAGCGGACCGTAGACGAGATAGGAATGGCCCGTCACCCAGCCGACATCGGCGGTGCACCAGAAGACGTCGTCCTCCTTCAGATCGAAGACGTACTTCATGGTCGTCGCGACGCCGGTGAGATAACCGCCGGTCGTGTGGACGATTCCCTTGGGCTTGCCGGTCGTGCCCGACGTGTAGAGGATGTAGAGGACGTCCTCGGACTCCATCGGTACCGGCGCATGCTTCGCGGATGCGTTCGCCATCAGGCGGTGCCACCAGAGGTCCCGTCCCTCCTGCATCGTCGCGAATGCCTCGTCGCCGTCGGCGCCGCCTCGCCGCCTGACGATGATGACCTTCTCGACGGACGGGCATTCCTCGAGCGCCTTGTCGACGTTCCGCTTGAGCGGCACGACCTGGCCGCGGCGGTACCCGCCATCAGCCGTTATGACGACCTTCGCCGTGGCGTCGTTGACGCGATCGCGGACGGAGTCGGGAGAGAAACCACCAAAGATCACCGAATGGATCGCGCCGATGCGGGCGCATGCGAGCATCGCGATTGCGGCCTCTGGTACGAGCGGCAGGTAGATCACCACCCGGTCGCCCTTCTTCACGCCGAGCGACCCGAGGACGTTGGCGCACTTCTGGACTTCGATGTAGAGGTCCCAGTACGTGAGGGTGCGCCGGTCGCCAGGCTCGCCCTCCCAGACGAGCGCCGCCTTGTTGCGACGCGGACCGGCGACGTGGCGGTCGATGCAGTTGTACGACGCGTTCAGCTGACCGCCGACGAACCATTTGGCGTGCGGCGGCGTCCACTCGAGCGCCGTCGTCCACGGCTTCGTCCACGTCAGCTCGCGCGCCATCGCCTCCCAGAACCCGACGGGGTCGGTGGACGAGTAGTCGTACAACTCGCGACTCGAGATGTGCGCCGCGCGGCGGAAAGCCGGGTCGGGAGCGAACTTCCGGTTCTCCGTCAGCAGGACATCGATGTCGGTCATGCCTTGGCGTGGGTGCGGGGGGGGAAGCGACGTCGCGTTCACCGAATGGTGGGCTGGCGTTACGATGCAGGCAAGCCCGCGCGACTGATGCGCGAGTGCGAGAAAGATGCAGGCACCCGCTCCGCTTGACAGCACCTCCCCGCGCGGCATCTTCGCCGCTGGCCGCGCCGCCACTCCCAGTCCGCGTGACGCGGTCCCCACCCTGGCCAACGACATGCCGAGTATTCGCGCCGAAGTGCAAGTGAGCGCCCCCGTCCGCGAGCTGACCACCGGCGAAGTGAAGCGGGTCATCTTCGCTTCGTCGCTCGGCACCGTATTCGAGTGGTACGATTTCTACCTCTACGGCTCACTCGCCGCGGTCATCAGCAAGCAGTTCTTCTCGGGAGTAAATCCGGTCGCGGCGTTCATCTTCGCGCTGCTCGCATTCGCCGCCGGATTCGCGGTGCGCCCGTTTGGCGCAATCTTCTTCGGGCGCATCGGCGACATCGTCGGCCGGAAGTACACCTTCCTCGTCACGATCCTGATCATGGGTCTCTCGACGTTCGTCGTCGGGATCCTGCCGACCTACAAGCAGATCGGGCTCGCTGCACCGGTGATTCTCATTCTCGCGCGGTTGCTGCAGGGGCTCGCCCTGGGCGGCGAATACGGCGGCGCGGCGACGTATGTGGCCGAGCATGCACCGCATGGCCGGCGCGGCGCCTACACCTCGTGGATCCAGACGACCGCGACGCTCGGGCTCTTCCTGTCGCTCCTCGTCATCCTCGGGTGTCGTGTCGCGTTAGGGCCGGAGCGCTTCGATGCGTGGGGGTGGCGCATCCCGTTCCTCGTTTCGCTGGTGCTGCTCGGGATCTCCATCTGGATCCGCCTCAAGTTGAACGAGTCGCCGCTGTTCCAGGCGATGAAGGCGGAGGGGAAAACGTCGAAGTCGCCGCTCCGCGAGTCATTCGGGCGATGGCCGAACCTGCGAATCGTGCTGCTCGCACTGTTCGGTGTCGCGATGGGACAGGCGGTGGTCTGGTATGCGGGACAGTTCTACGCGCTGTTCTTCCTGCAGCAGATCCTCAAGGTCGAGGCGCAGACGGCGAACATCCTGATCGCGACGGCGCTGCTGCTCGGCACTCCGTTCTTCCTGGTCTTTGGCGCATGGTCTGATCGCGTTGGGCGGAAACCGATCATCCTGACGGGGTGCGCGCTGGCCGCGCTCACGTATTTCCCGATCTTTCGTGCGATCACGCACTACGCGAACCCGGCACTTGCGAGCGCGCAGGCATCGGCGCCGGTGACCGTGACGGCAAACCCGCGCGAGTGCAGAGTGCAGTTCAACCCGGTCGGGACTGCGAAATTCACCTCGAGCTGCGACGTCGCGAAATCCGCATTGGTGCGGGCGGGCGTCCCGTACAGCAACGTCCACGATGCAACTGCGACGCAGGCGCAGATCCGCATCGGCGGGGCCGCGCCGATCGTGTCGTACGACGCGACAGCCGCCGACGCAAAGCCCCTCGGCGCGGTGTTCGACTCGACGCTCGCGTCCGAGCTACGAACGGCCGGCTATCCGGCAAGAGCCGATCCCGCTCGACTCAACAAGCCGATGCTCGTGCTGCTGCTCTGGATCCTCGTTCTCTACGTGACGATGGTCTACGGCCCGATCGCCGCGATGCTGGTGGAGATGTTTCCGACGCGAATCCGGTACACGTCGATGTCGCTGCCCTACCACATCGCCAACGGCTGGTTCGGCGGGTTCCTGCCGCCGATCGCGTTCGCGATCGTGGCGTCAACGGGAGACATATACTCCGGTCTGTGGTACCCGGTAGTAGTTGCCAGCCTCACGGTTGTAATTGGGGGGGTGATGGTGAGGGAGACGAAGGACAACCGGCTGGGGGAGGAGTAGTCTCCGCTGTTCTCGCAGTTTCGAAACCGACGCTGCGAGAAGCAGCGAGAGGCGGGGTGGCGAAGCAAAGCGTTAGGCGGTGAGCGAAACCGAACTGCCAGGGCGGAACTGCAACGGCGCGGCCGGTTGCTGCGGGGCAGGGCGGTTTCGAACGATCGGAAATTTCACCGCGCCGCCTCTCGCTGCTTCGTGCAGCGACTATCTAGCCGGCGACACGGCGCTTGATGTAGCGCGCCATTCCGTCGACGCTCATTCGTGATGGCGTCGCCAGTTCGTAGGCGGCGGCGTCGCGGGCGGAGCCGCCGGTACGGATGACGTCCATCTCGCCCTTGCGGATCAGCTCTTCGGCGATCGTTGCGGGGGCTTCGCCGCGGCGGAGGCGTTCGGTCATCCAGGCGACCCACTCGTCGAGGGTGCGGACAAGGGTGTCGAGATGATTGGCGGCGTCGGAGACGCGACCGAAGTGTGTCAGATCGAGGGCGCGGAGCCCGAGACCGCGGAGGCGGTCGGCGCTCCGGTGCCAGGCGTCGATGTCGATGTCCGGTGGCGGGGTGGGCGGGCGCACGGAGGAGGCGCCGCCGAGACGAACCCCAGCGACGTCGCCGGTGAAGGCGGTGCGGCGTTCGAGGTCGGCCCAGGCGATGTGGTGCGACGCGTGCCCAGGCGTGTGGATCGCGCGGAGTGTTCGGTCGCCGCACCGCACGTCGGTGTCGTCGTCCACCGTTATGACGCGATCCGGGGGGCACGATTCGAATGCGCCCCAGAGCCGATCCATCGCGTCGCCATAGATGCGTGTCGCGCTCGCGAGCAGCTTCGACGGGTCGATCATGTGCGGGGCGCCGGCGGGGTGCACGAGCAGGCGCGCGTCAGGCAGCCGGCGGAGCAGGGTGCCAGCGGCTCCGGCATGATCGAGGTGGATGTGAGTCACCGCCAGCTGGGTGACGTCGTCGAGTCGAGCGCCGGCCGCGGCGACGCCGCGCTCGAGCGCCGCCAGCGTCGATCCGGGGCCGGTTTCGAGCAGGGTGTGACCGTCGGGACTGGTGAGCAGGAACGCCGCAATCACCCCAGGGGTCGCCTGAAAGTCGAGGTCGAGGAGCCAGAGATCGTCGTCGAACTGGCGGGCAGGGACGGGCGGCATCGTCGTGGGAGGGGTGAGTTGAAGGGCGGAAGCTAGCGGAGGCACGCGCGGTCCGCGCCGGTCACACCGTCGCTTACCGCGCTTTCGAGTCAGAGCGCCCGACGATTACGGGACTGTATGATTCTATGACATCAACCAGTTCGCCGAGCGCCAATCTTTCCGCATTAGCCCATGGCTGGTCACCGTCAAGAAACTGGTCGGTTCACATAACTCGTTGCTCAGTAATCTTTTACGGCAGTAAAATCCGTGGCACGACCCTCGCTTTAGAGTGGGTCACAACTGAAGTAGCAGGTCACCCGATACCGCAAACCCGTCGTGAGGCGGGGACGCAAAGCCAGGAGTCTCTATATGGAGATCGTCCGGTTGCCGAAGGTGAGCCGTCGGCACATCGCATCAGAAGTACAGCAGCTTTCGTCGATTCCGCAGCCGGCAGCGCCGGCGAATGGAGTCCGGGCCGCTGGTCGCCCGCACCTCCGCCTCGTCGGCGGTGTGCCGCAGGACCCGAAGTCGAACGAGCAGCTTCGCGCCGAGCCCGTGGGCGCGTCGATGCAGGCGCCGGAGCGCCTCGTCGCAGACACCAGGGCGCAGTTCCGGAAGGACGCACTGAGCTACCTCGACCGCGCGGCGGCGCAGTCGGTGAAGGATTTCTCGCTCGACATGTCGCGTACGACCGAGATGGACGCCAGCGGCCTCGGCATCCTGGTCGTGGTGCAGAAGAAGTCGAAGGAGCTGGGCATCCGCATGGTCATCGCCAACGCCCCGCAGCAGGTCCGCTACCTGCTCCTGCTGACGAAGCTCGAGCACCTGTTCGAGTTCGAAGGTTGAGCAGCGCCGATAAGCTGTAACCGGCAAGCCACTGCGACGGGGGCCAGGGGCGAGGGACCAGGACGGCGAACCGCCGTACCTGACGCCTGGCCCCTGGCCCCCGGGCTTTTCACGACGTGCGCTGACCGCTTGCAGCGTGTCGCTCACAGCGTTCGGCGCGATGGCCAAAGCGGGTCGCCCCCGCTAACCTTGCCCCATGCCACGCCGCCGTCGCCCCGTAATCAGGTCCGCGTGCCCCTCGTAGAAGCTGTCGGGCTGACGCGGTCGTTCGGCACGCGGCGGGCGGTCGACCGGGTCGATCTGAAAATTGCCGCCGGCGAGTGCCTCGCCCTGTTCGGCCCTAACGGCGCGGGAAAGACGACGCTGCTCCGGCTGCTCGCCGGGCTGCTCCGACCGACCGCTGGCCAGGCGCGGGTCGATGGTGTTGCGCTTCCCGGAGGCGTGCAGGCCCGGGCGGTCGTCGGCCTCATCTCGCACCAGACGATGCTCTACCCGGCACTGACCGCGCTCGAAAACGTGCAGTTCGCCGCCCAGCTTCACGGCCTGCCTAACGCGAGCGTCGCGGCCCGGGCCGCACTCGGCCGACTCGCCATCGCCGACCGGGCCGACACCCCCGTTCGCGCGCTGTCGCGTGGCATGCAGCAGCGCGTCACCGTCGCCCGCGCGCTCGTCCACTCGCCGCGCGTGCTCCTGCTCGATGAGCCATTCACCGGGCTCGATGACGCCGGCTGCCTGACGCTCGCGGCGACGCTCGCCGGCCTGGCGCGGGAAGGGGCGGCGCTCCTGCTCGTCACCCACGATGTCCGCGAGGGGCTCTCCCTCGCCACACACGTCGCCGTGATGCGGCGCGGCGCGATCGCTCTTCACGAGCCGAGGATCGCCAGCGGCGAACCGGATGCGTTCGTGCGGCGCTATCGGGAAACGGTCACCTCGTGAGCGCCGACCTCGTCACCGGGCGCGAGACCTGGTCGAGCGAGACGCCGGTGCCCGGCGAGCGCGGGCTCGCCCCGCCGTCGTTCATCCGGGCAACGCTGCTCATCGCCCGGAAGGATCTCATCGTCGAGCTCCGCACACGCACCGCGCTGCTCGCGGCCCTCGCGCTGTCCCTGCTGTCGATCGTGATATTCAACTTCGCCTGGGATCCGACCGCGGTCGCCGCGATCGACCTCGCACCAGGGCTGCTCTGGGTGATCTTCACTTTCTCCGGCCTGCTCGGGCTGCATCGGGCCTTCGGGGTCGAACAGGCGGACCGGGCGATGGATGCACTGCTCGGCGCACCGATCCCGCGCACTTCGATCTACGCTGGCAAGGCGCTCGGAAATCTCGGACTCGTGCTGCTCGTTCAGCTGGTCTCGATACCGGCGGCGCTCGTCGTCTACAACCTCGAGGTCGCGCGAGTGATTCTCCCACTCGGCGCGATCGCGCTGCTCGCCGGGATCGGCCTCGTCGCCGTCGGTACGCTGTTCGGTGCGATGACCACGAGCACGCGCGCGTCGGAGCTGCTGCTTCCGGTGCTGGCGCTTCCCTTCTTCGTCCCGGTCGTGACCGCCGCTGCCCAGGCGACCGCGCGATTGATGGGCGGGCGCCCGGTGGACGAGACGATCGGATGGCTGAAGCTTCTCGCGGCGTACGACCTGGTGTTCGTTGCTGCCTGCGCGTTCCTGTACACGGTGATCGCGGACGAATAGGGGCCCCTGGGTCCCATCCTATCATTAGCTTATCCCAGCAATGACAGCTCCGTCCTACGCTACCACGCGACCGTCTCGCACGATCGACGGGCTGCTTCTCGCCGGGCTCATCGCCGTCGCGGCAGCGGTGACGCGCGCGATCTGGTTCACGCCGGTCGAAGCGCGGCAGGGGCTCGCGCAAAAAATATTCTACGTGCACGTGCCATCAGCGTTCATCGCGCTCTACGTCGCGTTTGCGTTGCTCGCGATCAGCTCGG
The DNA here is from genome assembly GCA_031359795.1 of Gemmatimonadaceae bacterium. Lineage (GTDB taxonomy): Bacteria > Gemmatimonadota > Gemmatimonadetes > Gemmatimonadales > Gemmatimonadaceae > JABFXC01. Next base: position 20,803 of record JANMAM010000017.1, read on the forward strand.
CGCTGTATCTCTGGCTCCGCGATCCGCGACTCGACCGGATGGCCGAGAGCGCGGCGGAGGTGGGGCTGGTCTACATGAGCGTCGTCCTGCTCACGGGCCCCATCTGGGGAAAGACGGTCTGGGGCACCTGGTGGACCTGGGATGCGCGCCTGACGCTGACGCTGTTCCTCTGGTTCATCGTGCTCGGACTGCTGCTCCTCCGCCAGTCGATCGACGAGCGGTCGATGCGGGCCCGCTATTCCGCGGTGCTCGGGTTGCTGGCCGCGATTCTCGTCCCGTTCATTCACATCAGCGTCTACCTGTTTCGCACCCTGCATCCCCGCCCGATCGTGCTCAAGCCGAGCGCACCATCGCTCCCGGGTACGATGCTGACGACGCTGCTGCTCTCGCTCGCCGCATTCCTCCTCCTCTTCATCGGGTTGATGCGGACACGCTACCGGTACGCGACCGATCGCGACGAACTGCTCGCCGTCGAGGGGAGCGAATGAACCCGGCGACACCGGACAACGGCGCATTCATGGTCGCCGGCTACGTCGTGGCGGTGGTCGTGTACCTCGCCTACGCGCTCCTCCTCGTCCGGCGCCAGCGCGCGTTGAACCGCCGCTGGGCGACGGCACCGCGGCCGATCCGGCCGGGCGCGCCACCCCCGCCTGACGCGGCGGCGTGAGTACGGCCGGTTGGCCGTCGCGGCCGGCAGGACGTAATATAGTAACATATGGCTACTAAGTCGGGCGGGATGGTCTACCTCGTCGGCGCGGGGCCGGGTGATCCCGGATTGTTGACGGTCCGCGGCCGCGAGCTGCTCGCCGACTGCGACGCTGTCGTCTTCGACGCGCTGGCGAACCCGGCACTGGTTCCCGCTGCCGACGCCACCGGCCGGCCCGAGCTCCACGACGTCGGAAAGCGCGGCGGCAGCGCCGCGTCGGCGCGGCAGGATGAGATCAACGCGCTGCTCGTCGCGTTAGGCTCGGGTGGCAAGCGCGTCGTCCGCCTCAAGGGCGGCGACCCGTTCGTCTTCGGCCGGGGCAGCGAGGAAGCCGAAGCACTGCGCGCGGCCGGCGTCCCGTTCGAGATCGTGCCCGGGGTGACGGCGGGCATCGCCGCCCCGGCCTACGCGGGAATTCCGGTGACGCACCGGGGGATCGCGACGTCGGTGACGTTCGTGACCGGGCACGAGGATCCGGCACAACCGGACGGGCGGACCGACTGGGCCGCCCTCGCCCGCGCCGGCGGTACGATCGTGCTCTACATGGGGGTGAAGACGCTGCCGCGCATTGCCGCCGCGCTGGCCGGGGGCGGGATGTCACTCGATACCCCGGCGGCCGCCATCCAGTGGGGCACGCACGCCAGGCAGCGCACCATCGTCGCGACGTTAGGCACGCTCGCCGAGCGCGCGGCGGCGGAAGGGATCGGGGCGCCGGTCATCACGGTGATCGGAGCGGTGGTCGGGCTCCGCGAGCGGATCGCCTGGATCGAGGAACGACCGCTCTTCGGTGCACGGATCGTCGTCACGCGCGCGGCGGCGATCCCGGGCGGGGCGCGCCAGGGCGGGATGGCTGAGCGCCTGCGGGTCCTCGGTGCGGACGTGATCGCGGCGCCGGCGACGCGGATCGAGGCCCTCGACGCCGCCCCGCTCCGCGCCGCGGTGTCGCGCCTCGCGAGCTACGACTGGATCGCGTTCACCAGCCAGGTAGCGGTGGAGATGTTCTGGTCGGTACTCCGCGAGCACGGGCTCGATGCGCGCGCGGTCGCGGGGCGGAAGATCTGCGCGGTTGGCCCGGCGACCGCCGATGCGCTGGCCGCGCACGGCCTCGTGCCTGACGTCGTCCCCACGCGCTTCGTCGCCGAGGGCCTGCTCGATGCGTTAGGCAGCCGGAGCGACGTCGATGGGAGTGAGTTCCTCTACATTGCGGCGGCCGACGCGCGCGATGTCCTTCCCGCGGGGCTGGGGCGCCTCGGTGCAGTGGTGGACACGGTGCGGGCCTATCGCTCCATGCCCGACATCGAGGGCGCGCGCGCGGCAGCGGACGCGCTCGAGGCGGGTGGCGTCGACTACGTCGCCTATGCGTCGGGCGGCGCAGTGAAGGCATTCGTCGACGCGGTCGGCAGCTCGGCGAAGCAGGCTGGCGCGGCGTGCATCGGCCCGATCACGGCCGAGGCGGCGCGCGAGGCAGGATTGACCGTCGCCGTCGAATCGTCGGCGAGCACGACGGCGGCGCTGGCCGACGCGATCGTCGGCGACTGGGCGCGACGACACCGGCGAACCGGAGGCGACTGATGGCCGTTAGGCGACGGGCTCCCGGGGATCCGGTGCGGATCGCGACGCGCGGCTCGGAGCTGGCCCTGCGTCAGGCACGGATGGTCCAGCAGGCGCTGGCCGGTCGGGGGATCGTCAGCGAGCTCCGGACATTCAGCACGGTCGGTGACAAGAAGCTCGACGTGCCGCTCGCGTCGATCGGCGGGAAGGGACTGTTCACGCAGGAGCTCGAGGACGCGCTCGCGAAGGGGACGGTCGACTGCTGCGTCCATTCGCTGAAGGACTTGCCGACGCAGGCACCAGACGGGCTGCCTGTCCTCGCCGTCCTCGAGCGCGAGGATCCGCGCGATGCGGTCGTGCTCAACTCGAACATCTCCGCTGAAGCGCTGAGCGAGATCCCGCGCGGCTCGCGCATCGGGACGTCGAGCCTGCGGCGGCGCGCGCAGCTGCTGTCGCTGCGTCCCGACCTCGAGGTCGTCGAGCTGCGCGGGAACGTTCCGACCCGCCTCCGAAAGGTGGACGATGGCCAGGTGCACGCCGCGATTCTCGCCGCCGCCGGCCTCCATCGACTCGATGCGAAGCAGAGCATCGCGATCTACCTCGATCCGCCGGAGTGGCTCCCCGCCGCCGGCCAGGGCGCGATCGCCGTGCAGGGGCGCGAACACGATCACGATTTGGCGCGGGTGCTGCGTGGGCTCAACCACGAGGCGACGGCAATCGCCGTCGGTGCCGAGCGCGCGTTTCTCGCCGCGCTCGAGGGCGGATGCCAGGTGCCGATTGGGGCGCTCGCGGTGGAGACGGTGGACGGATGGACGCTGCACGGATTTCTATCGGACGTGCGAGGGAAAGTGATGATTCGTGAGCATGTCGTCTTTCATCCCGAGACGGCGACGACCGACGCCGAACGCCTCGCATCGATCATCCGGCTGCGCGGAGGGGAAGAGATACTGGAAAAGCTCCGAGAGATCAGCGACGTGCCGAAGCCGCAACCGGAGTGAAGGACTGCCTACGTCAGCCGACGTATGGAGCGTGGATCGTGGTCGCCCCAGGTTGAGGGAGCAGCGCACAACCCTCCCCTCGCCTCAACTCTCATGCGACTCGCCCTGATCTTCCCGACGGTGTTGCTCGTTCTTCACACCCGATCCGCACTCGCTCAGGACACCGTATCGATCGACAGCCCCGTCATGGTCGTGCTGTGGGGCGCGCGAGTCCGAGCGATCGCGGGAACACTCACCAACATCACCGACGACAGCATTTTCATCGCGCGTCCGCGGCAGCGCGACGTCAGCCTCGCGCGCGGGGCAGTGAAGAAGCTGTACGTCTCGCAGGAAGAGGGTGACATGGGAGCGGCCGGCGCCGTCGTCGGCCTGGACGCTGGAGTGCTCGTCGGCGGCGTTGGGGGTGCGCTGCTCGCGGGGCCGCGTGCTTTCGGCCGGGTGGTCGGAGCCCTCGTTGGCGCAGTCGCCGGCGGGATGATCGGATTGACACAGGGCGCCGAGATAGGCTCGCGGCATCGATCACAGAGGTGGGTCGAGGTTCCCTGGCCGTCGACGCCAACCGCACTGTCAGCACCGCGCTAGATTTGGCGCATGGCAGAATTTCCCTCGTACCGTGCGCGCCGACTTCGGCGCACGGAAGCGCTGCGTCGTCTCGTTCGCGAAACACATCTTGTTCCCTCACAGCTGATCCTTCCGCTGTTCGTGCGTTCGGGAACCGGCGTACGCATGGCGGTCGACTCGATGCCCGGGTGCTTCCAGACATCGGTCGACGAGATGCTGAAGGACGCGCGCGAGGCGCGTGACGCCGGTGTCGGCGGGGTACTGCTGTTCGGGATTCCCGAGCGCAAGGACGCGACCGGATCGGCGGCGTGGGACGACCAGGGGCCGGTTCAACAGGCGCTGCGTGCCCTCAAGCGCGAGCTTCCCGAACTGGTCGCGATCACCGACGTCTGCATGTGCGAGTACACCGATCACGGGCACTGCGGGGTGCTTCGCGATGGTGAGGTCGACAACGATGAAACCATCGCGCTGCTCGTGAAGGAGGCGTTGTCACACGCGCGCGCCGGTGCGGACATGGTCGCGCCGAGCGACATGATGGACGGCCGGGTTGGCGCGATCCGTGACGCGCTCGACGACGAAGGCTTCGCGCAAACGCCGATCATGAGCTACTCGGCCAAATTCGCCGGACCGTTCTACGGACCGTTCCGCGACGCGGCGGAGAGCACGCCGAAGTCAGGAGATCGTCGCGGATACCAGATCGATGCCGCGAACACGGACGAGGCGGTGCGCGAGGCGATGCAGGACGTCGCCGAAGGCGCGGACATCCTCATGGTGAAACCGGCCGGGCCGTTTCTCGACGTCATCCGCCGGGTGAAGGACGCGACCGGATACCCGGTCGCCGCGTACCAGGTGAGTGGCGAGTTCGCTATGATACAGGCGGCGGCGGAGCGGGGATGGATCGACGGTGAGCGGGTGATGATGGATTCGCTGCTCTCGATCCGCCGCGCTGGTGCCGACATCATCATCACCTACTTCGCCCGTCAGGCCGCGCGCACGCTGCGCGGCTGACACAGGACACTGCACATGCGGTATCGCAAATTTCCCCGCGCCGACGTCGAGGTCAGCGAAGTCGGGTTTGGCACCTGGACGCTCTCGACCGGCTGGTGGGGCGACAAGACCGATGACGAAGCGGTGGCGATGCTCCGCCGCGCATACGACGATCACGGCATCACTTTCTTCGACGCAGCCGACAGCTACGGCAACGGCCGCAGCGAGACGCAGCTGGCGAAGGCATTTGGCGCGGGCGGGATGCGCGACAAGATCGTCATCGGGACGAAGGTCGGCTACGACATCTATGACGCCGCCGCGGCAGAGACGCGGCGCGGACAGTCGGAGTTGCCGCAGCGCACCGATCCCGCCTACATCCGCAGCGCGGTCGACCGCTGCCTGCAGCGGTTAGGCACCGACTACATCGACGTCCTGCAGATGCACAACGTGAAGATGTCGCACGTTCACGACCGGGCGCTCTGGCAGACGCTGCGCGACCTGAAGCGCGAGGGAAAGATCCGCGCCTGGGGCGCAGCGTTCGGTCCGGCGATCGGCTGGCTGTACGAGGCGACGGACCTCGTCCAGCGAGAGCCGGACATCGACACCATCCAGATGATCTGGAACATTTTCGAGCAGCACCCGGGCACGGCGATGATCGAGGCGGCGGCGAAGCATTCCCCAAGCTGCTGCTTCAACATCCGCGTCACCCACGCATCGGGGATGCTCGAGGGAAAATACACCGAGGCGACGGAGTTCGCGGCGAACGACCACCGCCGGCACCGGCCACGCTCGTGGCTGGTCAATGGGGTGAAGAAAGTGGCGGCGCTCGACTTCCTCAGCACCCGGATGACGCTGGGCCAGGCGGCGCTCAAGTGGCTGCTCGCCGAGCCACGGGTGGTGACGACGCTGCCGAACGTGTACGACGACGCTCAGCTCGATGAATTCGCGGCGGCGAGCGCAGTGTCCGACCTGACGGCGAAGGAGATGGAGCGCATCGAGGCGCTCCACGCGACCAATTTCGGGGTGGAAGAAGATCCGATGAGCTACAAGGGGGAGATGGAGCGCGAGGGGGGGCTCTGGAACAGGACGTACCCGCCTAACGCGCGAGTGCAGGGCACCACCGGGAGCGCGGAAAGCAAGCACCCGGCCGGTCGCGCATGATCAACGCCTGGAAGGACATCGCGCCGGGATCGAATCCGCCCGAGCTGGTGACGGCGGTGATCGAGATTCCGCGCGGGAGCCGGAACAAGTACGAGCTGGACAAGGACACCGGGATGATGAAGCTCGACCGCGTTCTCTACTCGGCGGTCCACTACCCGGGCGACTACGGCTTCATCCCGCGCACGCTGTTCGAGGACGGTGATCCGCTCGACATTCTCGTCCGCATCAACGAGCCGACCTTTCCCGGGTGCCTGATCGAGGTTCGCCCGATCGGCGTGTTGAAGATGCTCGACAAGGGCGAACCGGACGACAAGATTCTCGCCGTCCCCGCCGCCGATCCGTTTCACAACGAGTACTTCGACATCGCCGACCTTCCGCAGCACTATCTCGCCGAGATCGAGCACTTCTTCCACATCTACAAGGACCTCGAGGGGAAGCGGGTGACGATCCTTGGCTGGGAGAAGAGCGGCTACGCGATGGAGACGATCACGCGGTCGATCGCACTGTACGAGAAGACGTACTTCACGCCGGGAACGTGAAGGGCAGCCGTTAGCCGTTAGCTATTAGCCGTTAGCCAACGGCCACGATGCAGTTGCGCCGTTCCGCAGTCGCTCAACGCCACCGCTAAGGGCTAACGGCCGAACGTACTACGCTCGCAGATCGGCCACATACAAACCAACCCCCGCAAGCAATGCGCGATTCATTGAGGCACTTCACCGCCGAGTTCATCGGGACGTTCGCCCTCGTCTTCATCGGCGGGGCGGCGATCATGCAGACGAAGAATCCGGGGGTGGGCTCGGGGCTGCTCGAGGTCGCGCTGGCCCATGCGCTGATTCTCGCCGTGCTCGTGTCGGCGACGATGCGGGTGTCGGGACACCTCAACCCGGCGGTGACGATCGGATTTCTCGCGACGCGGCGTATCGAGCCGGTGATGGCGGGAATCTTCGTGCTTGGGCAGCTCCTCGGCGCGGTGCTGGCCGGCTACGCGCTCAAGGCGCTCATCCCCGAGATGCTGTTCAACATGACGCACGGCGGGAGCCAGTCACTGGCGATCGACGTCGGTTTCGCGCAGGGCGTGGCGCTCGAGGCGATCGCAACGTTCTTCCTGGTGTTCGTCGTGTTCGGCACGGCGGTCGATCCGGCCGCGCCGAAGATCGGCGGACTGGCCATCGGTCTGGCGTTTGGGGCGGACATTCTCGCGATCGGGCCGCTGACTGGAGCGTCGATGAATCCGGCGCGCTCATTCGGTCCGGCGGTCGCGAGCAATTTCTTCGAGGGCCACCTCGTCTACTGGATCGGCCCGATCATCGGCGGGGTGGTAGCTGCGGTGCTGTACAACTGGCTGTTCCTGCCACGAGGGGAAGAGCCAGTGGATCATGGAGCCGTCCGACCGAAGGCCGCGGCGAAGGTCACGGGATGAGGGAGGAGGGAGCACGTTGTGGCTGGTGCGCCGTTCCTCGTCCCTGGTCCGTCATGGATGACTAGGGATGCGGGGAAGCGTCGTCGCCTAAGGCGACGAGCGCGACGGGGGACGAGGAACGTGGAAAAATGCGATGCTGTGACGAGGGGGTCGTGAGTGGCGCCGTTGATCGGTGTGGCGTCCTCCCTCGTACCTGGGACGAGGGACGACGAGGGACGACGAGGGACGACGAGGGACGAGGGAGGACGAGGGACGAGGGACGAGGGAGGGGCATGAGGGGTCATAACGTGTGAGTGAATGTCGCGGGCGGTGCGCAGGGGGTCGCCTCTGCTCGCGACTTCGCTACCAGCGGGCCGGCGAGCATTCCGCGCCGCAGGCGTCGAACCTGAGGCTGTCCTCGCTGCCGAGTGGGAGCTGAATCAGGCCCTTGTCTTCAACCTCACGGCGCGGTAATGACGGTGACCATTACCGGGCGCGAGGCGCCAGCGCGACGTTAGGCCTGGCGCTGAACGAGTGGGCCGGCTCGTTCAGCGAATGGTATGCGATCCGCGACGAGCGAGACGCCCACGCCTTCCACGTCATCAATGGCGGCCTGACCTACAAACTTTCGAGCGGCCCCCAATTGGATCCGCGCGTTGGAAAAGGAACGCGCGAGCAAGGCCGATTCGCAGCCCGAGGCATCGCGCGACGCTGGTAAAAAGGTCCCTGTTCCCTAGTCCCTCGTCCTTCCTGGTCCCACGTCCTCCCTCCTCCCTCGTCCCTCGTCCTCCCTTGTCCCAGGTACGAGTAGGACGCCACTCCGATCAACGGCGCCACTCACGATCCCCTCGTCACAGCATCGCAGTTTTCCACGTTCCTCATCCCACGTCGCGCTCGTCGCCTTAGGCGACGACGCTTCCCCGCATCCCTAGTCATCCATGACGGACCAGGGACGAGGAACGGCGCACCAGCCCCACCCTGCTCCCTCCTCCCTCATCGCCGTCATGCGCGACGCAGGACGAGGGCGGCGTTGATCCCTCCAAACCCGAACGAGTTCGTCAGCACGTGCTCGACTGATGTCTCCCGCCCCGCGCCGCGGATGTAGTCCAGGTCGCAGGCGTCGTCCGGGGACTCGAGATTGACCGTCGGCGGCAGCCACTCGTTCTTCAACGCCTGCGCACAGATCGCGGTTTCGACGGCGCCCGACGCGCCTAACGCGTGGCCGTAGTAGCCCTTCGTTCCGCTCAGCTGGAGCCGGGGCGCGTGCTCGCCGAAGACGCGCTTGATCGCGATCGTCTCGGTGGGATCGTTGAGCGGGGTCGAGCTGCCATGGGCGTTCACGTACTCGATCTCGTGTGGCGCGACGTTGGCGTCGGCGAGTGCGCGCTCCATCGCCTTCGCGGCCTGGGAGCCGTCGGGGCGGGGCGCCGTCATGTGGTGCGCGTCGTTCGACGAGCCATAGCCCAGCACCTCGGCGTAGATCTTGGCGCCGCGGGCGACGGCGCGATCCCACTCCTCGAGCACGAGGACGGCGGCCGCTTCGCCCATGACGAAGCCGTCGCGGTCGCGGTCGAAGGGACGGGACGCGTGCTCCGGATCGCCGTTGCGTGTCGACATCGCGCGGATGAGCGCGAAGGCGCCGAAGCAGAGCGGGGCGAGTGGCGCTTCGCTGCCACCGGCGATCATGACATCGGCGTACCCGTCGCGGATGGCGCGGAAGCCGTCGCCGATCGCGATCGTTCCGCTCGCGCAGCTCATCGCGTTGGTGCTGTTGATGCCCTGCACGCCGAACTCGATCGCGACGTTGCAGCTCGCCGCGCCACCGAACACCGAGAGCGCGAGCAGCGGATCGACTTCGCGCAGCCCGCCCTTGAGAAAGTTGCCGAGCTGCTCTTCCGCGTAGGCGATACCGCCTAACGCGGTGCCCATCATCGCCCCGACGCGCTCGCGATCCTCGCGCGCGAGATCGATCGCCGAGTCCTCGAGCGCCATCCGCGAGGCTGTCACCGCGAGCTGGCCAAACCGGTCGAGGCGCTTCGCGCGCTTCGCCTCCATGTGGTCGGCCGGCCGGAAGTCCGGGATCTGCGCGGCGAGGTGGCTGCGGAAAATCGACGGGTCGAAGCGGGTGAGCGTTCCGACAGCCGACTTGCCGGCGCGCAGGCCGTCCCAGAGCGCGGTCTCGCCGGTCCCGATCGGAGTGACGGCGCCGATCCCGGTGATCGCGACACGACGGCGGTGAAACTGTATCATCCAGAATGCTCCTGTTAAGCCGGCAGCTGATGCAGCGCCGGACTTTCGTCTACCGACCCTTGGCCAGCGGTGTGGCGCCAGCAACCGTCCTGGACGCCTGCTCGGCGACCCGCTTCAACCCGGCGAGCGTCCGCGAGGCAATGCCGTGAACGAACACCGGACCGATCACGGTCCGTGCCGCCACCGGCCCAACCAGCGGCAGCGGGGGCCCGTTCCAGACATGAACGATCCGGACATCGGTTCCGCTCCCGCGCGGCTCGAATTCCCACACGACGTCCATTCCGGTGGTGATACCCCCGATGTGCCGGAAACGGATCGCCGGCCGCTGCGCGCCGGCCAGCGGGACAGTCTCCATCTCCGAGCGCCAGAACGTCGGCCAGTCGAGCGGTCCGAACGGGCGGTTCGCCGACATCTCGACGATGCCGCCATCCTGACCATCGCGTCTTGTGAAGCGGACGAAGCGGTAGTGCGGCAGATGCTCCGGCCACCGCTCGACATCGCGGGCCAGCTCGAAGATCACCGGCAGCGGCGCCTCGACGTACGCCGCGTCGATCGTGGTCATCGCGCGGCCGGTTGGCATCGCGCCGAGCTTGACCGGCGGCATCAGGTTCGCCGAACTCCGCGCCCGGGGCTCGGCGCTCATGGCAGCGGCGTCCAGGCCGCCGTTAGGCGCCACCCGATCCGCCGCGACACCGATGGCGACGTCCCGGTCGCGCGGACGACGTGTGCATTGAGCTCGGCCGGCGTGAAGCCGCGGAGCACCGACAGTACACCGTCGTGGCGGCTGATCGGATGGAATCGCAGCGGAAACGACATCAACCAGATGCCCGCGGCGGCGATCCAGCTCCGCTGCAGGTCGCTGACGATCACCCGCACGCGCGCGACGCGGTGCAGCTCGCCGAGGACACTGGCGATTTCGCGCTCGCTGAAATGGTGGAGCAGCTGCGAACAGACGACGATGTCGACCGACCGGTCGGCAAAGGGCAGCTCGAGCGCGTTCGCGGCGACCGCGCTGCCGAGCCGGCGGGCGGCCTGCAGCGCCAATGCAAGCGACGTATCGACTCCGACGACCGCCAGCGGCACCGCGCGCTTCGCCGCCTCGGCTTGCGCCGCCGCGCCGATGTCGGCGGCCCCGGTACCGACGTCGAGGAGCGTCATCGGGCGCCCGCCGCCCGCCGCGAGCAGCGGCCGAAGCTCGGCCAGCACCGCGCGGGTGCCGCCGAACAGGGCGTTTGCGCGCTCGACGTCGGCGAGGGAGCGACGAACGAGAAGCGCGGGCACGCCAGGCATGTCGAGCTTCTCCATACCCCGGCGGCGGGACGGGGTCAGCGTCGATGGCGACACTGCCTAACGCTCGAGCTGGGCGTAGCCGCCGCGATAGTAGAGCAGCGGCCGGTCGTCGCCGACGCTCGCCGCCTCGACCTCGCCGACGACGATGGTATGATCGCCCGCCGGATGCCGCGCGACGACTCGGCACTCCATGAAGGCGAGCGCGCCGTCGATCAGCGCGATGCCATTCTCGCCGCGGGTGAAGCCGACCCCGTCGAAGCGCTCGCCATGAGCGGCGAAGCGACGCGACAGCGGCTCCTGGTTCGCGGCGAGGATGCTCACGCCGAAGTTGGTCGCGTCAGCGATCACGGGACGGAGCGACGAATCGTCACCGATGCAGACCATGATCAGCGGCGGAACGAGGCTGACCGAACTGAACGCGCTCACGGTCATCCCGTGGTCGCCGCCACCGGTGGCGCGCACGGTCACGATGGTGACACCCGACGCAAATCGGCCGAGCACGGCGCGGAAGGCATCCTGATCAAGACTCATCGCTGTCCTCTGACTGCCATGAGGCAGGAACCTGCCCCGCCACGAGGCAGGACAACACAGGATACCTGCCCTGCCAGGAGGCGCGCTGCAGGGGCATGAGGGCAGACTGGCACACGGCAGGATAGAAGCCAGGAGGCACAACCGCGTTAGGAGCGTGCGGGTTGCCGCGTGGCTGGAACCCTGTCCTCGTGACGGAAGCCTCGTGCCCCTGCAGCACGCCTCCTGGCCGGGCAGGTATCCTGTGTCGTTCTGCGCTCGTGGCGGGGCGGTTCCCTGCCTCATGGCGGTAGGTCATGAGAGCACGAGCAGCTTGAACAGGTACGCAGGATTCAACACCGCGCTCGCCGGAACGAAGTCGCCGGTGACGCCAACGAGCAGATCAGCCATCGCCGGCCGGCGCGCGAGCACGCCCGCCGCACGATCGAGCAGCGCCGGAAATGCGACAGCGGTGCCGATCATGCGTTCGACGAGCCACTTCCCGGCAAACTCGTGGCGGCGGGCGCGGTCGTAGGCCTCGAGCGCGGTGCGCTCGCCTAACGGTGAGGTGGCGGCGAGGGCGGCGACCGCGTACGGAGCGAGCAGCTCGCCACCGCGGAGGGCAGCGTAAATCCCTTCACCCGTGAACGGATCGAAGAAGTCGGCTGCATCGCCAACGAGTGCGGCCCCGGGCGCCCAGGAGCGGCGGGAACGGGAGGCGAACGGGCCCGTCGTTCGAACGGGCGTCGCCCGTGTCGCCATCGCGAAGCGGTCGCGGAGCTGCGGGCGGGACGCGATCCAGCGGCCGAGGAACGCCTCGGTGCCGGCGGAGAGCTCACCAGCGCGCGCGGCAGGGATCACCACCGCGACATTGGTCAGGCCGTTGCCAACGCTGGCGAGTCCGAGGTAGCCGTCTCGCTCGACGTGCATCTCGCCGAGATCCCCGATGCCGGCGATGCCGGCGTAGTGCGTGACCATCGCGATCCGCCTCGGGAAGCGCGACATGCGAGTGAGCTCGAGCCTTCGCGCAACCACCGAGCGCAAGCCGTCGGCGCCAATCGTCAGCCGTGCAGCCATCGTCGTGTCGCGGCCGTCGGGCGTGATCAATTTCACACCACTCACCCGACCCGCCCGATCCACGGTCACGTCCTGGACGCGTGCACCCTCGATCACGCGAGCGCCGGCGCGGCGCGCAGCATTCAGCAGGATCGGGTCGAGGAGGGTGCGCTGCAACGCGAGTCCGCGATCGCGATGCCCACGCCAGCGATGCTCGCCGGCGAACACGCCGCGGATCATCTTGCCGTTAGGCGCACGGACGATCATGCCAGCCAGCTGCGCGGCGCCAGCCCCCTCGACGTCGGCGAGCACCCCCATCTCCTCGAGCAGCCGCGAGGCCTGCGGGCTCATGTACTCGGAGCAGGGCTTCGGTCTCGGGAAACGCGCCTTGTCGAGCACCACCACGTTCACCCCGGCGCGGGCGAGCCACCAGGCAGTGGCGGCGCCCGCGGGGCCGCCGCCGACGACGATCACGTCCGCCGGCTGCGAAAGCGCGTCAGCCGGCATGCGCCCTGGCCGACGATGGCAGATGGATCCGTGTGATGCGCTGGAACAGGCCCATGTAGCGCCAATGCGGCCGCGGCAGGCGAAGCAGCGACGCCGCCCGCGTCAACCATGGAAGAATCATCGAGCGCGAATCCGCCGAGAACATGAAGCGTGGATGGTCGGCCGCGAAGCGGCGGAGCCGCGCGACGGCCTGCTCGAGCGAGAGCCCGGGGGAGAAGTAGAAGGTCGGATCGAGCAGCGAATCGCCGGCCGCGAGCGTGCCTTCGCTGACGGCGATGTTGTGCAGCGTCGTACCCGGATAGACCCGGAGCCCGACCGTCGTGTACACCGCGTCTCCGCGGGCGAGCCGCTCGGCGGCGAAGCGCAGCGTTTCCTCGAGCGTCGCGGCGGTCTCGCCGGGCCCGCCGACGAGGAAGATCCAGAGGCAGCGGATGCCGGCGCGTTCGATCCGCTCGGCGGCGACGCGCACCGTGTCGGCGTTGAATCCCTTCTCCATCTTCTCGAGGACGGCATCGCTCGCGCTCTCGGCGGTGATGCCTAACGCGGTGAAGCCGGCCGTCTTCATCAGGCCGAGCAGGTCGGGGAAGGCCGCGGCCGGGGTGAAGTTCGTCGTCTCGAGGGTCACCCGCGGCGTGCGCCGGGCAATTGCTTCGCAGACGTCGCGGGCGTGCGGTGGCGGGGAGTTGAAGGTCGAGTCGACGAAGTCGAAATGGTTCACGCCGTGGGCGTGGAGCTCGGCGATCTCCTCGGCGACCAGCGCCGGGTCGCGGAGCCGATAGCCCCAGCCTTCGACGTTGCGGTAGGTGCAGTAGACGCACTTGTAAACGCAACCGCGCTTCGTCTGGATCGGGACCGTCGCGCCGATGCGCTCGTAGCGCGCGAGGTCGAACCAGCGGTGGAGGCGCGGCTGCGGCAGCGCGTCGAGGTCGGCGTCCTCGCCGGGCGGAGCAAACGCGACTTCCCCGTCGCGCATGCGGACGAGACCGGGGATCTCACCTGGCTCGCGGCCAGCGGCGATGTCGTTGACGAGCCTGACGGTGGCGCGCTCGCCATCGCCGGCGACCGCGAAGTCGACGCCTAACGCGTCGAACAGGCCCTTCGGGGCAACGCCGAACGCGGCACCGCCGGCGATCACCTTCGCACCCGGCGCCGCCTCGCGCAGCGCGGCCAGCGTCGCCGACGCCTCCGGCGTGTAATGGCGGAGCGCGATCGTGTCGCTGTTGTCGATGTTCCGCACCGAGACCCCGATCACGTCGGGCCGCTGCTCGCGCGCGGCGTGGCGGGCGGCGCGAATCGGGTCGCGCTCGAACATCAGGTCGAGCACCCGGACGTCGTGGCCGGCCTGCTCGAGTGCCGACGCGACGCAGGCCATCCCGTTAGGCACGACCGGGAATGGCGCCCGCTCGCGATTCGTGCTGACGAGCAGGACGCGTGCGCTCACCGCACTCTCGCGAACTGGTCGGGGCCGAGCGTCAGCACGTCGCCGTTGAGCCGGTAGTCGAGCGTCAGCGTCCCACTGGTTCCGGCGATGTAGACGATCGTCATCGTCGAGCCGGTGACGCTCCACTGGGCGACGCTGGAGATGGTGTCGAAGTAGCCGCTGGTCCAGTTCCAGGCGGTGACGCTCCGAACCGCGCTCCGATCAGCGCGGAACTCCCAGGTGGTGCGCGACTCGTGAACGTCACCGTCAGGCGTCTGCACGTAGATCGCCCGCGTCCACTTACCGAGCAGCCCGGTGGCCTGGGTCCCGCCGCCGCCGCCGGGAGTGACGCCACCGGTGCCGCCGCTGATGGTGCCGTTGGTGCCCGAGAGATCTTCGACCCCGGCCGGGCACCCGATGAGCGCGAGCGCGGAGAGTGCGACGGCGAGTGCCGTCGCTCGAGCCACTCGTCTCGGAGAAGCTGGGAAGTGCGTTGAGTGCATCTCGACTTCTCCGCTTCAGTGTCCCAGCAGTTCCGCGGCCCAGAAGGCGATTCCACCGCCAACGATGGTGGCGATGAGGTTCACCGCATCGTTGCCGATACCCGGAATCCCGCGCGAGACGCGTGTTCGCGACCCGCAGCTATGCATCACCCGCTCGGTGTACTCGCCGCACCCGAGACAGCGTCGGCGCTCCTGAAGAGTCGCACCGATGACAGTGTCCGCGACTGCGCCGCTGAGTCCACCGAGAAACGCGGCGATCGCATGCCCGCGTCCCCAATGCGAAGCGTACACCACCAACGCGACAACGATCGCGCCGACGAGCATCGCGAGCGTTCCGGCGGTGGTCATGCCGCCACTGGTGCCCGGCGCCACACGACGCCAGTTCCAGGCCGAGCGCGGCGTACCACCGATCCACGTGCCTACCTCGGTCGCCCAGGTGTCGGCGGCTGACGCGGCGAGCGCACCCGCGGCCACTGCCCGCCAGAGGGGATGCGGATGTACGAGCTCTCCGGCCGCGGCGAGCGCGAAGACCGATCCGTTGACCAGCACCTGCAGCGCGTCTCGCGGGCCGCCCTTTTCGACCACCGACGCGGTGCGCCGCGCCTTTCGTTCAGCCCCGAAGCGCGAGATCGCACTCGACGTGGCGAAGTAAACGAGAAGAAGAATCGCCCAATCCCAACCTGCGGAAACCGCCAGTGCGCCGAGAAGGGCGGCAGCGACCGCACCCGACACACTCAATGAGCGCGCCCGCCACGCGGCGAGCGCGACCAGGACGGCAAGAGGAAGTGCGGAGAGTAGCCGCCCGCTCAGTCGTCGTGCCCCGAGCGGCCGCCCTCACGCAGCGTCAGCTCGATCCGCATCCGCAGCGCGTCCGTGGCCGCGGTCAGCGGCCCGCGACTGCGGATTGCACGGAGGAACGCCCGCTGGTGCTGGGTCCGCGCGAGACAACCCCCGCACACCGCGAGGTGCTCCCGCACCCACGTGTCGAGGCTCGGCGGCAATTCGCCGTCCAGATGTTCGAAGAGCCGAGCCAGCACTTCCTCGCAGGTCGCACCGGGCTGGGATGTCTCAGTCATGGCTCGGTTCGGTCGGCGGCGGAACAGTGACTCAGGGTCAGGAACGATCAATGTGCGATCCTCGAACGGCGATTACAAGCGGGCTTCCGTACCCCAAACCCCCAGCCCTGCACCGTTGTTCCCGCTGTAAAGCGCAACAAGGTGTCACAAGTCACCGTTGCTTGGCCGAGCGATAGTCGGTTAGGTTTTTAGGCTACCCTCGCCCACACATGTCCGACACCGTCGACGCACTCCTCCCGCTCAGTATTCTTGAAGCAGTCCGCAACGTGGACACCCCGGAAGGGGACTATGATGCGGAATATGTGCAGGAGTTGCGCAACAAGCGGCTCGGGCTCTCTGACACCGTCTATACCCAGATCAAGCGGTACACCGAGTCGGCGCGGCGCGGCCAGCGGCCCTCGTTCGACGAAGCGGTCGCGCTCGCGAAGCTGATCGGGCGGCGACCGGATGCGGAAACGGTACTTCGCGCGGCGGGGCGATACATCGCCCGCGAATCGTACCTGACCATCTCGGCCGGGATGCGGCGGATGATCCACCTGCTGCCGTCGCTGATGGCGCGCCCACTCGCGTTCCGTCGCGCAAGGCGCATCGCGGACCGTTATCTCGATGGGCAGGTGACGAGAGTCGGCTCGCATCTGCTATTGATCGTGCCGCGGTCGGTGACAATCGGCACCGCGCCGGGCGAGACGGGCTGCATCTATTACGAGGCGGCGTTCAAGGAGCTGCTCCGGTTGCTCGTGTCGAATGCGGGAACCGTCGAGCATGTACGGTGCGTCGTCCGCGGCGAGAATGTCTGCGAGTGGCGGGCCGAGTGGCGCTCGGGGCCGCGGTCACGCTGACGCCGAAGCGACGCGCCGTCGGTCACCGCCCGTCTCCGGCTGGAAACTCATGCTGAATCTCGAATCGCTCGCTGGTGTGCAGCGGGCAATCGCCGGCGCTGGCGTCGATGGCTGGCTGCTCTACGATTTTCGGCGGATCAACCCGATCGCCGCCGGAATGCTGGCCCGCGAAGGGATGATGTCGCGCCGCATTTTCTGCTTCATTCCGCGGACAGGTAATCCGGTCGCGATCACGCACGCGATCGAGCAGGGGCCGTGGGCGGACTGGCCGCGGTCGTGGGGAAAGGAAGTCTACTCGTCCTGGGTCTCGCTCGAGGCGACGCTGCGACGCATCGTCGCGGGGAAGCGCGTGGCAATGGAGTATTCACCAGGCGACGCGGTGCCCTACGTCGACTATGTGCCCGGTGGCGTGCTCGAGATGGTGCGCGCGGCGGGCGCTGACGTCGTGACCTCGGGTGAGTTGGTGTCCCGGATCTACGCGGTCTGGACAGAGGGGCAGCGTGCGTCGCACGAGCGGGTCGCAGAGATCATTGCGGCCATCGCGAAGGAAGCGTTCGCCCGTGCCGGACGCGCGGCGCGCAGCGTGACCCCGCTCAACGAGTTCGCGCTTACCGACTGGATTCGCGGCGAGTTCGCCGCCCGGGATCTCGAGACGGATCACGGGCCTAACGTTTCGGTCGGTCCGAACGCGGCGAATCCGCACTACGAGCCCTCGGCGGACAGTTCGAGTCCGATCGTCGCGGGGTCGGTGGTGCTGATCGATCTCTGGGCACGGGAGAAGTCATTGCCCGAGGGTGGTCCGGGGATGTACGCCGACCAGACGTGGATCGCGTCGGTCGGTGAGCCCTCAGCGAGGGCGGTAGAGGTCTGGACGACGATACGCGACGCCCGCGACGCGGCGGTGAATGCGCTGCAGCGGGGGCTCGCGTCGGGGAAGCCGCTCCGCGGTGGTGACGTCGACGATGCGTCGCGGGCGGTTGTCGTCTCGCGGGGATTTGGCGATGCATTCGTGCACCGCACCGGGCACTCGATCGACGTGCGGGGACTGCATGGCAGCGGGCCGCACATCGACAACCTCGAGACGCGCGAGGAGCGTGTGCTCGTGCCGGGAGTCGGTTTCTCGATCGAGCCGGGGGTCTACCTGCCGGGCGAGATCGGGATGCGGACCGAGATCAACGGCTACGTCGGCGCGGATGGCCGCTCGGTCGTCCTGACGCCGCGCGACGCGCAACGCGACCTGATCGTCGTCTAGAGTGGCAAGCCGGGTGAGAGCGTCAGGCGGTGGCCGTTCAGCGAGCGGCGGTCACCCGGTAGCTCGCCGCGTTCAGCTTCGCGCGCTCCTCGGGGGAGAACACGAACGGAAAGACAACGGTCTCGACGGCATACGGCCCGCGCTCAAAACGCCAGTTGCGGGCACGGAGCGCAACGCAGACGGTGACTTCCTGCTGTCCGGGGCCGGCGAGGTTGGTTGCGACGTTCACCGAGTCGACGGTGCCGGTCGGGAGGATCGTGAGTTCGACTTCGATATTGCCGGCGAGCTGGGGATTTCGACGGAGTCCTTCATCCTGGTAGCAGCGCCGGACGTCAGGGGCGTGGCGCAACACCGTCTCGCGGACTTCGACTTCGCGGCGGACCGAATCAGCGGCGGCGATCGAGTCGGGCCCGTCAACGGGTGCCGGGTGAGCGGCGAGAACGAGAGCGATGAGGACAGCAGGCGTCATAACGGCATCCGACTGGGGCGGTCCGTGCGCCGGGCTGCCGGTCTGGCGCAGGCGGCGCGTGACTATCTCACCGCGGGGCACCATCGCCCGACGGGTTCGCTTGAAAGACGACCCCTGTTCGGATATGTCACGGGGCGAGGGCTTCGTGCTGTCGCCTTGCTGGCGATCGCCGCAGCGAATGCCTGCGGCCGCAGCAATGGTGCCGCGAGCGATACGACAGGGGCCCCACCTGGCCGCGACGGGTTCACGAGCTCCGCCGCAGGGAGCTACGCGGTTGTCGATGTCGCGACCGCGGGCGGAGTCAGTGGCTCGGTCACTGTCAGCGGGGAGATTCCGGCGGATACGACGGTGCGCCCGACGAGCGACGTGACCACGTGTGGTACGGAGCTCCGCGACGGGGCGATCGAGCACGATGGCGCGACACTGGCGGGGGCGGTCGTGTGGCTGGATGGAATCCGTGCAGGAAAACCGCTGCCGCTCATTCGCCGTTATGACGTCATCAACGAGGGCTGCCTGATTGCGCCGCGCATCCAGGCGGCGATCGTCGGCGGAACGCTCAACATCCGCTCGCGGGACCCGGTGACTCACCGGACACGGCTCACCCGCCAGGGAGTCACCAAGCCGATCGCGCTGGTGAGCGAGACCGATGAGGGACAGGTGGTTCCCCTCGACCACGCGCTGGACAAACCTGGCCAGATCGAGGTGCGCTGCGACGTTCATCCCTGGACGCGCGCCTTCATCGCGGTGTTCGACCAGCCGTACTACACGGTGACGACCTCGAACGGACGCTTCGCATTCGACTCGGTGCCGCCGGGGAGGTACACACTCAAGGTGTGGCACGAGCGGCTGGGGACGGCGGCGCGAGAGGTGATCGTGACAGCCGGAGGGAGCGTCGAGGCTGAGGTGGAGATGAGGGTGGGGAGTCGATGAAGGGGGCGCTGCACGACACAGCGAGAGGCGGGGTGGCGAAGGGGCCGCTGCATGAAGCAGCGAGAGGCGGGGTGGCGAAATTTCCGATGTATCGAACCCGCCCGGCCCCGCGGCAACCGGCCCCGCCGCTGTTGTCCTGCTGTGGGGGGTGGGTTTCTTACATCGCCTCCCGCGTTGTTCCGCCCCCCCGCCTCTCGCTGCGTCGAGCAGCCGACCGATTTTCGACCTCCTCGTGCGCCTCGCGCCGGCGTGCTGCATATTGGCGGGGTCACCCCTCCAGTCCGAGGCCCCCTGTTGCCAGCCGACACGGCAGCGCCCGCAGGCACGTCAGGGAACGGCACCCATCCCGCACCCGAGCCGATCTCGCTCGAGCGGTTGGGACAGCCCCGGCACGCGCCCGGTTTTCGCCTCGCGCCTGAAGGGGCGAAGGCGGTGCACACGACGGGCGAGCTGGAGGAACAGCTCCGCAAACGCTTGCGCGTCGAGTCGATCATCTGGGCATCGGCGACCGGATTGGTCGCGATTACCGCGACGATCGTACGGAAGGACCTCTACGCCAAACCGTCGACGATGTGGACGGTGCCGCCGATGCCGGGCGTGCTCTTCGTCATCTCGCTCCTCACTATCGGCGTAGTCTGGCTGCTCGCGCCGGAACGTCAGCTCGGGCTTCGGCGGCTGCGGGCGCTGGAGTGGATGGGGGTTGCGGTCACGGCCGCGTTCCTGATCGTCGACGAAGCGGTGGACCTGCGGACGATGCGAGACGTCCTCGCGCTCAAGCCGCTCGACCTGGGGCTCGGGCTCGGCGCGCCGTGGGGCGCATTGATCGTCGCCTACGGCGTGTTGATCCCGAGCAACCTGCGTCACGCGCTTGCCCGCACGCTCGCGTTGCTCGGCTGCTCGTTTCTTCCCGAGCTGATCGCCTTCGCTGACATGGGGGGCCTCGTTTCCGGGGCAGGCACCTACCTCGCCATCAAGTTCATAACGGTCATCATCTTCAGCGCGCTCGCACTTTACGGCTCGTATCACATCGACGAGTTGCAGGCAGACGTGCAGTCCGCGCGGCAGCTCGGGCACTACGTGCTGCGACGCGTGCTCGGGCAGGGCGGAATGGGAAGCGTCTATCTTGCCGAGCACAACTTCCTGCGCCGGCCCTGCGCGGTGAAGCTGATCAGGCCGGAGCTGGCGCGTGACGCAGCGGCGCACGCCCGCTTCGAGCGTGAGGTACAGGCAGCGGCGGCGCTGACGCACCCCAATACCGTCCAGATCTACGACTACGGGCAGAGCGAGGACGGGACGTTCTACTACGCGATGGAGTACCTGCCCGGCGAATCGCTCGAGGCGCTCGTCGAGCGCGAGGGAGCGCTCGAGCCGGCGCGGGCGGTCCGGATCCTCGAGCAGCTCTGCGGCGCGTTAGGCGAGGCCCATGCGCGCGGTCTCGTCCATCGCGACGTGAAGCCGGGCAACGTCATGCTCTGCGAGCGGGGCGGCAGGCACGAGGTCGTCAAGCTGCTCGATTTCGGATCGGTCGTCGGCCTTCGCGCTGGGCCAGCCGATCCGCGGATCACCCAGGCGGGGATGATCGTCGGGACCCCGGCGTTCATGTCGCCGGAGCAGTGCCGCGGTGAAGTCGACGTCACGGCGTCGAGCGACATCTACAGTGTCGGCGCCGTCGGCTACTACCTGGTGACGGGGAAGGAGCCGTTCTACCGAAAGCCGACGGCAGTGGAGGTCATGGCCGCGCACATCTACGAGTATCCGCCGTCGATCAAGGATCTCCGCCCCGATGTCCCGATCGAGCTCGCGGTGGTGCTCGAGAAGTGCCTCGAGAAAGATCCGCTCGAGCGCTATCCGACAGCGGCGCGCCTGGAGCGGGCATTGCTGCTGTCGATCGGGGCTGACGCGGAACGCCCCGCCTGACGGCGCACCGGCGGTGAGGCCGTCAGGCGTCGATGCCGTGGCCGGCGAGGTCGCTGTAACGGTACAGCTTCGCGTAGAGCCCATCGCGCGCGAGCAGCTCATCGTGGGTGCCCTGCTCGACGAGCTCGCCGTGGTCGATCACGAGCACCCGGTCGGCCCGCCTGACGGTACTGAGGCGATGCGCGATGATCAGCGTCGAGCGCCCGCGCAACAGCTTCTCCATCGCCTGTTCGACGAATCGCTCGCTCTCCGAGTCGAGGCTCGACGTCGCCTCGTCGAGGATCACGAGGGCCGGGTCCTTGAGGAAGATCCGGGCGATCGCGAGTCGCTGGCGCTGCCCACCCGAGAGCTTGACCCCGCGCTCGCCGACGCGCGTGTCGTATCCATCACCGAGCCGCACGACGAATTCGTGCGCATGGGCGGCGCGCGACGCGTCGATGATCTCGGCCTCGTCGACCGGGACCTCGCTGCCGTCCACCGCATGCGACCTCGCCGCGTAGGCGATGTTCTCGCGCACGGTGCCGCTGAACAGCGTCGGCTCCTGCGGCACCAGACCGACCGACCGGCGCAGGTCGCCTAACGCGAGCGTACGAACGTCGTGTCCGTCGAGCGTGATCCGCCCGCCGGTCACGTCCCAGAAGCGGGGGATGAGCGAGGCGATCGTCGTCTTCCCGGCACCGCTCGGGCCGACCAGCGCAACGACCTCACCGGGCGCGATCTCGAAGCTCACATCGGTGAGCGCGAGTGGGAGCTCCGGCGCGTACCGGAAGCTGACGTCCTCGAAGCGGACGTGGCCGCGCACCGGCGTCGCCAGCCGCGCCGGTCGTACCGGCTCGGCGACCTGTGGCTCGGTCTCGAGCAGCTCGAAGACCCGCTTTGCCGCACCGACCGCTTCCTGATAGTTGCCGAACAGCGACGCGAGCGCGCCGACCGACGCCGCGATCGTGAAGGCATAGAGCAGGAATCCGACGAGCGCGCCGGCGGTGAGCGCGCCGGAGAGCACGAGTCGGCCGCCCTGCCAGAGCACGACGACCACCGCGCCGAAGGCGACGAACGTTATGATCCCGAAGAAGCTGCCGCGGATGGTCGCGCGAGTGAGCGCGGCGGTCACCGCCTGGCCGAGCTTCTCGTCATAACGGCGAACTTCCTCCGGCTCGCGCGTGAAGCTCTGGACGACGCGAATCTGCGTGAACGCCTCGTTCGCCGACGCCGTCGCTTCGGCGATCCGGTCCTGCACGCCAGTGCTGGCGCGGCGCAGCATCCGCCCGAAGATGAATGCCGCGCCGACGACGATCGGGACGACGGCGAGCGTCGTCGTGGTCAGCTGCGGGTGCGTCTGCGTCAGCAGGATGACGCCCCCGATGAGGTAGAGGACCTGGCGCGCGAGCTCGGAGATCTGGTGACTGAGCACCGCCTGGAGGAGCGCGGTATCGGTGGACAGGCGGCTCGTCAGCTCCCCTGTCCGCCGCTCGGCGTAGAAGCCGGGCGAGAGGCGGATGAGATGCGCGAACAGTTCCTTGCGAAGTCCGGCGATGACCCGCTCGCCGGTCGCGCTGAGGAAGTAGACCTGAACGAAGTTGAGCAGCGCCTGCGCGGCAAAGAGCGCGAGCAGCCCCGCCGCAATCCGATCGAGCGCGCGCCGGTCGCCCCGGACGAACGCGGCGTCGAGCAGATACTGGACGACGCGCGGGAAGGCGAGGCCAGCGGCCGCGCTGAGGATGAGGCAGACCGTCGCGATCGTGAGCGCCCCGGCGTGGGGCCTGAGGCGCGGCAGCAGGCGGGCGAGTGGCCGCGGGGAGACGAGGCGCTTTCGCTTCGGTTCGCCTGTCTCTGCTTCGGGAACGGCTCCAGTCGTCACGCGGCCAGCTGATGATCCGCGGCCATCGCGGTGAACAGGAGCGCGAGGTAGAGCAGCGAGAAGCGGTACGCCTGCCAGGCGACCTTGGCATGGTCAGCGGCGCGGACGACCCGCACGACGTTCCAGAGAAACAGCGCGCCGAGGATCAGCGCGCTCGCGAGGTAGACGGTGCCGAAGATGCCTAACGCGACGGGGAGGACCGTCAGCGGCAGGAGGATCAGCGTGTACCAGACCATCTGTCGCTTC
The DNA here is from genome assembly GCA_031359795.1 of Gemmatimonadaceae bacterium. Lineage (GTDB taxonomy): Bacteria > Gemmatimonadota > Gemmatimonadetes > Gemmatimonadales > Gemmatimonadaceae > JABFXC01. Next base: position 44,286 of record JANMAM010000017.1, read on the forward strand.
GTCTCGCGCTCCCCCCAGACGAGCGGCGCCATCGGCACGCCGGCTCGCCCGTAGTCACGCGACTTGAGGAGGGCGAGCGCCCAGAAATGCGGCGGCGTCCAGTAGAAGACGATGAGGAAGAGATAGGCGGCCGCGAGGTCGAGCCGGCCGGTGACGGCGGCCCATCCGACGAGCGGAGGAAAAGCGCCGGCCGCGCCGCCGATGACGATGTTCTGCGGCGTGCTGCGCTTGAGCCAGCGCGTGTACACGAAGACGTAGAAGTAGAAGCCGGCGAGCGCCATCGCCGCGGCGAGGATGTTCGCGAACCAGGCGAGCAGCAGCGTCGCAGCGAGCGCAAGCGCGACCCCGAAGGCGAGCACCGCGACCGGCAGCATCCGCCCGCTCGGGATGACGCGCAGTCTCGTCCGCGCCATCTGGTCATCGATGTCGCGGTCCATGTACATGTTGACGGCGTTCGCGCCGCCCGCCATCAGGTAGCCGCCAAGCAGTACGACGAGGACCAGGGTGATGCTCGGGTCGCCGGCGGCGTACATCGGCGCGACCGCGGTGACGAGGAGCAGCGAGATGATCCGCGGCTTCGTGAGCGAGATGAGGTCGCGTGCGAGCGAGGGCGCCCGTGGCGGCGCGGACACCGGTGCCGAAACCGGTTTCGCGCCCTCGATCAAAAGTCCGCCCCGCGGGCGACGATCACGGCGACGGAGTGCGGACGCTTGAACGCGGGCTGCGGCTGGGCAGGGGTGGTGACGTTGCCCGGCAAGGAGACCGCTTCCGGCTCGGGCAACGGCGGGGTGACGGCGGCGGCAGTCTCGGGCAGATCAACCGACTCGACCGGTGCCCGCCCGGCGTCGATTACTTCAGGCTCCCGATCGCCCATCGTCGCGATCTCGTACTCCGACGTCACGACGACGAGCGATTCGTCGAATGAACCCGCGATGGCCTCGGCCTCGGCGACGAGCGCGGTGATGGCCGCTTCGTAGGTCCGGCCAGCGCGCTCGATCTCGCCGAAGCGCGCGATCGTCTCCGCGTCGATCTGCGACGGACCGACGACGAGCGCGGACGCCCCGCTTGGCGGCTCGGCGCGACGCACGACTCGGGCGGGCTCGTTGCTGGCAGCGCGATGCGCGAGCGCCGCCCAGATCGCGACCGCGATCCAGACCAGAGTGCCAACCGCCTGGTGCAGCGACTGCAGCACTGGTGGCAACCGCATCTCGACGAGCGCGGCTGCGACGAGGATCTGGAGGACGATCGCGCCTAACGCGATCGAGGCGGCGGCCTTCACGACACGCGCCACCGGGCGCCTGACGGTCATGATCACCGCGCCGAGCACGTGCAGCGCGAACAGGAACGCGACGACGCGGTGGGTCAGCTGCAGCATCACCAGCCCGCGATTCGGCGACGTGTAAACGCGGCACCCCGGAAAGCCGAGGCAGGCGCCAGCCGCGCCCAGGTTGGCGGTGAGCGCGCCGAGCACGAGGACGGCGAAGGCGAGAACGACTGCGATGCGCGCGACGCGCCAGGATTTCGCGGCCGCGGCGCGCGAGCTGTCATCTGCGCCGAGCCGCGTTGCGCGGCCCGCGCCAAAGCCGCCGGCGCGGATGCCAGCGACGATGATCGTCGCGAGCAACGTCATGGCGAGCGCGAGATGGAGCACGATCACGATCGGGTTGAGGCCAAGCTTGATCGTGATCATCCCGAGAAACGCGGTCGCGACGACGACGACGAGCGCGGCGACGGCGGGGCGGAGCGGGCCACCGCGGCCCGCGATGCCGGATTCGCGACGACGGCGCCAGGCAGTGATCGCGAGCGCGAGCACGACGAGGGTCACGCCTAACGCGAGATAGCGGTGACTGACCTCGATGATCAGATCCGACCGGTCGAGCGGGGGCAGCCAGCGTCCATCGCACTTCGGCCAGTGCTCGCCGCATCCCCAGCCAGATCCGGTGATCCGGACGATCGCGCCAAACACGATCTGCGCGAAGGCAACGCCGAGCGCGACGTACGACAGTCGTCGAATGGTTTTCATCGTTTGGTGATTGGGCCGGCGACCATCGGCGGGGGAGATTCGACCGCGAGTGGCGCGGCATGCATCGCGCGCCAGGTGAAGACGAAGAGCAGCGCGAGCACGACCGCGGGCGCGGCGACGTAGAGCAGCTCGAGCCAGCGGCGCGGCGCGGGCAGGGGGCGCGCACCGTCAACTTGCGGAAGGTCGGCTGGAGCGATCGCACCATTGGACGCGAAGGGTCGCCGCGATGCGCGCGCCGTCGCGGCAACGATCGCCAGCTCGGCGACCGCGCAGACCGCGACGGAAATCCAGAAAAGGAATGCGGCCAGCGACGCGTTCACGCGTCGCCTCGCCGCGTCGGCGAGAGTGGGTGCATCATCTGCAAGGTGACTGAAAGGTCGCCGGAGGTAACAGCCCGGTCAACGGCGCGGCGGGCGGGAGATTTTCACTTGACCCTGCGGCGTTGGCGGTCGTAGCTTGTGCTCCTCGCGACCCCGGCCATTCGGCGCTGGTTGAGGCCGACTCGCGACCATTCCCGCGGAGACCCACCACATGAGTTCACGTCGTAAGATTGCACTCCTCGCTGTCCTGTTCCTGGGCGCGGCGGGGCTGGCTCCTCATTCGCTCGCCGCCCAGTCAACGACCGGCACGATCGGTGGCACGATCACCGGGGATCAGGGTCAGCCGATCGAAGACGCGCAGGTCCAGGTCCTCAA
>JANMAM010000197.1:0-3950 GCA_031359795.1 Gemmatimonadaceae bacterium
CGCCGCCGCGCGCACGCCGACGCTGCATCTCGCGATCCGGCCCTTTCAGGTGAACCCGTCCTGGCAATTTCTCACCGTCAAGGGCGGCGTCGCGCCGATCGACAGCATCCGGCTCTCGGCGCGCGGCGCGGTCGTCAACGGGACACAGCAGGTCGTTCCCCTGACGGCGGCATCGCGCTTTGGTGCGTCGTCGTTCGATGCGGGGGATGTCACGGACTGGTTGCGCGAGGGAGCGGTCCCGCCCCGCACCGCGGTTCGCGACGCGGGGCGCCGCGCCTCGGGAGTGCTCTCGTTCGCCACCGCGATCCCCGCGGGCGGGTCGCGTGACATCTGGATCGCTGTCCCCCTCGACGCAGGGTCTCCCCGCACGCCTTCAGCTGCCGGGCCCGCGATGGCCCGCGCGACCGCGGCGTGGCGCGCGAGTCTCGACCGCGTTCGCATCGATCTGGGCGGCAGTGGCGCCGATTACGCGGCCACGCTCCGGACCGCGCTCGCACACATCCTGATCAATCGCGACGGTCCGGCCATCCGCCCCGGCGCGCGTTCGTACGCGCGTTCGTGGATCCGCGACGGTGCAATGATGTCCACCGCACTCCTCGAACTGGGACATACCAGCGAGGTTCGCGACTACATCAACTGGTACGCGCCATTCCAGTACAGGAATGGCAAGGTGCCCTGCTGCGTCGACACCCGCGGCGCCGACCCGGTGCCCGAGCACGACAGCCACGGCGAGCTGATTCACCTCATCACCCAGTACTGGCAGTTCAGCGGCGACACCGCGCTCGCCCGGCGGATGTGGCCGCGCGTCGTTGCCGCGGCCGGTTACATCGACAGCCTGCGCGCCCAGCGCCTGACCCCGGCCTACGATACCGGAAGCGCCCGCATGTTCCGCGGCATCCTCCCGCCGTCGATCAGCCACGAAGGCTACTCGGCAAAGCCGATGCACTCCTACTGGGATGACTTCTGGGCACTGACCGGGCTGAAGGATGCGGCGCTGCTCGCCGGGGCGTTAGGCCACACGGCGGAGCAGCGCCGATTCGCCGCGCTTGCCGATTCGCTCCGCGCGAGCATCCTCGAGACCATCACGCTCTCGCAGCGCGCGCATAACGTCGACTACATCCCCGGCGCGGCCGACCTCGGCGACTTCGACGCGACCAGCACCACCATTGCCCTCGCCCCAGGTGGCGAGCTATCGCGCCTGCCGCGCAAGGCGGTCGATGCGACGTGGAATCGCTACTGGAGCCAGATGCTCGCCCGCCGCGATAGCGCAAAGGGGAAGGACTACACGCCCTACGAATGGCGCAACGTCGGCGCGCTGGTGAGGCTTGGCCAGAAGCAGCGAGCGATCGCCGTCGCCGCGATGCTGATGGCCGACCGGCGCCCGTTGGCATGGCACCAGTGGGGCGAAGTCGTCTATCGCGACGTCCGCTTTCCCGGCTTCATCGGCGACATGCCCCACACCTGGGTCGGCTCCGACTACATCCGCTCCGTGATCGACATGATCGCCTACGAGCGCGAAGACGGCGCACTCGTCATCGGCGCCGGCATTCCCGAGCAGTGGGCGAACCTCGCCCCCGGTGTTCGTGTCTCGGGCCTCCGCACATCGTTAGGCGCCCTCGACCTGACCATGACCGGCGGCGGTCGCCGCGTGACTGTGCAGATCGGCGGAACGCTTCGCATCCCAAAGGCCGGAGTCGTCGTCCACTCTCCCTACGACACCCCGATCCTCACCGCCACCATCAACGGCAAGCCGGTCACGACTAACGGTAGTGAGATCGTGATTCACTCCCTGCCGGCGACCATCGCCTTCGGTCACTGATGCCCCCAATCACGCACCGATGCAGCGAAGCGGCAGGGGTCGGGGTGCAGCGACCATCCGGCGCCAGCCGGGGGAGCAAACTCCGAGCCCCTGCCGCGCAGCGTGAAGCGCGAGGTGTCGTGCATCGTAACGCCCCGCAGCGCCGTTCACCCGAGCGCGGCGCCGTTGGTTTCGATCACGCGGCGGTAGTACTTCCCGCTTTCCTTGATCGTGCGTTCCTGCGTCGCGAAGTTCACGTGCACGATCCCGAACCGCTTCGCGAAGCCGTGGCTCCACTCGAGGTTGTCCATCAGGCTCCAGGCGAAGTACCCCCGCATGTCGGCGCCGTTGGTCATCGCCGTGTGCACCGCCCGCAGGTGCTCGCGATAGTAGTGAACGCGATTCGGGTCGCTGACGACACCGTCGATCGCAACCGGCGGATCAAAGAACGCCGCGCCGTTCTCTGTTACGTAGAGCGGGATGCGCCCGTACCGCGCGGTCACCCACTCGAGGGTCTCGCGCAAGCCGTCGGCGTAGACTTCCCAGTTCGTCTCGGTGTACGTCGCGTTAGGCTGTTTCACGGCGCGGGCGTAGAACGGCCACCTGTCCTCGTCGTACTCGGTCACACTCCGCGTGTAGTAATTGATACCGAGGAAGTCGATCGGCTGCTTGATCAGCGTGAAGTCCTCGGCGGGGAACTCCGGCCAGGCGTCGCCGTAGATCTCCTTCATCTCCGGCGGATAGCTGCCGAGCATCGCGGGGTCGAGGTACTGCCTGTTCATGTACGCGTCGCCACGCTTCACTGCGTCGCGATCGGCCGCGGAATCGGACGCCGGATGCTTCGGCTCGAGATTGACAACGAGTCCGACCTGGTGCTTTGCGACCGTGCGATACGCGAGCACACCGGCGCCGTGCGCGCGCATCAGGTTGTGCGAGACGATCGGCGGCTCGTACAAGCTGCGGTGCCCCGGCGCGAGCAGCCCGTGCAGGTAGCCGCCATCGGCAACGACCCACGGCTCGTTCAGCGTCGCCCACATCGGCACTCGATCGCCGAGTGCCTTGTACATCACCGTGGCGTAGTCGGCGAACCAGTCGGCGATGTCGCGATTCAGCCAACCGCCCATGTCATCGAGCGCGGCCGGGAGATCCCAGTGATAGAGCGTGACCAGCGGCTTGATGTTGCGCGCGAGCAATGCGTCGACGAGGCGCTCGTAGAAGGCGAGCCCCTTCTTGTTGACGGTGCCGCGCCCCGACGGAAGCACGCGCGCCCAGGCGATCGAGAAGCGATAGCTCCTGAGCCCAAGCTCACTCATCAGCGCGACGTCGTGCTTCCACCGGTTGTAATGGTCGCACGCGATGTCGCCGGTGTCGTCGTTGTGCATCATCCCCGGGGTGTGCGCGAAGCGCTCCCAGATGCTCGGCCCCGCGCCGTCGGCGAGAGGGGAACCTTCGATCTGGTACGCGGACGTTGCCGCACCCCAGAGAAATCCTTCAGGAAAACGATACGAGTCGGTCATCGTTGCGGCTTGGGAATCACGCGACGGGAGGCATCATGGCGCGCCTGACGCTGCAGGGAATCCGTAAAGTATACGAGGGTGGCAGCGTCGCCGTGCACGGTGTGGACCTCGAGGTCGCCGACGGCGAGCTGGTCGTCCTCGTCGGGCCGTCGGGGTGCGGCAAGAGCACCACGCTGCGCATGATCGCCGGCCTCGAATCGATCACCGAAGGCCGCCTGCTGATCGACGGCAAGCTCGTCAACGATCTCGCCCCGGCGCAGCGCGACATCGCGATGGTGTTCCAGAGCTACGCGCTCTACCCGCACATGAGCGTGCGCGACAACATGCGCTTCGCGCTCAAGATCCGGAAAATGTCGCCCGCCGACATCGAGAAGCGGATCATGGACGCCGCGCAGATGCTCGACATGGTACCGCTCCTCGACCGAACGCCGCGGCAGCTCTCCGGCGGACAGCGGCAGCGCGTCGCGATCGGGCGGGCGATTGTGCGGCAGCCGAAGGTGTTTCTCTTTGACGAGCCGCTCTCGAATCTCGACGCGAAGCTCCGCGTCCAGACGCGGCGCGAGATTTCGCGCCTGCAGCGGCGGCTCGACGTGACTTCGATCTACGTCACGCACGACCAGACCGAAGCGATGACG
>JANMAM010000199.1:0-2490 GCA_031359795.1 Gemmatimonadaceae bacterium
GGTCAGAACCCTACCCGGACGTTGAGGCTGAAGGAGCGTGGGATCGGGAAGCCGAATGCATCGATCCCTTCGCCGAAGTTGGCATCCGTGCTGCCACTCGAGCGACGGCTGAAGACGTTCACTTCGGGATCCACGCCGGGATATTTCGTCCACAGCGCGAAGTTCCGTGCGGCGAACGTGATGGCGAGATCCGATCCGCCGGCGAGCGCGGCGATCCGTGACGGCGGCGTGTACGTGAGCGACAGCTCGCGCCAGCGGAGGAAATCACCCTTGAACTGCTGATTGAGCCCGTCGTATGGCGACAGCCCCTTCAGCTGGTAGGCATAGACGTTGGCTGCTTCCAGCCGCTGCTGCGGGGTGCTGGCGGGGTTGAGGATCGCGGCTTCGGTGCGTGCCCGCAGTTCCGTGTTGCCGCCATTCGTGGGATTGGCGCGCCGGAAGGCACCGGTGAGATCGGAGATGGTGTAGTTGCCGAACCGGTACTCGAGGTTCGTTCCGACACGCCAGTTCTTCCGGACGGTCATCGAGCCGCCGAACGAGCCCTCGAAATCGGGGAATGGCTTGCCGTCGTAGTGGTCGAGCTTGTCCCCGTTCGCGTCGTCATCCGCGGCGAGCGGATCGACATTGGCGAGCGAGCGCGGAACCGCGAGGTACGCCAAGAGCTCTGCTTCGGTGTCCGGACGTCCATCCTTGTTGGTGTCGAACGGCAACTGGCCCGCCTGCAGGCAGACGCCGCCTCCCGCCGTCTTCGTCGCCCCCGCCGCACAGGCACTCGGGAGCTTGCCCCCGAAGAAGGCGCCGGGTGTGTAGCCCTCCTTCACGAAGTTGCGGTAGCGGGGATAGCTGCCACCAACCTTCACCGGCGGCGCGCCACCCAGGCTGGAGACGATCTGGCTCAGGAACCCCGTGCTGCCGTACACATCGAGCGACAGGTCGGGACGGTTGAGCAGGAACGCCTTCGTCTTGAGCTCCCACCCGAACGCACGCATCTCGCCGATGTTGACGAGCTGCGCCGCGGTGAAGCCGCCCGTGACGGGGAACTGGCGCGCATACAGCGCATCCTTGACGACACGCTGCCACCGCGTGAACTCGACCGACGCGCGATCCTGGAACAGACCGAACTCTGCCCCAACCTCGAACTCCGTCGAGATCTCCGGGCGCAGGTCGGGATTGCCCAGATTGGCCGGCACGAGACCGCTGCCCGTGGGCGAGGTCAGTGCAGCGTAGGTGGTCAGCTTGTCGAACGCACCGGGCTGACGTCCGGCACGTCCCAATGCGGCGCGAAGCCGCAGGGTGGACAGATGATTCGCCATCCGCCCGTTCTTCCACGCCGGCCGGTCGCTCGGGATGATCGAGATCGAGGCCTGCGGATAGACGACGCCACCCTCCGACTTGCCGAATGCGCTGTTGTAATCGTAGCGCGCGCCGCCGGTGACGAAGATCCAGTCACTGATGCCGACCTGCTCCTGCGCGAAGTAGCCAGCATTCACGATGGAGCTGAACGACTCGAACACCTGCGGCGTAGAGCCACCGCCCACCACCTCGATGCCAGGACCGGGGAAGCCCTGGTTGGAGGAGCTTTCATCGTTGTCGCGCGTGAGGAAGCCCTGCGCGCCGAAGATGAGATTCGACGAGAACATCTTCGACAGTGCGCGCGTGTACCCGCCGTTGACGCTCGCGGTGAGCTCCTGATGCGTGCGATCGTCGACGCTCGCCGAGCCGGCGTTCGCCCGGTTGATGCGCGCATCGAAGTTGTTGCCGAACGGGATGAAGGCGGTGGAGCGCTGCGCCGTGAAATCCACGCCGAACGTCGCGTCGACGTTGAACTCGGCGATCGGGATATAGCTCGCGCGCACACGGCCATTGAAGTGCCGGGCGTCCTGCTTGATGGCGTTCTGCACCAGCTCGCTCATCGTCCCGAAGGTGCTGGCGCCAGTGGGATTTCCCCTGTTGATACAGAGGCCATCGCCCCGGCTCCCATTCGTCGGGTCGGTGGGACTCGTCTTGGACGCGTTGCACTGCGCATTCTCCGGCTTGGAGAAAAGCGCGACCGTGTACGGCGCGTAGATGCTGTTGTTGTTCTCGGGGATCTCGTTGTGCGTGTTGGCGTACAGCACGTTCGACTGCAGCTTGAACGTCCGCGACGGTGAGAGGCCGAGGCTCAGGGTGCCCTGATACCGGTTGTTGATGTCCTTCATCTTCACGCCACGGGGCGTCGGCGACGTGGCGTCCTGCCAGTTGAAATTATTTGCGGTGAAGGGTCCGTCCTCGCGATAGCCGCGCAGCGAACCAAAATAGGTGAGCAGCGGCGTGCCGCCCGACACCTGGCCCGTCATCGTGGATGCCTTCCCCGTCTCGAACAGCTTCGTCGCGACGTCGCGGCTGAACGGAGTGAAGGCGCTGATCTGCATGCCGTAGTGCTGCGACAGGCGAGTCGCCTGGGTGTCCGAGCGCGCGAAGCCCCACTGTGGCTCGATCCGGCCTTCCGGG
>JANMAM010000207.1:0-8770 GCA_031359795.1 Gemmatimonadaceae bacterium
GCGATCGCGAGCGGATTCAGTGTCAACTCCACCGTCGGGACGCTCATCTTCGTGGCGGTGCTGCTGCACAAGTTTCCCGAAGGGCTGGCGATCTCGAGCCTCTTCCTTGCAGCGGGCGCCTCGCGGCGTCGGGCGCTGCTCGCCGCCGCGGCGTTAGGCGGGGCGACGATCGTGGGCGTCGCGCTCACCGATGGCATTCCGGCGCTGACGAGGCACGGGCTCGCGCTCTCGGCCGGGGTGACGCTCTATGTCGCCGCGTCGAACCTCGTGCCGGAGTTCCAGGCGAAGCATGACTGGCGGCTGCCGCTGTCGTTTTTCGTGGGGAGTGCGCTGTTTTTTGCGGCGCGGGCGGTGGCGGGGTGACGCCGAACGCCTGACCGCGACTATCGACGCTTCTCGGCCTCGATCATCAGCGTATGGGGAAACGCTAGATCGTCCTCGTACTCCAACTTCAAGCACACGCCGAAGACATCGGGGCGACGCGTCTCCTTGGTGGGCAGGCAGCGCCGGAGATTGACGAACCCAACGCTCGTCATGATCTCCTCGAGGTGCGAGTAGGTGAGAATCGTGAGATGCTCCTGGCGGCAAAAGACAAAATTCTCGAAGCGGCCGCCGATGCTCGCCCGCGAATCCGGAAAGTCGCTGAACCAGCGGCTGTCGTTGTCGAGGAATTTCCGGATTGCGTTGTCGCCATTCGGACCGCCAACGCGATACATCCCGCCGGGCTCGAGGCAGCGGAGGACGTCCGTGAAGTGAGCGCGAAGGTCCGGCAGGTGCTCGATCACGTGGTGCGAGTACATCGCTTCGACCGTTGCGTCGCGCAGGGGCAGCGGATTGCGCAAGTCGGCCCAGATGTCGCACTTCCCGGAGAAGGTGTTCGCATCGACGTTAACCCAGCCGTCGATGTAGTTTTTCTGGCCGGGTCCGAGCTGCACGCGGAGAGGCCCGGTCCGCGGCGCGCGGACGCTCCGATAAATCCAGCCGTTGGCTTTCATCAGCGGTCCGGCTGCCTTATAGAACACGTCCTTCGCAGTACGGCTCAGCATCAATCGTTTCCTCGAGTTCCAAGAGGGACAGCCGGTGCGCGCAAAGCCCCGGAAACGCGCCGGCCGCTGCAGCCCACCGAATCTAAACAATATGCGACCAGCGGCGAGCGATTCCCGATACTGGCGCGCCTCTCGCAAGGCATCCCGTATGCCACTCGACACCCGGAGTTGATCTCGATATGCCAGTGAAGCGGCGCCCCGGTGGCCCACGCGAACCAGGTCTCTTTGCCGCAACCGCGGGTACTCAGCCGCTCGCCGCGCGGATGCGCCCGCGCACGCTCGACGAGTACGTCGGGCAGGCACACATCCTCGCGCCCGGGAAGCCATTGCGTGAGGAGATCGCCTCGGGACGGGTGTCGTCGATGGTGCTGTGGGGACCACCAGGCACCGGAAAGACAACGCTCGCGCGGCTCATCGCGCAGTATACCGATCGCGCATTCGTGCCCTTCTCGGCAGTCACCGAAGGAGTGCCGCGGATCCGCGAGATCGTCAGCGAAGCGGAGGACCGTCTCGATGGCCAGGGAAAGGGAACGATTCTCTTCGCGGATGAGATCCACCGGCTGAACACGGCGCAGCAGGATGCATTTCTTCCGCATGTCGAAGCTGGCACCGTCACGCTCGTTGGCGCGACGACGGAAAACCCATCTTTCGAGATCAACGGCGCGCTGTTGTCGCGAGTGCGTGTATTCGTACTGCAGCCGTTGTGTGCCGATGACCTCCAAGTCGTGGTTCGGTTGGCGGCCGAGGACCGGGATCGCGGACTGGGCGCGATGGGGCTGAATGTCGACGATGCGGCGATCGAGTTCATCGCCGAGGAAGCCGACGGCGACGCGCGCCGGGCGCTCATGGTTCTCGACGCCGCCGCGAAGCACGTTGGCGATGGCGGCCACATCACTCGCGACGTCGCGCGTGAAGCGCTGCAGCTCCGGGTCGCGCGTTATGACAAGGGTCGCGAAGAGAACTACAACATGCTCTCCGCGTATCACAAGTCGTTGCGGGGAAGCGATGCCCATGCGGCGCTGTACTGGATGGGACGCATGTTGCTCGGCGGGGAAGACCCGATGACGATCTTTCGCCGAGCGATCGCGATGGCGGCGGAGGACATCTGGCTCGCGGACCCCGAGGCGCTCAAGCTCTCGGTGGCGGCCCGTGATGCCTATCACATGCTTGGCGCGCCGGAGGGTTATCTACCACTCGCCGAGATGACGATCTACTTGGCGACAGCGCCGAAATCGAACAGCAGCAAGGCGGCGCTCTCGGCGGCACTCGAGCTCGCGGCTGCGCATCCAGCGGAGCCGGTGCCGCTACACATCCGCAACGCGCCGACGAAGCTGATGAAGGAACTGGGCTACAACAGAGGGTATCAATACGCGCACGACTCACCGGATGCGTACATTCCGCAGGAGTATCTGCCCGACCGGCTGGTCGGTGAAGAACTGTACAAGCCGGGCGGATTCGGCTTCGAGAAGGAGATCGCGAAGCGCCTCGCGTGGTGGGAGGAGCGCAAACGCCGAGCGTTAGGCGAGCAGTCAGCGGGTGAGCAGGCCAGTGAGCAGTCGGACTAAAATTTCAACGTACGTGGAGGGTCCAGATGCGAAGGATGACGACGGTCGCCGCGGCAATGGCGATGGCGACAGTGGCCGGCTGTGCGAGCGCGGGAAAGCAGGTGTTCGCGCAGCCCGAGGTAAACGTGAAGGATGTCAAGGTTACGGGACTCGGGCTGTCGGGAGGTTCGGTTGACGTGGTGATGAACGTCCACAACCCGAACAACTTCCGGCTCGATGCATCGCGCGTGACGTACAACCTGCTCGTCGACACAGTGTCATTCGCGACCGGGTCGCTGGATTCGCGCATGTCGGTTGACGGGGGCAAGGATCTCGAGGTCCGCATTCCGGTGAACTTTACATATTCCGGCATCGGCAGCGCCGGGAAGCAACTCCTTGCGATGGGCTCTGTCCCGTACCGCGTGATGGGTGACTTCACGGTCGCGACTGTGCTCGGTAACTTTACGGTTCCCTACGACAAGTCGGGCCGCTTTTCGCCGGCCGTGTCCTTCAAGTAGCTGGTAGCGCCTCATCGCAAAAGAATCGATTTCCCTGAGCGCTCCCGCCGAGCGCGCCGTGCTGGTGGGCGCGCCGCGGAAGCGCACGAGTGCGCGCCACTCGCTCGACGAGCATCTACGCGAGCTCGCGGCGCTCGCCGACACCGCTGGCGCGCAGATCGTCGGCGAACTGACGCAGCAGATCGACAAGCCGAACTCCGCGACGTACCTCGGCAAGGGAAAGATCGACGAGCTTCGTCAGAAAGTTGTCGACCTCGAAGCGACGCTGGTGATCTTCGACGACGAGCTGACGCCATCGCAGGGAAAGAACATCGAGGAGATGATCGCGACGCGGGTCGTCGATCGCGCGGAGCTGATCCTGGACATCTTCGCGACGCGGGCGCGAAGCGCCGAGGCAAAGATGCAAGTCGAGCTGGCGCAGCTCGAGTACACGCTGCCTCGCCTGACGCGGATGTGGACGCACCTCGAGAAGTTTCGCGGTGGCATCGGTGTGCGCGGACCCGGTGAGACTCAGCTCGAGAGCGACCGGCGGTTGATCAACCAGCGGATCAAGCTGTTGAAGGATCGGCTGACCGATGTACAGAGGCAGCGGGAGATTCAGCGTCAGTCGCGCCGCGGACAATTTCGCGCATCCCTCGTTGGCTACACAAATGCCGGGAAGTCCTCGATCCTGCGCTCCCTTTCGGGCGCGCAGGATATTTTCGTGGAGAACCGCCTCTTCGCGACGCTCGACCCGCTGACGCGGGAAGTGGAGCTCGGCGAGCATGGAAAGGTCCTCGTGACCGACACGGTTGGATTCGTCCGGAAGCTGCCGCACCAGCTGGTCGCATCCTTCCGCGCGACATTGGAGGAGGTCAGCGACGCTGACATCCTGCTGCACGTGATCGACGCCAGTCACCCGCAGTGGGAGGAGCAGCGAGTCGTGGTCGATCAGGTGCTCGCGGAGCTCGGGTTGCAGGAAAAACCCGTGCTCCACGTGTTCAACAAGATCGACCAGCTGGAGGATGCAACGCTTGCCGCAATGCGCGAGCGGATTGGCAATCTGCTGCCTAACTCGGTGTTCGTGTCGAGCGTGGATGAGGGAGGGCTGGAAGGATTGCGGCGAGCGCTGATTGTCGCGCTAAGGGCGCGGAGCTCGCTGGCCGAGGTGCGGATGGGCAGCGGGGAGGGAAAGCTGCTTGCGGAACTTCACAGGGGCGCCGAGGTAATCGACCAGCGGATGGATGGGGATGAGATCGTGCTGAGGGCGCGGGTCGATGAGGCGCTGGCGGGGCGTTTGAGGAGAGGGGGGGCGAGGGTGACCGTAGCGTAGGCATATTGTCCGACCCGATCCCCGAGGCGCTCACCGAACACCGGGGGGCGCCTTTTTTCAGCGGACGCGCACCGTCGCTAAGTGACCGTGCAGGATTGAGTTAGGCAGACAATGAATCCCCGCTGGAGGGGAGTGCGCCAAGGGCTTTCCTCGGCACCGATCTTGCTTGTTCTTGGGAGGAATTGCTGTCCGTACCAGTCGGCACGTGAACTAAGTGCAACACGCCTCGATAAAACTCTCGGTTCTGGCATTCGCCACGAGCCTCATCGCATCGCTCGCGCTCACCTACCTGGTTCGCGAGCGCGCGACGCGCGCGGGCATATTCGACCCGACTGATCATCGCAAGCTTCACACGCGGCAGATCCCGCGTGTCGGCGGAATCGCGATTTTTCTGTCGGTCGCGGTCGCGTTGATCGTGCTGACTCTTCGCGATGGCTTCGAGGGCGTTGGACTCGCGGGCTCGCAGCTCGCCATCATCGTGATCGGCGGTGCGGCGACATTCGTGCTTGGACTCTACGACGACCTGCGCCAGCTTCGCGCGCGTTACAAGTTCGCCATCCAGATCGCGATTGCGACCGCGATCTTTGCGGCAGGCGTGCGTATCGACACCATCGCGCTCCCGCTGATCGGCCAGATCGGGTTCGGGCCCGTGATGTCGCTGTTCTTCACGATTTTCTGGTTCGTCGGGCTGACGAACGCGTTCAACCTGATCGATGGGCTCGATGGGCTCGCGTCGGGTGCTGCGATGTTCGCGCTGACGACGATGTTCGTGGTGGCGACGATCAACGGGCAGGCCGGTGCGGCGCTCGTCACGCTCGCCCTGGCTGGCGCGACCCTTGGCTTCCTCCGCTACAACTTCCACCCGGCGTCGATCTTCCTCGGTGACTCCGGCTCGCTCTTCCTCGGGTTCATGCTCGCCGGGATGGGCGCGATCAGCTCTCAGAAGGGATCAACGGTTGTCGCGATCGCGATCCCCCTCGTCTCGCTCGGCCTGCCGGTGCTCGATACGTCGCTCGCGATCATCCGCCGTTTCCTGCGCGGCCAGCCGATTTTCAGCGCCGACCGCGGGCACATCCACCACCGACTGTTAAGCCTCGGTCACTCGCCGGCGAAGGTCGCGTTGTTGATGTACGCGGGGTGCGCCGTACTCGCGTTAGGCGGCATGCTGCTGGTCAATCAATCCGGCTACGTCGCCATCGTGCTTGCGGTGGTCGGCCTGGGTGCGGGCTTCGTCGTTCAGCGCCTCCGCTATTACGAGTTCGAGGAGCTTGGCCGCCTGTTGAGAAAGGGCGTGCAGCAGCGGCACGTGATTGGGAAAGGCGTTCGCATGCGCGAGGCGGGCGTGCGGATCGCGCGCCAGCGCGATCTCGAGCGCGTCTTCGACATTCTGGAGTCGAGCTTCGGTGCAGATGACTTCTTGCGCGCGGAGGTCCGCTTGCGGCCGTCGTTCGTCCGCTCCGCGAGTGTCGGTACGCTGGACGATCGGCGACTCGAAGACGACATCGCGATCTGGTCCTGGAACAAGGGCGACCACGAAGACCCGAGTCTTTGGGAGATCAAGCTCCCACTGATCGAGGGCGATCACCGCATCGGATCCCTTGTTCTCTGGAAGGACGGCGCGGGCAACGAGACCGCCCTGTCCCACATGCACACGATTGCTGGCGAACTCCGGTCGTCGGTCCAGGCGAAGATCGTGCAGCTCTGGCCCGGTGTGCTCGTTCAGGAGCGGTCGTGGCAGTCCGGCAGCAGCGGCGGCGGTGAGATCAGTAAGCCATTCGCGGCAATCGATGAGACACACCGCCGCCGCGAAGACCTGATGAAGGTGCCGCTCTCGGCGTCCCAGCGCCTCACAGATCGCGAGCGCGGTACCCGCGCGTCCTGAGGGACGCCCGGCCCGCGGTCCCCGGCGAGGCAATACCAATGGTCATCCTCCCGACCGATCCTTCATGGAACGGGAGTGGCGAATCACGGGTGTCGGTGATCATTCCGGCGCGCAACGCGGCGGCCTGGATCAGGGATGCACTCGACAGTGTAGCGGCTCAGGACCACCCGGCGCTTGAGGTGATCGTCGTCGACGACGGATCGACGGACAGCACAGCATCGATCGCGAGCGAATTCGCCGGCAGGCTCGATCTTCAGATCATCCGCGAGTCTGGCCGCGGGCCCGCCGCGGCGCGGAACCGTGGCCTCGATGCCGCGACCGGGCAATTCCTCCAGTTTCTCGACGCGGACGACGTCCTCGAGCCGTGGAAGGTTTCGCGGCAGGTCGACGTCATGCAGTCGACGAACGCTGATGTGGTGTGGGGGGGATTCCAGCGCGCTTTCGACACCGGAATGGGGCTCGCGGCAGCGAAGCGAGTGGACTTTTTCCCGACGATCGGGGACGACCCAGCCGCTGATTTGATCACCGAGACTGGATTCGTACAACTCGGCGCGCTGCTCGCTCGGCGTGGAACGGTGGGCAGCGTGCGGATGCCCGAGTCGATGCGCGTTGTCGAGGATTTGCGATACCAGTTCGCCCTGATCGATGCTGGTGCCCGATACGAACGGCAGCCGGGTCTGTCCGGATTCGTCATGCGCGAACACGCGAGCCCCGAGCGCGCGTCGCGCCAGTCGCCGGAAGGCTTCTGGCTCGCGTGCATGGATAACGCGGAGAATCGCGAGGCGACCTGGCAAAGAACGAGTACGCTGACGCCGCCTCGCGCGCGATCTCTCGCCGCCGCGTACGTCGCCGTCGCCCGCGAACTGGCGGTCATAAACCCCCGTGAGTCCCGTCGCGCAGAGGCGCGCGCGTTCGCACTCTATCCGCGCTACTTCGAACTCGTTTCCGAACGGCTGCGACTTCCAACGCGCCTCTTCGGTCTTCAGCGTGTTGAGGCGCTTGCCACGGTCGGACGCTCCATCCGGCGCGCGCTCGCCGGTGGCACGTGAGGGACGTGGCGGGCGGCGCCGCGCACGCAATGCCTCCCCGATCGGGTCAGCGTCGCGTGTGCATCGTGACCACTGCGATTGTCAGCGACAATCCGCGCGTGGTGAAGGAGGCCGATGCCCTCGCGGCTGCGGGCCACCTAGTTCGAGTTGTTTCGTCGCATCCCCGGAATGCGAACGACCTTGCACGCGACGCCCGGACAATCGCTGGAAAGCTGTGGGTGCTCGACACAGTGCAGACCGCGCCTGCCGGGTTGCTGCGACGCGCGCATTGGGTCCTGAAGACGATTCGGCAGCGCGTCGCGCGCGAGCTCGTGAGGATCGGCGTCGACGCTCCGTTCGTCGTCGATGCGGCGATAGCGCGGAATCGACACACGATGCTGCGACGCGCGCTTGAGCAGCCGGCGGATCTGGTGATCGCCCATCACGCGCCTGCCCTGCCACCGGCAGCGCGAGCTGCGAAAATCCTGGGCGCGCAGCTGGGATTCGACGCCGAGGATTTGCATGCCGAGGAACTTCCGGATATCCCCCGCAATGCCCTCGACAGGCGGATCATCTCGGTGACGGAGAGGCGCTATCTGCCGCTCTGTGAGCGCATGACCGCAAGTTCGCCTGGCATCGCTGAGGAGCTTGTGCGGCGGTATGATGTACGAATGCCCGAAATCGTCCTCAACGTGTTCCCGTCCGAGTTGCTTCCTCCGCGTGCGCCGGCGCTGCCGGGTGCGCCGGTGTCGTTGTACTGGTATTCGCAGGTCATTGGGCTGGACCGTGGGCTGCAGGACGTTCTGCACGCGATGCCGCTTGTCGGCCGCGCCGTCGAACTGCATCTGCGAGGCATTCTCCGTGACGACGTTCGCGCCGAGCTCACGTCGCTCGCGAAGAGGCTCGGCGTAGCAGACGCACTTTATTTCCATCCGGTTGCGCCGCCCCCGGACCTTCCGTCGCTCGCGGCCGAGCATGATATCGGTCTTGCGCTCGAGCAGCCGGTCACGATGAATCGCCAGCTCTGTATCACCAACAAGCTGATGCTGTATTTCACGGCGGGCATCGCGGTCGTCGCGACCGACACGCCGGGACAGCGTGCGATTTTGGAGCAGGCTCGGGGCGCGGGGACGCTTTATGCTCCGGGCGACCACGTCGCCCTCGCGCGGGCGATCGACGCGCTCATCGCATCGCCAGAAGTTCTAGCTGCGGCGCAATCTCGCTCGCGAGAGTTAGGCATTGGACGGTTCTCCTGGGAGCGGCAGGCGGAGCGCCTTGTGAAGTATCTGACAGCCACCTCGCCGGCGCCCAGCGATCAACCGAGAAGCCCGGTGCAGGTCGGATGAAGCGCGTCCTGATGATCGCCCCGACGTTTCCTCCGCACCCATCCGCGTCGGGGCACCGCTGGCGTTTTGTCGCGCGTTACGCGTCGGTCCACGG
>JANMAM010000226.1:0-6918 GCA_031359795.1 Gemmatimonadaceae bacterium
TGCGCGTTAGTCGACGCGAGTCAACTCGACGCGCCGGTTCATCGCTCTCCCGGTCACGCTCGTGTTTCCGCTCACCGGCTTGTCCGGCCCGTAGCCGCGCGCGATCAGTCGCTCCGAACCGACACCGCGCATGATCAGGTAGGCCCGTACCGCCTCGGCGCGTTGGACCGAGAGCCGCACGTTGCTCGTGTACTTGCCCTTTGCATCGGTGTGTCCGCCGACTTCGACCTTCACCGACGGTGACTCGAGCAGCTGGCGAGCGACGTCGTCGAGAATCTGCATCGAGCTCGGGAGCAGGTCGTCCTTCGACGGCTCGAAGTTCACGCCGCGAAGGGTGACGGTCCGCTCATTGTTCTTGAAGAGCGGGACCGGGCAGCCGATCGAATCGACCGCCGAACCGGCCGGCGATTCGAGGCACTTGTCGCGCGAATCAGGAACGCCATCCTTGTCGCCGTCAGCTTCGGCGACCGGAACCACTGGCAGCGCGCAGCCAACCGAGTTCACGGCCGTGCCGGACGGGGTAGATGGGCAGCGGTCGCGCAGGTCGGGCACGCCGTCGTTATCCACGTCGCCGGCCAGTCCGCAGCCATGTCCATCGACCGCGGCGTTGGGGGGCGTCGTCGCGCAGAGGTCCTTCGGGTCGATCACGCCATCATTGTCGCTGTCGTAATAGACCGGGCAGCCCGCGCCGTCGACGCTCGAGCCAGGCGCTGTTCGCGCGCACTGGTCATGGGAGTCGCCGATGCCGTCGTTGTCGGTGTCACGCTCCGGCGCAGCAGCGACCGGGGGAGCCGCAACGATTGGCGCGGCGACCGGTGCCGGCTTCTCCTTCGCATGACCGATCCAGAGCGGAAAGCTCAACCCCGCCTGCACCGATCGGTTTGTGTTGCGCAGCGCGGTCCCGGTGATCGGGTGCGTGATGTAATCGACGACGCCGTCAACGCGGAGCGAGAGATAGTTGCCCGCCGCGACGCGGAAGCCGACGTTGCCACTGTAGCCGAGGTCCCGCATGCTCGGCTGGGCCGCGAGCTTGTTGGTGTACTGGTTGCGAACGCCACCCGCGCCGATGATGATCGAGTACGGGCCGAAGCTGGGCGCCCAGGCGTACCGGACGTGGACGGGGAGCATCTGCACGTCGCCGAGCGGGCCGCCGAGCGCGTACTTGTAGTACGACGCGTCGCCCTCGAGCATGAACGTCGCGAGGCCCGAGCCTGACGCGAGCGTCAGGCGAGCGCCGCCCGAGCTGAGGGTACCGTAGGGGAGGCTTGGATCCCACTTCGCCGCCGATCCGAAACCGCCGACTTCGATGAAGCCCTGCCCGGCCGCGGGCAGTGCGGCGCCGAGCAGCGCGGCCGCGAACATTGTGGTCCTGACGAAGGTAGATCGCATCGTAGTTCTCCGAGAAAAAATGCCGCGTGTGAATCGCTCTACAGCCACGGGGGGGTGGCGAGTGCGCATCGCTTCGCGGAGCTCCCGAAGCACAGTGCCTCACCGGTTGTCTGTCAAACGGACGCATCAGCAGTGATTCGGGTTACGAGCGGGTTTGAGCCGCGCCCGCAGAAGCACCGAAGCGAGAATTCGCTCATCGCGTCAACCGGCTGTCGGAGCTATATTTACGCGGTTGCACCTAACGTCACGCCGGACGAGGTCCATGGCTCCTCCCGCACGTCCAACGGTCTACATCGAGACCTACGGCTGCCAGATGAACGTCAGCGATTCCGAGCTGATGCTCGGAAAGCTCGCGGCCAATGGCTACGATGCCGTCGACAAGCCTGACGGCGCGGACGTGATCCTCGTCAACACCTGCGCAATCCGTGATCACGCCGAGCAGCGCGTCATCGGACGGCTCGGCGAGCTGAAGCGGTTCATGGGACCGAAGACCGTCGTCGGCGTGACGGGATGCATGGCACAGCGGCTCGGCCCGCAGCTGCTGACCAAGGCGAAACACGTCAGCCTCGTCATCGGTCCCGATGGGTACCGCGCGCTGCCCGCGCTCGTCGAGGGCGCGCGACGCGGCGAGCGCGCGATCGCGACGACGTTCGATCTCGAGGAGCACTACGAGGACTTCACGCCGCGCCGCTTCGACAAGGTCAAGGCGTGGATCCCCGTGCAGCGCGGCTGCGATTACAAGTGCACCTACTGCATCGTGCCGACGACGCGCGGCACCGAGAGATCGCGCCTGCTCGCGGAAGTCGTCCGCGAGACGCGCGAAGTCGTCGCCGACGGGATGACCGAGGTCGTGCTGCTCGGCCAGACCGTCAACTCGTACAACGACGGCACCCACGACTTCGCTGATCTGCTTCGCGCGATCGGTGCCGTTCCCGGGATTCGGCGGCTTCGGTTCACGAGCCCTCACCCTAACGATTTCAGTGATCGCGTGATCGCGGCGATGGCCGAGACCGAGGCGGTGTGCGAGCATGTACACCTGCCGATGCAGTCCGGATCGACGCGCGTGCTCAAGCGCATGCTTCGCCGCTACTCGCGCGAGGGCTACTTCGACTGTGTCGACCGGCTCCGCACGGCGATTCCGGGTCTCGCGCTCACGACTGACGTGATCGTCGGCTTTCCTGGCGAGAGCGAAGCGGATTTCGCGGAGACGCTGAGCGCCGTGAGCGAGCTCGCGTTCGAGGACGCGTTCACCTTCAAGTTCTCACCGCGCGACGGCACACCGGCGACGCGAATGCCGGCGAGCGAGACGATCCCCGACGACGTCGCGTCGGAGCGGCTCGCTCGCCTCATCGACACGGTGCGATCGGCGTCGCGTGCGCGGAACATGACGCTCCTCGGCACGCGCCACGAAGTGCTCGTCGAGAAAACCGCCCGGCGTGGGGCGGAGCTGGTACAGGCCCGGACGCGCGACTTCAAGACGGTGCTGCTGCCGGGTGATGAGACGCTGGTTGGCCAGTACTTCACCGTCGAGCTGACCGGAACGACCGGCTCGACCTTCACCGGCGCCGTCGTGCGCGAGCGGCTGCCACTGCCCATGGCCGGATGAAGAATCTCCTCGAGGACGCGATCGTCGACGTCTACAAGCTGGTGAGCACGCGGGTGGCAAACTTCTGCGGTTGCGCGAAGTGCCGCGATGACGCGCTCTCACTCGCGCTCAACCACGTTCGTCCACGCTACGCCACCGGCGATCCGCCGCGCGGCGCGGTGCTGTCCCGGCTCGAGCTTCAGTCGGAGACGGGACAGGCGCAGTTGATCTCCGTGGTCATGGACGCGCTCAAGCACGTTGCGGCGCGTCCGCGCCACGCCACGCCGCCACTTGGGACGCCCCGCGTGAGCTGATCGGCAGCGCGATCGGCGAGCGGCGGGGCCTCGGCCCCGATGCCACTCGTCGCAATCGCACTGCTCTCGTACGGCGCCGGGCTCCTTGCCGGCCTCGCTGGAACGTTAGGCACGGGCGCTGTCATCGGAGGGGGGGTCGCGTTCGCCGCCACGTTCCGGCGCAGCGGACAACTCGCCGCGATTGCGGGGCTGCTCGTCGCCGGACTCGGCATCGGGCGCGCGGTCGAGCGCCGTGACCACGCGTGTGCGATCGGTGTCGCGAGCCGCGCCGAGTGGACGGTCGTCCCGGCCGTCGACCTCACCCCGGGCGAAACCGGCGAGGTCACTGTCCGCGCTGGCGACTGCGCGATTCGCGCCTGGGCCAGCGTCGTGTCCGGTCGCGCGACTGCCGGCACGACCACGATCATCGGGGGCATTCCACGCCTCGATCGGCGCGGGCTCTCGTTGGCGAACGTCAGTGTCGTGTCGAGCAGCGGCGAACCGGGCCCGCTCGCGCGCTGGCGGACCGCCGCGACGCTGAGTGTGGACGCGTCGTTCGGCAGCGATGCTCCGCTCGCCCGCGCGCTGCTGGTCGCCGACACGCGCACGCTGCCGCGGGCGATGCGCGATGAATTCGCCGCCGCCGGCCTCATTCACATGTTGTCGATCTCGGGGCTCCATGTCGGATTGATCGCGCTGGCGGTGACGACGACGTTAGGCGCGCTCGGCCTCGCCCGCAGCCGGGCGGGGTGGGGCAGCGTCGCGCTCACCGCGCTGTACGTCGCCGTGATCGGGGCGCCGGCGCCGGCGGTGCGCGCCGTCGCGATGCTTGGCGCGAGTGCCGCCTCCCGCGCCATGCAGCGGCCGACCTCGCCCTGGGCGGCACTCGCCATCGGCGCAGCGGCTCCGCTCACCGATCCGCATCTCGTGACGGACATCGGCTATCAATTGAGCGTGGCGGGGATGGTTGCGCTGATCGCGGCCGGTGCCGTCGAGCGGCGGTGGTTGCGCGGCCGGCTGACCGGGTGGAAGCATGCCGCCGTCCTGGCGATGATGACTTCGGTGATCGCGTCGCTGGTGACTGGGCCGCTCGTCGCCTGGCGATTCGGGCGAGCGAGCATGATCGGACCGCTCGCGAACCTCGTCGCCTCGCCGCTGATGGCGATCGCGCAGCCGATCCTGTTCCTCGCGCTCGTCATGGGCTGGTGGCCGGACGCGGCCCGTTTCATCGCCGGTGCGGCGCACCCCGCGCTCGCGGCATTCACCTGGGTCGCACACTGGTCGGCGGCGGTTCCTGGCGCCCAGGTCGACGTCGCCGCGACCACGCTCGCGCTCTGCATCGCCGGCCTCGGCTCGGTGCTCCTCGTCGTGGCGTGTGTCGCCGCCGACCCGTGGCCGCCGGCGATCGCGGCGCTCGCCTGCATCGTCACGATTCCCCTGCTGCCAATCGTGCCGCGCCCGCTCGGCCAGATGGAGCTTCACATGCTCGACGTCGGCCAGGGCGACGCGCTGGCACTGCGGACCCCGTTAGGCCGCTGGGTTGTCGTCGACGCCGGCCGAGCGTGGGCGGGCGGGGATGCCGGGCGCACGACCGTGGTCCCCTATCTCCGTGCGATCGGAGGCGATGTCGTGGCGTTCGTATTGTCCCATCCACACATGGACCACGCGGGGGGCGCGGCGAGCGTCATCAATGCCGTGCGACCGGCGCTCTACCTCGACCCCGGCTTCCCCGGCGGAAGTGGTAGCTATCGCGAATCGCTCGGCGCCGCGCGCGCGACAGGTGCCCGGTGGGAGCGGATCCGCCCCGGAGAATCGCTCAACGTCGACGGCGTGATCCTGCGATTTCTCGCTCCGGACTCGGCGTGGACCTCGCGCCTCGACGACGCCAATCTGGCGAGCAGCGTCCTGGTCGCACGATTCGGGAACGTTCGCTATCTCCTCACCGGCGATGCGGAAGCCCCGGAGGAAGAGTGGATGCTGGCCCATGACAGCCTTGCCCTCGCGGCGACGGTGCTCAAGGTCGGGCATCACGGCAGTGTGACGAGCACGACACCTGCATTCCTCCGCGCGGTCAACCCCCGGCTCGCACTGATCTCGGTTGGCGCGGGAAACAGCTACGGCCACCCTGGCGCCGACGTCCTGCGCACGCTGGCCGCCGCGGGAGTTCAGGTGCTGAGAACCGACCGCCTCGGGACGATCGTCGTACGGACCGACGGCGTGGCCCTCTCCGTGCAGACGGAGGAACGCGAATGGGACATTCCGCCGTGACGCTCGCCGCCCTGCGCGTGGCCACCGGCGCCAGGTACGAGTGTTCGCCGCAATGATGCGGCGGGTGTTGTTGGGTGAAGTCCTCAGGCTGCCTGACGCGCTGCTCCTGCGCTATCCGGAACTCGGCGACGCAGTGTGGCGCGTTGGGGGGTTGGCGCCGCGGATCGGCGGGTGGTTCCTGGGGAAAGCCTCGGTGGCCGGCATCACGCTCTGGCGGACGGTGTTCCTCGCGCCCGGCGTCGCGCTGAACCCCGAATTGCTCTTGCACGAGCTCGGACACGTACGGCAGTATGGGGCGTCATGGTGGTTCCCTCTCTCGTACCTCTGGGAGAGCGCGGTTCGGGGGTACTCGCGGAACAGATACGAGCTTCAGGCGCAGGCGTTCGCTGAATCGCGCCTGCGGTCATCCAATCACTCAACGCACGGCTGAACGTGGTCCAGCATACCGCAACTTCCGTCGTCACGATCGAGCGTTACATCATCGAGCAGGAGCGCCTCTACCCGGAGGCGACCGGCGAGCTGTCGGGCATTCTGTACGATGTCTGCCTGGCCGCGAAGATGATCGCGAACAAGGTCCGCCGTGCAGGTCTCGTCGACATCCTCGGCGCCACGGGCCTCGATAACATCCAGGGCGAGGACGTGCAGAAGCTCGACGTCTTCGCCAACGAGACGATCATCAAGGCGATGGACCACGGGGGCCGGCTCTGCGCGATGGCGAGCGAAGAGGAGCCGGGGATCATCCCGATCCCGGACGGTTTCCGCTGCGGCAAGTATTGCCTCCTGTTCGACCCACTCGATGGCTCGTCGAACATCGACGTGAATGTCCCGGTCGGCACGATCTTCTCCGTCGTCCGAAAGATCACGCGTGGCACGCGCGGCGAGATGGAAGACATGCTGCAGCCGGGCCGCCGGCAGGTCGCGGCCGGCTACATCATCTACGGCTCGAGCACGATGCTGGTCTACACGACGGGCCAGGGCGCGCACGGCTTCACCTATGATCCATCCATCGGGGAGTTCCTGCTCTCGCACCCCGATATCCGGATCCCCCCCACCCCGCGCTACCTGTCGGTCAACGACGCGTACGAGAGTCAGTGGGAAGAGCCGGTCCGGTCGCTGATGCGCCAGTACCGCGGCCTCGAAGGCGACCGCAAGCCGCTCAGCGTCCGCTACGTCGGCTCCCTCGTTGCCGACTTCCATCGCAACCTGCTCGGCGGCGGCATCTTCTGCTACCCGAGGAATTCCCGCCGCCCCAATGGAAAGCTTCGTCTCCTCTACGAAGCCAACCCCCTCGCTTTCATCGTCGAACAAGCCGGCGGCGCCGCCTGCGACGGCAACACCCGCATTCTCGACATCCAACCGACTGAACTACATCAGCGGACGCCG
>JANMAM010000022.1:0-3280 GCA_031359795.1 Gemmatimonadaceae bacterium
CAGTACGCGTTTTCGGGGGAGGTCGGTCCCGTCGTGGTCGATATCGATGTGTCCACGCTGGATGCGAACCACGTTCTGCCGAATATTGGGCCGCCGGTGATTCACGGCGTGTGGTATCCGCAATTGAATCTCTAGGCGCAGCGATCGCGACTGAGCAGCCGGGCAGATAGGTAACACAAGTGTCCAAGTACATGGGTAACACTTCGGGGGTTACCCGCGGATGATGTCGTCACGCTCATCCAGTGTGGCAATGAGCACGGTGTTGAAGTAGATCGACCATCGTCCGTCGTCGGTTTCTTCAAAGCCGATGCGATGGCCCACGAGCGAATTGGCGATGTACAACAGCTTGTGGTGAAAGCGGAACGTGCCGCCGGTGGTCACCTGCTTCACGAGGAAGTGCCCGGGATACTCGAGCGGCGGCAGCGTCGTCGGGTACGCGCGCGGCGAGCTGACATAGCGGGAGGCGGGCGTCTCCTGCTGCAGCGCTTCATGCGGCCGCACCGTGTTGTACTCCGCGCGGAAGGCATCGAAGGCGCGCTGTTGTCCGGCACAGCTGCGATGGACGGGGCGGATCGCCTGCCGCTTGAGGGTGCGATGCATGCGCTCGTGCGCGCCATTCTGCTGCGGGCAGCCGGGCTGAATCCGCTGGTGCTGAATGCCGAGGCGCATCCACCAGACGTTCAAGTACGAGAGCCCGTGAATGGCCTGCGTCGCGAAGGGCACGCCGTTGTCGGTGCGGATCGCGCGCGGCAGCCCATACTCGCGGAACGCGCGTTCGAAGACGGGCCGCGCGGCCACGGTCTGCGTCGACAGCAGGCCGTGACAGCGGAGGAGGAAGCGCGTGTGCTGGTCGGCGATCGTGAGCGGGTAGCAGTACGCGCCGTCGCCGGTCCGGAACTGCCCCTTGAAGTCGGCGGTCCATAGGTCGTTAGGCGTCGCGGTCGCGATGGGGACCAGGCCGGGATGCTGCGACGGCCGGCGCTGGCGACGCGGCGGCACGAGGCCGCGCCGGGCGAGGAGATCGGCCGCGGTGCTCGCCGCGGGCCACATCGGCACGCGGGGATGGCGGGTCGCGAGGATCCGGAGCAGCTTGCGCGCGCCCCAGTAGGGATGCTGCTGCCGGAGCGCGCAGAGCCACTCGGCCAGCTCGGGCACGATGCGATGCGGACAGTGATGCGGCGCGCGACTGCGATCCTGCAGCCCGCGCCGGCCCTCCTCGGCGAAGCGGGCCAGCCACTTGTAGCCGGTCTTCCGGCTCACGCCATAGCGCGCGCAGAGCTCGGCCATCGTGAAGTGCTCGCGTCGGGCCGCGTCGACGAACTGCAGGCGCTCGTCCATTGGGGCGGTCTCCATCCAGGGCATCGGCAAGCCTCGCTGACTCGAGAGATGCCGTGCAGTTTAGAAGGAGTGTTACCCATGTTCCCGGACAGCTGTGTTACCCATGTACCCGGACTATACCGGCAGGTGTCTAACGATCGCTGAAGCTGACAAAGCACCTTTACTGACTGCTCGCTGCGCTCGCACTGTTATGCGTGCTTTGCAGCTTAGCTCTAGGCGTTAGCCCGTCCCAAGGGCTTGTTGGCGGTGCCCGGCCGCGCCCGGTAGATTCCCGGAGTGCCGACCATCCTCCACGTCGCTGGGTTCCGGTTCTTCTTCTTCAGCAACGAACGTCAGGAACCGGCGCACGTTCACGTTGAACAGGCCGAGCGCCACGCGAAGTTCTGGCTGGCGCCCGTGTCGCTGGCTTCCAACGTTGGGTTCCGGAGTGCGGAACTGACGGCGTTGATCCAGCTGGTCGCGGAGCATCGGCTCCTCTTTCAGGAGAAGTGGGATGAGTACTTCGGCCATTAGGATCGAGCCGCGCGCCGTGGATGTTCGCGTCACCGACGATGCGCTCGAGGTGCGGTTGGCGGACGGGCGCGAGCTCAGTGTGCCGCTTGCCTGGTTTCCGAAGCTGCAGGGGGCGCCCGTCGCGGCCCGGCAGCAGTGGCGCCTGATTGGTGGCGGAGTTGGCATTCACTGGCCTGCCGTGGACGAGGATCTGTCTGTCGCCGGCCTGCTCGCAAGTCGATAATCGCGCGCCGGCGGGCTAACGATCGCTGAAGCTGACAAAGCACCCTTTCGGACTGCTCGCTGCGCTCGCATTTTATGAGGTGTGCGTTGCAGCTTAGCTCTAGGCGTTAGCCGGTTGCCGAGGCCGATCGCGGGTTGGAGATACTTGCGGGGTTGGCGCGTAGCGCGCCAACTTTCACCCATGCCCGAACCCCGTAACATCAAGCCCGACGCGCGGCAGTTGATCGAGAGCCTGCCCGATACCGCCACGTGGGATGACTTGGCTTACGAGGTGTATGTCCGCCAGTCCGTCGAGGCCGGATTGCGTGACAGCGAAGGCGGCCGCGTTGTGAGCAATGCCGACGCGATGGCCCGGGTTCGCGCGCGGATTCGTCGGGCGTCGTAAGCCGCGGCGGCGACCGCACCGACGGTGGCCACGCCGCTCCCGCTCCGATGGACAGACCACGCCGTCATCCAGCTGGCGGCGCTCGCCGAATACATCAGCCTCGACTCTCCCGTGTACGCGGAGCAAGTCGTTGATCGCCTCGTCGCGCGCTTTGAGCAAGCATGTCGCCATCCCGAATCGGGGCGGATCGTTCCCGAGTTTGGGCGGCCCGATGTGCGAGAGCTGGTTGAGCCGCCCTACCGACTGGTCTATCGGGTGCGACAGGACGCGGTTGAGGTCCTGTCGATCCTGCATGGGCGTCAGCAGGTGCGCGAACTCCCGTAACGGTCAGCATCGCGACCCACCGGCTAACGATCGCTGAAGCTGACAACGCACCTATATTGATTGCTCGCTGCGCTCGCATTATGAGGCGTGCGTTGCAGCTTAGCTCTAGGCGTTAGGCCGAGAGTCTCGCCGCAAAAAGCGGCCGGTGCTCTTGTAGGGCAAAGAGACCGAGCTTCGCGCGGACGCTTTGGCCACGACGTTGACCGCGGGATAGAACAGCGGCTGCACCCCCCCGGGAGTAGCCAAGCGGCCTTGTGCTACGCCATGTTGTTGTGGGCTTGATCTCGGCGACCGCGGCGCGAACGGCGGGCTGCGCCCGACTGGCGGGCTACGCCGGCTTGGCGCCGGCCTAACGATCGCTGAAGCTGATGGGCGATCTTCTGTAGCTCGCTGCGCTCGCTTTTTATCTGATTCGCCCACAGCTTAGCTCTAGGCGTTAGCTAGCCGCCAATAGTAACGCTTGACGTTACTAACGCGCCACGTTATGTTCAAGCCGTG
>JANMAM010000034.1:0-44867 GCA_031359795.1 Gemmatimonadaceae bacterium
ACGGCGATCGTATGAAGCCATGTCGAAAATCTGGAATCACCGCGGAAGTCGTTGAGCCGGCTGAAGGCGCGGATGAACGCGTCCTGTGTGAAGTCGCGCGCCAGCTCGTCGCTGCCAGCGAACCGGAAGGCGAGTCTGTAAATCCGATCGACGTGCGCCTCGTACAGCGCTCGCTCAGCGGTCGGGTCGCCCGCGCGGGCGCGGGCGATCAGCGCATCTTCCAAACGATCTCCGGCCGCTGGTGAATTCACGTGTGCAACTGGTCGACGCTTGGGACACGAGCCCCTGAAAAAAGGTTGCGCGGCGGGCGCCGATGGGGCGTGTCGGGGACGGGCGATGGACCCGTTCGGCTCGGGCACTACAGGCTGTGGAACGGTGTATCGGTAGCCATGCGATCCGCCACCCTTCCGATTCGGCTCATGGCCATGGCCGTGGCTCTCGGCGCGGTCACGACGACGCTCGGTGCCCAGGCCGCCACCCCGGCGACCGCGTCGCGTGAGGAGTCCGTCTGCCTCGGCTTCGCCTTTGGCGGATTCACGCCGAAGCTGGATTGGGCGAAGGCCGGACATCGGCCCCTCGCCGCCGGCGGGAGCGCCGAGCGTGCCCCTGACGGGCGCGACTGGGCGAGCGACCAGGCGCTGCCTAACGACAGCACGCTCTACCTCTTCCCGTCGTGGTGGCCGGTCGGTGTTCTCGTCGAAGTTCCGACCCGCCGTCCATCTCCGGGCGACACTCTCCTTGGCCGCGCCACGGCGCTTGTCGCGAGCGGGAAGGTCACGCCGCCTGTCGCTGCCGTGAGAGTCTGGCGCGTACCGTGCGGACGCCCCGCCCCGGCTGCGGCGCCGCTCCCGCCCTCATCCGATAGCATCGCCGAGCGAGCGCGGCAAAAGCGCTGAAAAAAGTTTCGCCGAGCACTGGAACTCGACCGAAAACACTGTGTATACTTCGCCGTTCGCCCTGACCGTTCCACCGCCAAAGCCGAGGAGGTGATCCATTGTCTACTGACCTACGTACGGCGCGGATCGCCGGGAGCCGCTAAGGCTCTCTGCAACGCAGACCGGCGTCTTCGCGCCGCTCGGTCAAGTATCGCCGGGAGCACTGTCCAGGGGACGGTGCTCCCGGCGGACGTTTAAGCCCCGTTTGCAGTCGCGGAGACGAGTCTCGCGATGCCGGGTTCGTGCGTCGCGTCAATTGCGACCCGGCCACGTCAAAGGGAGGTCAAGGGTGAAGCAAAGCTGACGCTGCCGCTGTCCGAGAGAACGTGAGGCGCGGCAATACTGCTTCGCCCACCATCGGGTCGACCCCCTCTCGGAGGCTGTCATGTCCGCCCACGCACGTGCCCGGATCGCGCTCGCTCTCTGCGCCACGCTCACCGCCACCGTCGCATGCGCCAGCGGCGCCCCCCTTGGATTCAAGCGCGCGACTGCACCGGCCTTCCCCTCCCGCGACGTGATCAGCGAGGCGGAACTGTCGAATACGATCGCCGCGACCGCATACGAGGCGATCCAGCGCCTTCGTCCGACCTTTCTCAGCTGGACGCGGTCAGTCACGCCGTACGAGAATCGGCGTGTCTTCGTCGACGGACTGGAGATGGGGGGGCTCGAATCGCTGCACTCGATCCCCGTGCTCTCGATCCACGAGATCCGGATGCTGAGCGGTATCGAAGCCGCGGGTCGCTACGGTACGACCAACTCGGCCGGTGCACTCGTCATCACGACGAAGCTCTGGTCGCGCCGTTAGGAAGGGCCACCAGCGGGGCGCGCGCGAACGCTAGACGTGTTCGAGCTCGCCCCGCTGGTCGATCGATCGCTCGACTTCGGTGCCGAGCACCCCTTCCCAGCGTGCCATCACCACCGTCGCGAGGCAGTTGCCGACGACGTTGAGCGATGTGCGCGCCATGTCCATGATCGCGTCGACGCCGAGGATGACCGCGATCGCCTCGAGCGGAAGCTTGAACTGCGTGAGCGCACCGGCGAGGATGACCAGCGATGCGCGAGGCACCGCCGCCACACCCTTGCTGGTGAGCATCAGCGTTCCCATCATGATCAGCTGATCGCGGATTGGCATGTCGTAACCCGCGGCCTGCGCGGCAAAAACAGACGCCACCGCGAGGTACAGCGTGCTCCCATCGAGATTGAAGGAGTATCCCGTCGGCATGACGAACGCGACGATGCGGCGCGGGACACCGATCGCTTCCATCGCCTGCATCGCGCGCGGCAGCGCCGCTTCCGACGATGCCGTCGTAAAGGCGATCAGCCACGGTTCCTTGATCGCCTTGAGGAACCGGCGCAGCGGAACCTTCATGATCAACGCGATCGGCAGCAGCACGAACAGCACGAAGACGATCAGCGCAACGTAGAGCGTGGCGACGAGTTTGAGCAGGTTGACCAGCACGCCGATGCCGCTGCGCCCGACTGTCACCGCGATCGCCGCGCCGATGCCGACCGGCGCAAACGCCATCACCACTCCGACGAACTTGAACATCACCTCGGACAACGACTCGCAGAACGCGAGCATCGTCGCCTTGGCCTTGCCCTGCACTCGGGCCAGCGCGACGGCGAAGATGATCGAGAAGAAGACGACCTGCAGCACCTCGTTGTTCACCCACGCCTCGGCGAAGCTCTGCGGCACCGTGTGCTCGAGCACTCCCGCGAGCGTCGGCTGAGTCTTCGGAATCGCGGCGAGCGCCGCGTCGTCGCCGCGCGACAGGTCGACACCAACGCCCGGCTTGGCGATGTTCACCGCGACGAGGCCGATCGCCAGCGCGAGCGTCGTGGCGATCTCGAAGTAGATGATCGACCGCAACGCGAGGCGGCCGACCTGCTTCATGTCGTCGCCATGCCCGGCGATGCCGATGACGAGCGTGGCGAAGATCAGCGGAACGACCAGCGACTTGATCATCCGCAGGAAGATGTTCGAAGCCGGCCGGAGCGAGACTCCAACGTCTGGCCAGAGTACGCCGATGGTGATGCCGATGATCACCGAAAGGATGATCCACTGCGTCTGCGTGACGCGCTTCAGGGCGTTAGGCATGGCGCTAGTTCTTCTCGATCGGCGGCGGCGGGTCGACGTCCACCGGCGCCGCGCCGCGACGCAGTGTGGAGTGGCGGAATCCGTAGGCAAAATAGAGCGCGATCCCGATGATGAGCCAGATCCCGAACCGCTCCCAGGCGTGCCTCGGGAGGCCGTGCATGACGAACGCGCAGGCGAGCGCCCCGAGCGGCGCAATCACCCAGACGAAGGGAACGCGGAAGGGCCGCGGGCGTTCCGGCTCCTTTACCCGGAGCACGAGCACACCGACGCAGACGAGCACGAAGGCGAACAGCGTGCCGATGTTCGTGAGGTCGTACGTCTCGCCGGCGTCGCCGATCAGTGCCGCCAGTGCGACCAGCGACCCGCTGAGCAGCGTCGTGATGTGTGGCGTCCGGTACTTCGGATGAATCTTCGCCGCCCACCTGGGAAGCAGTCCGTCGCGCGCCATCGCGAAGAAAATGCGCGGCTGCCCGTACTGGAAGACGAGCAGCACGGCGGCCATCGAAAAGATCGCGCCGATCGAGAGGATGGTGCTGATCTTCGTCAGCCCGGCCATGTCGAGCGCCTTGGCGAGCGGGTCGGCGACACCAAGCTCGGTGTACGGCACCATCCCGGTGAGCACGGCCCCGACGATCACGTAGATCAGCGTGCAGATCCCGAGCCCGGCAAGGATCCCGATCGGCAGGTTTCGCTGCGGATTCTTCGTCTCCTCCGCGGCGGTCGAGATCGCGTCGAACCCGATGTACGCGAAGAAGACGATCGCCGCACCGTGGTGGATCCCCGTGAAGCCGTTAGGCGCGAATGGGTGGTAGTTGGCCGTGTCGATTCTCGTCGCACCGACCACGATGAACATCGCGAGCACTGCCAGCTTGACGACGACCATGATGTTGTTCGCGCGCGTGCTCTCCTTCACGCCGAGGTAGAGGAGCCAGGTGATGAGCATGACGATCGCGAACGCCGGGATGTTGATCAGGATCGGAACGCCGAGCACGCGCGGAGCTGTCTCGAGAAGCGCGTGCACCTCCGGCGACTTCGCTGGGTCGGCGAGCAATGCCGTCCGGTAGCCGGTAGTCAGGAAGTCGGGGATGTGCAGGTTCATCGCGGCGAGCACGCGCTTGAAATAGTCGCCCCATGAGATCGCCACTGCGACGTTGCCCACCGCGTACTCGAGGATCAGGTCCCATCCAATGATCCAGGCGACGAGCTCGCCCATCGTCGCGTACGAATAGGCATAGGCGCTGCCTGCCTGCGGGATCATCGACGCGAGCTCGGCGTAGCACAGCCCGGCGAGCATGCACGCCAGACCGAGGAGCACGAACGACAGCACGAGTGCCGGCCCGGCGCCGCTCCGGACCACCTCGCCCGCCGCGTTGGTCTCACCAGCGGCCGCCGTCCCGATGGCCCCGAAGATCCCGGCGCCGATGACGGCACCGATCGCGAGCATGATGAGGTCGCCCGCGCCTAACGCGCGACGAAGTCCGTTCGGGTTCTCGCCCTCGGCGAGCAGCGCGGCGATCGGCTTCCGGGAAAACAATCCAGACATAGCGGGTTCCTCGCTGCCGGCGGGCATCGTCCCGGTCGGCTTGTGCGAAAGTGCAGGTATCGGGCGATTGGGGAAATTCCTGCCGCTGGCACGCGCCTGGCGCGCCAGCCGACGGGGGCGTGCTGCCCCCGTCGCTGACACCTCTAGAGGAAGAGCGGGGCGAGCACCAGCGTGATGGTGCTGAGCAGCTTGATCAGCACGTGCAGCGAGGGGCCAGCCGTGTCCTTGAACGGATCGCCGACGGTGTCGCCGACGACCGCCGCCTTGTGCGCATCCGAGCGCTTGCCACCGTAGACGCCGGTCTCGATGTACTTCTTCGCATTGTCCCAGGCGCCGCCGCCGTTGTTCAGGAAGCCGGCCATCAGGATGCCCGCGATCGTGCCGACCATCAGGAGCGCCGCGACCGCTTCAGCGCCGAGGTACTCGTTACGCGGCGCAAGGTGCTTGAACGTCAGGCCGACGACGATCGGGAACAGCACGACGAGCGCTCCCGGAAGCACCATCGCCTTGAGCGCGCCGACCGTCACGATGTCGACGCAGGCTGCGTAGTCTGGGAGCTCGGTGCCCTGCATGATGCCGGGCCGCTCCTTGAACTGCCGGCGCACCTCGGTGATCACGCTCGATGCCGCCTTGCGCACCGCCGTCATCGCGAGCGACGAGAACCAGAAGACGAGCATCGCGCCGAGCAGTCCGGCGACGAACACCGCCGGCTTCGAGAGATCGACGTGCAGCGTCTGCCCGGTGTAGTTGCGAACCTCGTCGAGATACGCACTGAAGAGCAGGAAGGCCGCGAGTGCGGCCGAGCCGATTGCGTAGCCCTTCGTGAGCGCCTTGGTCGTGTTGCCGACCGAGTCGAGGCGGTCGGTCTTGTCGCGCACGCTCTCCGGCTGGCGCGACATCTCGACGATGCCGCCAGCGTTATCGGTGATCGGGCCGAAGACGTCCATCGCGAGGATGTAGCCGCAGGTGCCGAGCATGCCCATCGTCGCCGCGGCCGTGCCGAACAGTCCGCCGATCGGCGCACCCGCCGCGTCGACGATACCGCTCGCGTTGCCTAACGCGTAGCTGGAGATGATCGCGATGCCGATCACGATCACCGGCAGCACCGTCGATTCCATCCCGACGGCGAGACCGGCGATGATGTTCGTGGCCGGCCCCGTCTGGCTCGCCTCGGCGATGCTCAGCACGGGGCGGTAGCGATACTCGGTGTAGTACTGCGTGATGAAGACGAAGGCGATCGACGTCGCAATGCCGATCAGGCCGCAGAGGAAGTAGTGCCACCACGCATCGGGCGCGCCAGCGGGGTTGAGCAGCCACCTTGTCGCGAAGAAGAAGACAACCGTCACCAGCGCGGCCGTCACGTAGTAGCCCCGATTCAACGCGTCCATCGGATCGCCGTCTTCCCTGGTGCTCACCGTCATTACCCCGACGATCGAGCAGACCAGGCCCAACGCCATGATGACGAGCGGAAACAGGATCCCGTTCACGCCGAACTGTGCGTAGAGCACGACACCGAGGATCATCGCGCCGATGTTCTCCGCGGCAGTCGACTCGAACAGGTCGGCGCCGCGCCCGGCGCAGTCGCCGACATTGTCGCCAACGAGATCGGCGATCACCGCCGGATTGCGCGGATCGTCCTCGGGGATGCCCGCTTCGACCTTTCCGACGAGGTCAGCGCCGACATCCGCAGCCTTGGTGTAGATGCCGCCACCCAGCTGCGCGAACAGTGCGACAAACGACGCTCCGAAGCCGTAGCCGACGATCAGGAATGGGATGCGCGTCGCCCACTGGTCCGCGGTCATGCCGGCCGGCGGGAACGCATCGAGCAGCGCAAACAAGCCACCGACGCCGAGGAGGCTCATCGCGACGGTGAACAGCCCCGAGACAGCGCCGCCGCGAAGGGCGGTCTGCAGCGCGCCATTCAGTGACGTCATCGCCGCCGAGGCGACGCGGATGTTCGCGCGAATCGAGATCCACATCCCCATGAAGCCGGCGATGCCCGAGCTGATGGCGCCGAGCAGGAACGATCCGGTCACGTACATCGCCAGCGTCTTCGCGCTGCTGACCGGATCGTGCTCGGTCGATGCACGGAAGAAGCCGTAGCCGACGCCGATGAGGATGGCAACGACGATCGAGAGGGCCGCGATCGTCTTGTACTGGCGCGCGAGATAGGCCTCGGCGCCCTGCTGGATCGCGTCCGAGATACGCTGCATCTCCGGGGTGCCGCGACCGCGAGAGAGAACCCAGCGTGCAAGCCAGACGGCAAAGAGCAGCGCAAAGACGCTGCATCCGAGAACGATCCACAGCAGGTGCGACTGCGAAGAAGTCATGACACTGGTGAAGGAGAGTGGAGCGGCGCGCTACGCGCGCCCTTCAGGTACTCGCGCCGGCTCGCGTCCCTCGACGCGGCGCCAGAGGAAGTACACGGGAACGCCGATGAGCACGAGCACCAGGCCGGAAATGGCCTGGGTGCGCGTCTTGTCGGCGATGAGCAGGACGATGGCAACCGCCGCCGCCAGCACGATGTAGAGCGCCGGGAGAACGGGGTACCCGACGGCGCGGTAGGGGCGCGGCGCGTCAGGCAGCTTCCTCCGCAGGATGAACAGGCCAGCGATCGTCGCGATGTAAAACAGCAGTGCGGCGAAAATCACGAAGTCGAGCAGCTGGTTGTACGTCCCCGTCAGGCAGAGGATGCTCGTCCAGATGGACTGCGCAATCAGCCCCGCGGCCGGAACGTGATTGGCGTTGAGCTTCCCGACCCGGCGAAAGAAAACGCGATCCCGAGCCATCGCCCAGTAGACACGCGCGCCCGCGAGAATGAGCCCGTTGTTGCAGCCGAAGGTCGAGATGAGGATCGCGATCGCCATGATCGTCGCGCCCGCGCCACCGAAGATCGTTTCGGCCACGGCGGTTCCAACGCGGTCCTGCGTCGCGTACATGATGCCGCGCTGGATGACGTCGGCACCGTTAGGGTCGCCGCGAAACGGCAGCACCGAGAGGTAGGCGAAGTTCGCGATGATGTAGAGGATGCAGACCAGCCCCGTCCCGTAGAACAGCGCGCGGGGGAGGTTCCGCTGCGGGTTCTTCACCTCGGCCGCGGCGAAGGTCACGTTGTTCCACGCGTCGCTCGAGAAGAGCGAGCCGACCATCGCGGCGCCGAATGCGAGGACGAACGCGCCGGTCACTCCCGAGACCCCGCCAAAGTTGCCGGCGCCGAAGTTCGCGTCGAGCGCGATCGCGTTCCGGCCGACGGTGAGGCCGAGGATGATCAGCGCCGCGAGCGCCAGCGTCTTGACCGTGGTCAGCGTGGTCTGGACGAGCTTCCCTTCCCTGACGCCGCGCAGGTTCACCCATGTCAGGATCCAGATCATCACCAGCGCGATCAATCGCTGCGGGGTGAGGCCGAGCTGGATGCTCTGCGTCGCGGCGTCGCGGCAGCCTAACGCTGCCGAGCAGATGTCAGCGCGCGGGAACCACCCGAACCGGTCGGGCGAGATCGCGGGCCAGAGCACGCCGAGGAATTTTCCGAACGCGACCGCGACGGCGGCGATGGTACCGGTCTGGATCACGACGAACAGTGTCCACCCATAAAGAAAGCCCATGAGTGGACCCATGGACTCGCGAAGAAACACGTACTGGCCGCCTGCTTTGGGATACATCGCAGCGAGTTCGCCATAGGCAAGCGCGGCGAGGACCGTCATCACGCCCGACAGCACCCACGCCATGATCAGCCAGAAGGGCGACTGCACCTGGCGGGCGATGTCGGCGGAGACGAGAAAGATCCCGGAGCCGATCATCGAGCCGGCGACGAGCATCGTCGCATCGGTCAACGTCAGCGCCTTGACGAATTCGGGCTGCGTGTCGGTCGCCGCGTCGGGCGCGGCGGCAGCGCTGCTCATTCAGGGAACCCATGGTTATCGGCAAAGCGTCAGCAGCGGGAAGGCGATGCCGGGACGCGGTTTACGGTGGCGTCAATGTACTGGGCCCGGCTGGGGAAGGCCAGAGCGAAAGGCAGCTCGTGGACCGGCTCGTGCGGCGCATCATGGCGCCGCGGCCCGTCAATAAATCTCGTAGGTGAGCTGGCCGGTCGCGCGCACCGGTGTGCCGTCGCGCTTGACGCCTGGATTGAACCGCAGGCGCCCGAGCTGCTCGCGCAGCTTCCGGTTGTAGCCGCCATCGCGGCTTTCGTTGAAGTCGAAGCTCAACACCTTGCCCGTCGAATCGACGTCGAACTGTGCGACCAGCGTGTAGGGCTTGATCTTCGCGGGCACCGGGTTCGGCGGGATGAACACGACCTTGGGCGTGGGCGGATAAACGCTGTCCGCGCCGCCACCGGTGCCCGGTCCGCTCGCGGTGCCGGTTCCCGTCCCGACACCCGATCCGATTCCCCCGCCACTCCCCGGACCCGCGCCGCCCGCACCAGCGTCGTTACCGGTCCCGGCCGCGCCTCCTGTCGCCGGAGCCGCGTCGGTGGGCGGTGGTGTCGCCTGCGGCTGAACCTGCGGCGTCGGCGGCGTGACGACGGGCTTCGGCGGAGTGACGATCGGCACCGGGACAGGGGACGGCTGCGCCTCGACCGGGTCCGGAGCAACCCGCACGTATTGGAGCCGTTCGCGGGGCCCGAGCAGTCCACCGCTGCCGCCACCACCGCCAACCGGTCCCGAGCCCCCAGCCCCAGTCGCGAGCGCCGAGCGCACCTTTGACGAAAGCAGCGTGGGCAAGAGCAGCAGTACCACGATCAGGACGTGCAACGCGACCGATACCATTGCGCTGATCCGGCTCGATTCGCGCGCTCCCGCGGGGCGCGGCATCTCCGTCGGGAGATTCGCGCGTGGCCGTGCTGGCGTCGCCGCGCGCGACTGCCACGCCTCACGCTGTGGGGTCTGTTCGTCGAACGCGCCACCTTCACTCATTGCCACCTCACCCGAATCGTCCCGCGCGCGGATCGCGCCTGCAGGGGAAATGATACGGCGGACGCCCCCGAAAGGTTCGTCCGCCGCATCGAATTCACCACTCAGTCACGTCTGACGGGCCGCCTGACGGCGCCGCGAGTTACTTTGCCACGTCCTTCGGCGGAATGCCAATGACCTTCACGCCAGCCCCGCGCGCGACGTCCATCGCCCAGATCACATCCGCATACTTCGTTTTCGGATCGCCCTTCACGAAGATGATTTTCTCCGGACGTCCCGTGTAGATGTCCTTCAAGCGTGCGGGAAGACCCGCCCTGGTTACGACTTCCTTGTTCAGGGCGTACGAGTCATTCGGTCCCACTTCCATAACGATCTGATTCGACTGCGCTGACGCCGGCGCCGTCGATGGAGTCGGATCGGGAAGCTGGATGTCGATCGCCTTCCGCATCGACGGCAGCGCCGCCATGAAGATGATCAGGAGCACGAGCAACACGTCGATCATCGGCGTGACGTTGATGTCGTTCGTCAGCCCGCTGCTACCACCCGTTGCCATTGACATGAGCTACTGGCCTCCCCCCGCTGGCGCGGGCGCGGGTGTGGGGTTGTCGCCTTCGACCGTCGACGTCGTCCCCGATTTCTGGTCCGAGATCATGCCGACGACACGCACGCCATTCCTCGAAGCGATGTCGAGCGCGTCGAGCACCTTCTCGTAATCCAGGTCCTTGTCCGCCTTCACGTACAGAACGAAATCTTCGGTACGTGAGCCGTAGATCTGCTTCAGCCGCGTCGGAATGTCCTCGTAGCGGATCGGCTGCTTGTCGAGGTAGTACTTCCCGTCCTTGTCGATGCCGAGAGTCTTGTCGGCCTCGTCTTCAGGATGCGACTTGAGATTCTGTCCCTGCGGCGGAGTTGCATTGAACCCCGCGATGAGTGCCGGCGCGACGACCATGAAAATGATCAGCAGCACGAGCATGACGTCGATCATCGGCGTCACGTTCGGCTCCGCCTTCACGCCATTGTCACCACCGCCCGTGGACATCGACATCTAGGATCTCCTTCTTGGGTAGTCGGTAGCCGGCGGTTACTTGCTGATCGGGTTGCTGTTGCCAGCGCCCTGCGGGTTGAACTCGCGGGTGAAGCGCGACCGACCGAACTCGCCCGAGACGCCCTTGATCAGGTAGTCGATGAACTCTTTCGAGACGTAGGTCATCTCGGCCGAGAGGTTGTCGACCTTGGTCTGGAAGTAGTTGTAGGCCCACACCGCGGGGATCGCGACGATCAGACCGAACGCGGTCGTGATCAGCGCTTCGGCGATACCGGCGCCGATCGAGGCAAGACCGCCCGAGCCCGACGCGGCCATTGCCGTGAAGGCGTTGACGATACCCATCGTCGTGCCAAGCAGGCCGACGAACGGCGCCGTCGATCCGACGGTCGCGAGAACGCCCGAGCCACGCTTCAGGTCAGTGACCTCGAGCAGCATGTTGCGCTCGACCGCGCGTTCAGCCGAGTTGATGTCGGCGACGGTGACGGAGCCATCCTGGATCAGCGGCTTCACCTCGCCGAGCGCGCCGCCAAGCACGCGGGCCACGTGCGACTTCTTGTAGCCCTCGGCCAGCTTGATCGCTTCGGTGATGTTGTCTTCCTCGAGGAACTGCGAGAACTCCGGGGTGAACTTCACCGTCTCACGGCGCGCGAGGCGAAGCGCCCACCACTTCTGGATCGCGATCGTGAGCGACCAGAGCGACATGATGAAGAGCACCACGACGATGCCCTTCGCGAACAGACCCATTTGGTGCCAGAGATCGAGCAGCGACAGACTCATACGACGTGACTCCTCGTGTGGATGGCGCGCCTAACGGCGACGTGGGGTGACGACTGCCGGAAACAGCATCGCGTCCGGCCGCTGAACCGCGGCCGGGCGCGGCCTACTTGCCGATCGCGAAGGTGAACGGCTGCTGCACCACCTGGCGTACCTTCTTTCCGCCGATTTCGGCCGGGAAGAATCGATACCTGGGCAGTGCCTGCTTGACCGCCTGGGCGAACAGCTCGTGCGACGCTTCGAGCACCTTGAACGTCTTCATGTCGGCACGTCCCGACGTGTCGACGACGAACTGGGCGAGCACCCGCCCCTCGACGCCCGCCGACTGCAGCATCGATGGATACGTTGGCGCGGGGTTTCCCGGGGCGCCGAGCACGGTCTTCTCGACCTGGAACTCGAAGTACGCGCCCTCGTTGTTCGCCGAACCGGTGCCGCCGACGACTCCGCGTCCGACACCGCCCGCGACGCCCTTGCCGGTGAAGTCGGCTTCGTCGGTGACCTTCTTCGAGAGGTCGATGTCCGGAATGACGTCGGGAATGTTCACCGGCGCCGAGAGCACGATGAATCCCTTCGGCGGTGGCGGCGCAACCGTGACCTCCGGCGGCGGCGGTGCCTTCTCGGGCTCCTGCTTCGGCTCCTCCTTCTTCACCTCGACGAAGTCCACCTTCTCGGCCTTCGGCTTCTCGAGGATCGCCTGACTTGCGTTCAGCGTGCCGTAGACGGCGGCGCCGATCGCGATGGCGTGGATCACCACACTGATGACCGTGCCACCAACCGAACGTTCTGTCTTCTTCTTCGTCTCGATCAGGTTGTCGAACATGCGACCGGGCCCTGGTGAGTTGACGTGACAGGCTTCATGCAAGCCTCGTGCGTCAAATTACACCCGGCCCGTGTTACCGGAACATCGCCAAGATTAAGAGTTCGTGAACGCGGTGTTAGCAATGCCGGCCGGCCGGGGCTCGTCACGGTTGATGGGATCATCCGCCAGGGGTAGCGCGACGGTGAACGCGCTCCCTCGTCCGAGGCGCGATTGGACGGTCAGCGACCCGCCGTGGGCCTGCGCGATGTACTGGCTGATCGAGAGCCCGAGACCGAACCCGCCCCGTCCCGGCGCACCGGCGTCCCCACTGGCCTGACGCGAGCGCGCTCGGTCCGCCCGCCAGAACCGCTCGAAGACATAGGGAAGGTCGCCGGCGGCGATGCCGATGCCGGTGTCGCGAACGGTGAACGTCGCTTCGCCGGCGCGCCGGCTCAACGCGACTTCGACGCGGCCGCCGCGCGGCGTGTACTTGTTCGCATTGGTCACCAGGTGGAGGAACAGCTGCCGCAACCGGGTCCGGTCGCCGAGCACCACCGCGTCCTCGATCACCGGCAGCCCGACCTCGAGTCCGGCATCCTCGCCGAGGATGACCGCGGTCTCGAACACCTCCCGCGTCAGCGGCTCGAGGTGGACCGGGTCCGTCACGGTGTCGAACCGCCCTTCGTCGGCGCGGGCGAGGGTGAGCAGCGAGTCCACAAGGTCGGTCATGCGCGCCGTCTCCTGGAGCGCCTCCTCGAGCGCGACGAGCTGCTCGGTGTGCGAGGAGCGCGGATTCATCGCCCGCTCGACATCGGCCCGCAGCACCGTCAACGGCGTCTTGAGCTCGTGGCTCGCGTCAGCGGTGAAGCGCCGCAACGCGCCGAACGATGTCTCGAGACGCGCGATCATCTCGTTGAGCGTGTTCGAGAGTCGCCCCAGCTCGTCGCCCCCCATGTCCGCGGGCAGGCGGCGATGCAGGCTTCGGCCGTCGGTGATCGCCTCCACTTCATTGATGATCAACTCGACCGGGCGAAGCGCGAGGCCGGAGATGAAGTACGCGACGAATGCCGAGAGAAGAATGAAGAGCGGCACGAGGCCGAGCAGCGACGCGGCGAGCGCTCGCGGCGCCTCGTCAGCGGGCCGCGTGTCGACGGCGGTCGCGATCCGCGCGACCTGCGAGCCGCTCGTATCCGGCTGCGCGACGAGCAGGAGTCGCACGGAGTCCAGCTGAACGAACCGCGACGGTCCGTTGAGCGGCGCCTGGAGCGCGGCCTGCTGCAACCGCGCGAAGTCGTCGAACCCGAGATTGATCGCTTCGAACGACGCGTACAGGGCACGGCCGCTCGCGTCGAGAATGAGCACGTAGTCGCCGACGCCCTCGAGCTTCTTCGAGAGCTGCGGCGTGACCACCGGCCCCACGCTCGTGTCGGTCCGCATCGTCAGCGGCAGTCCTTCGTCCTCGGTCTCGCGCACGACCCTGAGCACCGCCGACGCCTGGGCCTGCACGTGCTCGGCGAGCTCGCGATAGGCGCCGGCGCGGCGGGCGACGAGCAGGGTGACGGCAAAGGCAACCAGCGTCGCCGCGAGCGCGAAGGCGTAGGCCGTCGTCAGTCTGGCGCGGACCGTCGGCATTGATCGTTAGGCCGGACGGCGCGAGGAACGCGCCGGCTCACGCCTTGACGACGTACCCCACCCCGCGGACGGTCGTCAGCAGCTTTCGCTCGTGCTTCGCGTCGATCTTCTTCCGCAGGTGGTTGATGACCACGTCGACGATGTTCGTGCCCGGATCGAAATGGTAACCCCAGGCGTATTCGGTGATCAGCGTCCGGCTCATGACGCGACCGGTGTGGCGCATCAGGTACTCGAGCACCGTGAACTCCTTCGGGGTCAGCTCGACCGCTTCGCCACCGCGCCGCACTTCGTGGGTCGTCTGGTCGAGCTCGAGGTCGCCGACGCGGAGTGTCGCCGACGCGATCGCGCGCGGACGCCGCGCGAGCGCTTCGACTCGCGCGAGCAGCTCCTCGAACGCGAACGGCTTGGTGACGTAGTCGTCCGCCCCCGCGCGCAGCGTCGAGACCTTCGCATCGACCGCGTCCTGCGCGGTGAGCACGAGGATCGGCCGCTCGAAGCCACGCCCACGGAGCGCCGTGAGCACGTCGAGCCCCGATTTCCCGGGGAGGCGCATGTCGAGAATGACGAGGTCGAACGCACCCGACGCGGCGCGCTGTTCGCCCTCTTCGCCGTCGGCGACCAGCTCGACACCCCAGCGCTGTTCCTCGAGGCCGCGCTTCACGAACTGACCTACGGTCGGATCATCCTCAATAACAAGAATCTTCATACTGCCATGAGACAGGGAACCGCCCTGCCACGAGGCAGAACGACACAGGATACCTGCCCTGCCAGGAGGCGCGCTGCAGGGGCACTAGGGCATGGTGCACGAGACAGGATACCTGCCATGAGGCAGACCGGCGATGCGGCGAAGTCGTGAAAGGCGGGGAACACGCATGTAGTGTCTCGCACCGCTCCGCGCTCCGCTAGTCCCGCCGCAGGTATTCACCGCCGTTGTGCCTCGTGGCTTCTACCCTGTCTCGTGCCGTCCGCCCTCGTGACCCTGCAGCACGCCTCCTGGCCGGGCAGGTACCCTGTGTCGTTTTGCCTCGTGGCAGGGCGGTTCTGCCGCATGACGCATTCACGAGGCACGCGGCAGTCACGACGCAGGCGGCGGCGAGGGCCGCGGACCGTCAGGCTTCCTTTGGCCGTACAAAGCCGTATTCGCGGATCTTTCGGTAAAGAGTCTTCGAGGAGATCCCGAGCACCGTCGCGGCCTTGCCCTGATGCCAGTTGGCCTGGTGGAGGACGGCTTCGATGTGCCGACGCTCGAGCTCTTCGAGTGTGAGCTCACCGCCGGCGGCGCGGTTCGGGTCGAGGGCCAGCACTGACGTGAGCGGGAGATCGCGGCCGTAGATCACGCCGCCGTTCGCGAGCAGCACCGCCCGCTCGATCACGTTCCGCAGTTCGCGGACGTTGCCTGGCCACTGATAGGCCTGCAGCGCGGATACCGCTTCCTCACTCAGCTTCGGCGGATTCGCGCCACCATAACGGTGGAGGAAATGGTCGGCGATCAGCGGGATGTCGACGGCGCGATCGCGCAGCGGAGGGAGCGAAATGTTGAGCGTGTTGATCCGGTAGAACAGGTCCTGCCGGAACGTTCCGTCCTGCACCGCCTTCGCGAGATCCTTGTTCGTTGCGGCAATGATCCGGACATTCACTTCGACCTTCTGCGTGCCGCCAACGCGGAAGAACGTTCCCGTTTCGAGCGCCCGCAGCAGCTTGCCCTGCAGCTTCGGATCGAGCTCGCCAATCTCGTCCATGAACAGCGTGCCGCCGGCCGCCATCTCGAACAATCCGGTCTTGCGGCCCATCGCGCCGGTGAACGCGCCCTTCTCGTGGCCGAACAGCTCACTCTCCATCAGGTTTTCGGCGATCGCGGCGCAATTGATGTCGACGAGGGGGCCATCGGCTCGTGGCGACAGGCGATGCACGGCCTTCGCGATCAGCTCCTTCCCGGTCCCGCTCTCACCCGTCACCAGCACCGCCGCATCGCTGCGGGCGAGCCGCTCGACGAGCGTGAGCACCGCCTGCATCGCCGCGTGCCGGGTAATGATCTCGGGCACGGCGTCGACACGCGACAGGCGCGAATGCAGAAACTCGTTTTCCTTGGATAGCTGCCGTTTCTCCCACGCGCGCCGGACCAGCACGTCGATCTCCGCCATGCGATACGGCTTCGACATGTAGTCATAAGCGCCGAGCTTCATCGCGCTGATCGCGGTCTCGATCGTGCCGTTGCCCGTTATGATGATGACCTCCGGCGGCGTCGGCTCGTCGCGAACCTGGCGCAGGACCTCGAGGCCGTCCATTTCCGGCATCACGATGTCGAGCAGCGCGACGTCGTACGCTTCGGCACGCAGCGCCGCCAGCGCAGCGCGGCCGTCGCGGCAGGTGGTCACCGAGTAGCCGCGCCCAGTGAGGAAGCTGTCGAGGATCGTGCCGAGGTTCGCTTCGTCCTCCGCGACGAGCACCTTGATCTTTTCCTTCATGCGGCGACCCGCGGGAGGAAGATGCGGAAGGTGCTGCCCTGCCCCGGAAGACTGTCCACCTCGATGCGGCCGCCATGCTCGGCGACGATGCCATAGCAGATCGAGAGGCCGAGTCCGGTGCCGCGTCCGGGCGGCTTCGTCGTGAAGAAGGGCTCGAAGATTTTCTGGAGTTCGTGGCGCTTGATACCGTGTCCCTCGTCGGTGACTTCGGCGATGACCATGTCGCCTGGATTGGTCGCGGCGCGCGTGCGCAGGCCGACACGCCCCTGCTCGCCCATCGCATCGGTGGCGTTCAGCAGCAATGCCATGAAGACCTGAATGAGTTGCTCGGCGTTTCCTTCCACCGCGGGGCGACCGGCGCGATCGAGGTCGACCTCGATCGACATCTTCTTGAAGCTTGCGTGGTGCTTGAGGAGGAAGAGTGTCTTCTCGATGACTTCATTGAGGTCGACCATCTCCTTTCCCATCGCGCGCGGCCGGCTGAACTCGAGCAGCCCGTTCACGATGCGCTTGCAGCGATGGACTTCCTGGTCGATGATCGACAGATAGTCCCCCGATTCCGGGGGCGTCGGATGCCCCTGGTCCGCGAGGTCCTTGAGCTTGAGCTGCAGGCTCTCGCCGCAGGCGGCGATGGTCGCCAACGGATTGTTGATCTCATG
Organism: Gemmatimonadaceae bacterium; assembly: GCA_031359795.1. Lineage (GTDB taxonomy): Bacteria > Gemmatimonadota > Gemmatimonadetes > Gemmatimonadales > Gemmatimonadaceae > JABFXC01. The sequence continues at coordinate 16,861 of JANMAM010000034.1, forward strand.
CATGACGCCGGCGGCGAGCGTACCGATCGCGGCGAGCTTCTCCGCCTGCGCGAACCGCTCCTGCGCTTCGCGCCACTCGGTGATGTCTTCGCCGATGGTGATCACGTGCGTCACCGCCGTGTCATTGACGCGCATCGGGATCTTGGTGATCCGGTAGGTGCGATGTTCGCCGCTCGCCGTGGATTCCATCTGGAACTCGGCGATGCGCCCGGTCGCGAAGACGTCTTCGAATTCGTTGCGCAGCAGCTCGGCCGGCTGCCGATGGAGGATCTCGAAAATCGTGCGCCCAATCGCTTCTTCGCGTGACACACCCTGCATGCCCGTCTCCCGCTTGCGGTTCCAGGCCTGAATGCGGAACTCGCGGTCGATGACGTAGAGCCCGACCGGCATCGAGTCGATGATCCGCTCGGTGAAGCGGCGCTGCTGCTCGATCTGCCTGGTGCGGAGCGCGACCTCTGTCTCGAGGTGGCGCGAATGCTCGGCGTGGACGAGCGCGGGGGCGAGCATCGTCCCGACCGTCGTCAGGAGCACGAATTCCTCGGTCGTGATCTCCCGCGTGACCGCGACCACGACCGCGCCTAACGGCCGCGTCCCGGTCGAGAGGCGGGCCAGGACGAGCCCTTCGCCAATGAGCGTATTCGAGTCGAGCCGGCGCCGGACCTCCTCGACGGTGGTCGCTGAATCGCCGAGCGAGTAGGCGCGCCAGAGTCCGGTGTCATCGATGTTCCAGAGCGAGCACTCGCGGGCACCGAGCGCTTCGGCAATGATGCCGAGGACACTCGGTACGACCCGGTCGAGCGCGTCCCCCGTCGCGAGCAACGCCGCAACGTCAGCGATCGTGGCGATCGATGGCGAGACGAGTCGAAGTGCGCTCGTGGGCGACAGTCGTGCGGCGTGGGACAAGGCTCCTCATGGCGAGCCCGGGATCGCGCGGCACCGCTGCCGCCGCATCGTCGCGGCCGGTCAGCGGCGCCAGAAATTCGATGGCGCAAGCACGGGACATTATGACCGACGAGCCCGCCGATTGGTCACTTCTGTCGCTCTGGCAACGCGCCGGCAACGGTGGCAGCCCAGCCCCTGGCTTGTTTGCCGAATCGGCAAACCCGGGTGTGCATGCCAGTTGCTGAGCGGGTTTGCGTCGGGCGCGCGGATGCGTCGCCCGCGCTTCAACATCAAAACCCTCTGGAGGGACGACAATGGTGTACCGGACCGCTATCGCCGCCCCGGCGACGAACCTTCGCAGCGAGATCGATCGCATGTTCGAGAACACGTTGAACGCGCTCGGCGCCGGCGCCGCGACACGGGTGAGCGACTGGATGCCCCCGGTCGACGTTCGCGAGTCGGAGAACGAGCTCACGCTCAGCTTTGAAATCCCCGGCGTTTCGCCCGAGCAGATCGAGCTCACCACTGACAATGGCATTCTTACGGTGCGCGGCGAGAAGTCGGAAACCCGTCGCGAAGACGAGCAGCGCCAATACCATCTGGTCGAGCGTGCGTATGGCAGCTTCTCACGGTCGTTCCGCATGCCGGCGAACCTCGACGATTCCCGGATCGAAGCCAGCTTCCTGAACGGCGTGCTGACCGTGAGCATTCCCAAGGCAGCGCTTCCCCAGCCGCGGAAGATCGAAGTCCGGTCGGGCACCGCGCAGGCCGCCAGCGGCAACGGGCAGCAGTAAGCAGGTTGGGGGCAAGCGGGGCGAGACCATCTCACCCGCCTGCCCCCAGTGCCGTCCTGCCCTGGTCCGAATGGATCAGCCCTTCGTCACAGCTCCATGCGCGTGCCTAACCGTTCCTCGCGCTTGACGCCGTCGGCGATCACGGTCACGCGGTCGGCGCCGACGACGACGTCGAGCACGAGGCCCCGGACGTGAACGTTCCGGAGCTCGGCGTGGTCGAGCCCGAAGGGGAATGGGTCGATGGTCACGCCGCTGGCGTGGGGCCGAATGCCAACCACGTACTGAATTATGAGGTCGTTGACGGCGGCGAGCAGGTGATCATCGGAGCCCTTGGCGAGGGAGGGATGGCCGGTGAATGGATTGTAGTCGGGATAGCAGTTCGGACGCCCGAGGTCGCCGTCGTGGAACATCAGGCGGACGAAACGGTGCAGCAGCTGCGCAACGTTAGGCCTGAGGTGCGGCGCGTAGGCGACCGCGGCGCGGGCGGCGGCATCGATGACCGCGCTGGTGGTGAACGGAATGGAGCGGCCGCCGCGGGGTGCGGGTGCGCCATCGCCGCCCCGCTCCCCGTAGGGTGTGAAGGACAGGTCGTCGAGTGAGACCGAGGGAACCGGGAATGCCGTCCAGAAGCGGTCCGGGTCGAGCAGGTTGCGCTCGAGGCCCGCAAGGTGATCGGCGTTCGCGAGGTCGGTGGCGTAGACCATGAAGCCGGCGGCGGCGCGGACATGCGACCGCTCCCCGGTACGCGCGTCGAAATCGCGGAACAGCCCTTCGCCGGCATCCCACATCTTCTCGCGGACGGCGCGAGTCGACCGATCGGCGAGCACTCGCCAGCGGAGCGCGTCTTCCGGCGCGCTGGCGCGGGGGGCGAGCCGCTCGAGCGTCCGGAACAGCGTGTACGCCCATGCCGTCGCGTCGACTGCCTTGAGCGGGCTGCCTAACGGGCGGCCGGCGAAGCGCGGTGAGCCCTCCGAAGCAGCCGTATCGGCGAACGCGTCGAACATCCCGGTCGCATCGCGGTCGCGCTCACGGACGAGCCACTCGGCGTGGCGGGCGAGCGGCCGGTAGACCTCGGCGAGGAAGGCGTCGTCAGGCGCGCTCGCGTCGAGCGCGGCGAGCGCCTCACCCCAGGGCGCCGGCTCCCAGCCGCGGGCGCCGGCCGCGTCGAGCGGGACACGGGCCGGCAGCGCACCGTCGACGCTCTGGCGCGCGAGGAACACTCGCAGCGCGCCACGGGCGCGGGCCGGGTCGTCGAGCCAACGCAGCTCGCGCACGGCCGTCCCGACCGCCGCGGCGCGTGGCGTGTGGCGCTCACCGATCCCCTCGCACAGCACCTGCTCCTCGTAGGCGCCGGCCGGGGTCGTCACGGAGTTGAGCCAGATGCCGGACCAGCGATACCAGTAGCAGGTCTCCAGATAGGGATCGGAACAGCGGAACGACGGTGCCGCACCGAGCAGCGCGTCCCAGCGGCGCCGGCTGACACCGCCTAACGTTCCCTGGCGGCCGGCCACCGGCGGCGCCGCCTCCAGCGGTGCGAGGTCGGCGCGGGCCGGCGTCACGCGCATCGCAAAGGTGGCCGACGCGCCATTGCCCCCCACCAAGCAGGCGCGATGCACAGCCGCGACGAGCGTTCCGCCGCTCGCGTCGCGGGGAACTCGCAGCTCGCGCGGAAGCCCCTCCCCACGCCACCGCTCCGGGAACTGTGTCTGCGCCCACCGCGGATGCAGTGCCGCCGAGACGCCGACGTACGCGCCCCAGCTGGTCGGCATCCCGGTCATCGACAGGTCGAGCACGAGCGGCGACGCGCGACCATCAGCGTCGGCGGCGGGCCGTTCGATCCGGATTGCACCCGGCCACTCCGTGCCGAGCGCGCTGGCGTGGCCGTCAGGCTGCGCGGTCCACGCCACGAGTTGAACGCGCGCGGTACGCAGCGCGCGAAGCCTCCATTCGGAGATGAAGACGCCACCCGGGTGCACCGTGCGCACCTCGGTCGCCGTCACGCCATTCGACAATCGGTACTCGAGTGTCAGCTCGGCTGGCGTCCAGCGTCGCGATTGCAGCTTGAGCGCCAGCTCATGCCCTTCTTCGTCGAGGACGGCAACGGTGAAGAGCGGCGTGATCTCCGTCTGGTAGATCGTTCCGCCATCCCAGAAGCCGGGCACATCGAGCCAGAGCGGCGCGGCCGGGGCGAAAATCGCGCCGTCGCCGCAGCCGAGCGACCACTTGTCGTCGCGGGCCAGCAGCTCGAGCGGCTCGATGGTCACGGCGTTTCCGCTGCGCTGCGCGTCAGGCAGCCGCGCGGTCAGTCAAGCGCGGCGATCCGATCGAGCAGCTCGCCGTTGTCGCGCTTGTCGCCCAGCTTTGATTCGACGTGCGCCCAGCGAACGACACCGCCCCGATCGATCAGGAAGTACGCGCGCTCGGAGAAGAACGTCTCTTCGCGCAGGACGCCCCAGGCGCGCGAGGCTTCGCGCCTGAAGTCGCTCAACAGCTCGGTCTTCATCCCGTACTTCGCCTTGAACTCCCTGAGGGTGGGCACCGAGTCGACGCTGATTGGCAGCACGACGACACCCTTTCCCGCGAACTGGTCGAAGTTCTCGTTGAATTCGCAGAGCTCGGCGGTGCAGGTGCTCGTGAACGCGAGGGGGAAGAAAGCGAGCAACACCGGTGCGGTACCGCGCATCTCGGAGAGCCTGACAGTCGCGCCGGTGGTCGATTGAAGGGCGAAATCGGGGGCGCGGTCGCCCGCGAGTGGGGGCCGCGAGGCTATGGCCGGGGCTGTGGCAGTCATGCCGTGAAGTTATTCCTGGCGCGGTGAAGACGCGAGTGCTGGACAGCGCCCGGCCACCGGAGCATTTTCGACCCGTCCCCTCAACCGAGTGATACCCCTATGCATTTCCGCGCTTTCGCCGCGACAGTTGCCGCCGCCCTCGTTCCCCAGCTTGTTTCCGCGCAAACACCGACCGCCGCCGCTCCCGCCGATACGACGATGCGGCCGGTCGTGAATCCTGTCGCCTCCGCGTTCCGCGACGACACGAAGACGTTTGCCAAGAATCTGATCAGCGCCGCCGAAGACATGCCCGCGGACCGTTATGGTTTCAAGCCGACCGCGGCCCAGATGAGCTTTGGCGACATCGTGGGTCATCTCTCGGAGGCGAACGACTTCCTCTGTGCAAAGATCGGCGGGATGGCTGCACCCACCCGGACGAAGGTTGCCAAGAAGGCAAAGAAGGCCGAGCTCGTCGCCCGGCTCAAGGAGACGTTCGAGTTCTGCGACCAGGCAGTCGCGAGTCTCGACGACTCGAAGCTTGGCGAGCAGATGTCGCTGTTCGGTCCGAAGATGTACACACGCGCCGCCACGATGAACATCTCGATCGGCGACTGGGCCGACCACTACAGCCAGGCGGCGATCTACATGCGGCTCAACGGCAAGCTTCCGCCGACGGCGAAGAAGAAGACGATGTGACGGGCCGCTGTCCCCGTTAGGCCTCACGATCTCGTGCGCGGCGCTCGGAAGCGGGGCGCAGAAAGGCCGACACCGGTTCCCCGATGTCGGCCTTTCGATTGCGAGTGGAGCGTAAGGGGCTCGAACCCTTGACCCCCGCCTTGCAAAGGCGGTGCTCTCCCAGCTGAGCTAACGCCCCGCGTGTGACTTGCCGCGCCAACCGCGCGCACTACCATTACAAATATACAGCGAGAAGAGTTCCTGAGGAGGACCAATGACCGCCGACACCGCGACCGCCCACGCACCCGCCACGAGCCCCACGGTTACCGTCCGCTGCCAGTTCTGCCAGACCTGGAACCGGCTCGACGCGGCCCGGGTAGCCGACCGGCCCAAGTGCGGAAAGTGCGCCAAGCCGATTCTCCTCGATCGTCCACTCAAGCTCGACGACGAGACCTTCGCGCGCACCGTGGCCGAGGCGCGGATACCGGTGTTCGTGGACTTCTACGCCGACTGGTGCGGTCCCTGTAAGGTGATGGCGCCGGCGGTCGACGCACTCGCCGCGAAGTACACCGGCCGGGCGATCATCGCCAAGCTCGACACCGACCACGCCCCCGTCACCGCCGAGCGGTTCGGCATTCGCGGAATCCCGACGTCGATCGTGTTCAGCGACGGCAAGGAGCTGACGCGCGCCTCGGGCGCGCTGCCGCTGGCGCAGCTGGAGACCCTGCTCGCGGTGGCGCTGACGGGTTGATCGGCCGTTAGCCATTAGCCGTCAGCGTTGAGCAACGGCGTGAATGACTCGGGGGCCAGCGACCAGGGGCCGGCAGTGCACTTCACAATGCCTGGCCCCTGGCCCCTGGCCCCTTTCGCGGTTGGGTTCAGGCTGTTCCCTAACGGCCGCCGTCACTCATGCGCCGGAATCGGCTCCATCGTCTTCGCGTTCACGGGCACCTGTACTTCATCCCGGTATGGGCTGGTCATCAGAAAGACGCGCATCCGCGGGAAGGCATTCATGAAGGCGAAGTAGCAGGTGCCCCAGAGGCCGAGCATGCCGAGGCCGATCGCGATCTCCCAGAGGCCGAAGGGAAGCACGGTGGCCACGCCGTACAGCGAGGGGTAGACCTCGAGGTAGCGGAGCAGCCACATGCCGAGCAGTGATCCGCAGGCAATGACCAGCATCGTCGGGTTGTAGATCTTCGCCGTCTTTCCCATCAGCCCGAAGAAGGGGATGACGAAGACGAGGAACAGCATGATCAGCGTCATCGGAAGCCATGCCGCGATCAGGCGAAGCCGCATGAAGTGCGTCTCTTCGCCGAGGTTGCCGTACCAGATGACCAGGTATTGCCCGAAGGTCAGGTAGCCCCAGAACGCGGTCAGCGCAAAGGCCAGCTTGCCGATGTCGTGAAGGTCGACGTCGGTGATCAGGTGCGGGACCGCCAGCTGGTTGCGCCACCAGCGCACGAGGATCGACATGCTCGTCAACACGCAGAGCATGCCGCCCATGAAGAACCACCAGCCGTAGAGCGTGCTCTGGAAGTGGATGTCGAGCGCCATCGAGAGGTCGAAGGCGAGTGCGCACCATCCAAATCCGAAGACGAAGGCGAGGAAGACCGCGAGCTTGCCCTGAAGGGAGTGCGTCGAGTGCAGCTCGCGGCGCTCCTCACCGAAGCCGTTCCGCATCCGCGCGCGGATGCCGCGGGCCCACTTCGCCCCCCAATCGTTGAGGATGCCCACGTCGAGTCGCACGCTCGTCCAGACGTACCAGACGCTCAGCACGGTCAGCAGCAGGAAAACGCCTAACGTTCTGGCGGCGAAGAAGCTGGGCTTGAGCCAGATTGCCTTCTCCTTCACCGGCGGGACGTGGTTGTACCAGGGATAGATGTAGTGGCCGCCGACGAGGACCAGCAGCACCAGGATCACGAACGCTACCGGCATGAAGGCGACGTAGCCCTCGACCATGCGAATCGTCGTGCGCGACCAGCGCGCCGTCGTGATCCGCTGGATCGCGACGAACATCACGCCGGCCGATGAAATCACCGAGAAGAAGAGCCAGTTGAAGTGCAGCGCGCGCCACGTCCGCTCGGGCGCGAAGAACACGCCGATCACGAATGCGATCAGCCCGACGGCGGCGAGCGCCATCGAGACGCGAGCCGGGAGCGCGGAGACTGGACGCTCCGAGATCTCCGCGACCTCGGCGCGGGGGGGGGCAAATCCGTGGCGGCCGCTCACTGGTGCGTCTCCGGCGTGGGGCTTGGGCCAGTCCCCGTCGCCTCGGGCGCCGGCCCGGCGGCGGGCGGCTGCTGACCCTGCGTGTTCGTGGTCGTCGAGTCAGTGGCGCTCTGCGGCATGCGCCCGTACGCTTCCCCGCTGACCGTTCCGTCGGGGTGGACGTACGGCGACGGAACCGTCGGTCCCATCCGCGTCGCGCCAGGCACGGTGCGCCCCGTCTGCCCCGGCATTCCCGCCGCCGTCGTCGGGACGACGACGTTCGCCGCCTGGAGCGCGCGGATGTAGTTGACCACATCCCAGCGGTCCATCTCCTCGATCCGGTCGTACGATGGCATCGCGCCGCGGCCGTTCCGAATGATGCCCCACAGGTAACCGTCGCTCTGACCGCGCACCCGGTCGGTGCGCAGGCTCGGCGGATAGAGGCCGTACTTGAGGATCGGACCGTCGCCTAACGCTCCAGCCCCCGCCGCCGCCGGGGCGACGCCGCCCGCCATTCCATGGCAGACGGCGCAGTTGATCTGATAATATTTTCGGCCGTTGTCGAGCGAGCGCGGGTCAGCCGGGACCGGATTGCGGAGAGCCGCGAGGGTATCGTCGAGCACCTTGCCCCCGTTCGCGTACGACGCCATGAATCCGGGCGCCATCGACCCGCCGAGCGGAACCGAGCCCTGCGGATTGCCGCGCGCCCCGATCGTGTCGGCGGCCGACTGCCACGGGTCGATGTCCGGCTGGTCCTTGAAGTCCGTAAACCACGAACATGCCGATACCGCCGACGCGCCTAACGCCAGCGCAAGGAGCTGCGTCGCGCGATGGCGCCACCATTTCCGCATGCGGCGCAGCGCCGGAGACGTCTGGTCAGCGGGCACCGCGCACCTCCACGGCACCATTGCGCCGCATCGTCTCCTCGATCCCGCGCATCTGCTCCTGCGTCCCCTCGGCGAATATTCCGTAATTCCCCTGGCTGAAGCGCTCATCGTAGCCGACCGTCGTGACCAGCCGCGGAATGCGGACGAGCGCGAACATCCCGAACACTGTCGACAGCCCGCCGATGAGCACCATGACCTCGAAGCCGAAGATCGTGTACGGCACCCACGACGCGACCGGCTTGCCACCCACCACCAGCGGCCAGTAGGTCGAGCACCAGATCGCGATCCAGAAGCCGAACGTCGCGCCAAGCAATCCGCCGATGAGCGTGAACTTGCGAACGTTGCTCGGGGGATCGCCGAACGCTTCCTCGAATTCGTGGCGCGGCGTCGGTGTATACGCCGTGATCTTGTTGATCTTGTCCGCGCGAAGGGCTCGCACCGTTTCCGTGGCGGCGTCGAGCTCGCGAAACACTCCCATCATCCCCTGCATCAGTGTGCTCCTCCATGGGCGGACGCGCCGTGCGACCCGTGCACGTGCCGCGTCTTCGGCGGAACGATCTCCTTCACCTCGGAGATCGCGATCACCGGCAGCTGCTTGATGAAGAGCAGGAACCACATGAAGAACCAGCCGAATGAACCTGCCAGCAGCGACATGTCCACCCAGCTCGGCACATAGTGCGTCCACTGCCACGGCTCGAACTCATGGCTGAGCGACGGTACGACGATCACGAAGCGCTCGAACCACATCCCGATGTTGATGAAGATCGAGAGGGCGAAGAGCCAGATGGTGTTGCGCCGGAGTTTCTGCGAGAACAGCGAGAGCGGCAGCACCATGTTGCAGATCAGCATGATCCAGGCAGCCCACCACCACTGACCGAAGACGCGATTCCAGAAATAGTTCTGCTCGATCGCGTTCCCGCTGTACCACGCCACCCAGAACTCGAGGATGTACGCGCACCCGACTACGCACGAGGTGAAGAGGCAGAGCTTCGCCGCCGCATCGAGGTGGTTGAGCGTGACGTAATGCTTGAGGTTGAAGAACTTCCGGATCGGAATGATGATCGTGAAGACCATTCCGATTCCCGAGAAGATCGCGCCGGCGACGAAGTAGGGCGGGAAGATCGTCGCATGCCAGCCCGGCGTCAGCGCCATCGCGAAGTCGAAGGAAACGACCGAGTGCACCGAGAGCACGAGTGGCGTGCTGAATGCGGCGAGGAACAGGTAGGCCCGGGTGAAGTTGCGCCACTCCCGATCCGAGTTTCTCCATCCGAACGAGAGCACCGCGAGGATCTGCTTCCGCACCGGATTCTTCTCGCGGTCACGCAGCGTCGCGATGTCCGGAATGAGGCCGACGTAGAGAAAGGTGCTCGAGATCGTGAGGTAGGTCAGGATCGCGAACACGTCCCAGACGAGGGGACTCTTGAACTGCGGCCAGAGCAGCCGCCAGTTCGGATAGGGAATGAGCCAGAAGAACTTCCACGGCCGCCCGATGTGAATGATCGGGAACAGTCCGGCGGTCATGACGGCGAATACCGTCATCGCTTCGGCACATCGGTAGATCGTCGTGCGGAAGCCCGCCCGGAACAGGTAGAGAATTGCCGAGATCAGGGTGCCGGCGTGCCCGATACCGACCCAGAAGACGAAGGTGATGATGTAGACGCCCCACATCACCGGCGGCGCATAACCGGCGTTGCCGAGGCCCCAGTAGATCTGGTACGTCCAGACGCCCGCGCCCCAGAGGAAGAGCAGGATCGCGACGCCTAACGCGCCGAACCAGCCGACGGTCGGGCGGAGCGTCCCGGCGATCTCGCGATCGACCTGCTCGTAGTCGTGAACCGCGGGGAGCTGGATGTCGGCCGACGCGAAGTTCGGACGCGGCGGCACGTTCTTGTCGTCGTAGTCGCGCGCGGCCATCAGTGTGCCTCCCCCGACGCGGCCGGTGCGGCGCCCGCGGCGACCCTGCTGCCACCGGGGTGATTGACCTTCTTCAAGTAGACCACCGCCGTGTAGGTATTCAGCTCCTCGAAGACGTGGTAGGCACGCCGGTCCTGCGCGAGCCTCGCGACCGTCCAGGATGGATCCGCCGCGTCGCCGAAGGTGATCGCCCGCGACGGACAGGCCTGTGCGCAGGCGACGGTGAACTCGTCGGCGCGCACTTCGCGTCCCTCGAGCTTCGCGCGATTTTCCGCCTCGCGGATTCGTTGCACGCAGAAGGTGCACTTCTCCATCACGCCCTTGCCCCGCACGGTCACATCGGGGTTGAGCTGCCAGTTGAGCGGCTCGGGGAACGCGTACTGGCGACGAGCCGGCTCGCCGAAGCCGAACCAGTTGAAATAGCGGACCTTGTACGGGCAGCCGTTCGAGCAGTAGCGCGTCCCGACGCAGCGGTTGTAGACCTGCACGTTGAGCCCGTCCGGCGAGTGGTAGGTCGCGTAGACGGGGCAGACCGGCTCGCACGGCGCGTTGCCGCAGTGCTGGCAGAGCATCGGCGCGAATCGCGTCTCGAAGTCGCCGTTGAACGTCGTCTCGTTCCCCTCGCCACCCTCGAAGTAGCGCTCGACGCGAATCCAGGTCATCTCGCGCCCCTTCACGATGTTCGCGCCGGGCCGCGTGTCCCAGTGCGAGTCCGGGTAGCCCGGGCTGAGCGCCCGGCCCTGATGCGGCGCGCCGACGGTCGGGATGTTGTTCTCCGAGTAGCAGGCGGTGATGCACGCCGAGCACCCCGTGCAGCGGGCGAGATCGATGGTCATCGCCCAGCGGCGCTTCGCCATCCCGCTCCAGTGCTTCGGATCGTACATGCCACGGTCCTTCGACGTCTGGCTGCCAAGGTCGCCCTGCGCGTCGTTCGCCACCGGGGAACGCAGTCCGGGGAGGAACGCATGGTTCGCGTCGCCTGGCATTTCGTGCCCGGCCTCGGCGCCCTCGTGGCCACTCTCGCCCTCGGGCCTGGTTCCCAGCGGCGCGTCATGGCCACCGCTACCGGTGGCCGCGACTTCGTCCGCGTGCTCGCCGCCCGACGCGTTCGCGAGAAGTCCGCCCCGCCCGGCGACGACCGCCTGCGCGATGCCCCGGTCGTGCTGGCGTGCCGATCCCTCGGTCGACGCGAGCGCCATCACCTCGCCGACCCTGGTGATCGTCGCCTTCGCGGTGTAGACACGGCCTCCCGCGCCGTCGGTGCCTAACGGGAGGAGATTGCCGGCGTTGACGCCGATTCCCTTGGCATAACGCCCGTATTCGGTGTGGCCCTGACCGAGCGGAATAGCGATGGTGTCGGGGCGGATACCGAGATAGAGGTAGACAGGCGCCCGCACCGAACCATTCACCGTCTTCACGTCGACGAGGTCCCCGTTGGTCAGGTTGAGCTTCCTCGCCGTCGTCGGGTGCATCTCGACCCAGCTCTGCCAGCAGATCTTCGATACCGGATCCGGGAGCTCCTGCAGCCACGGCTTGTTCGCGCCGCGCCCGTCCCCGAGTGCGGGCGACAGGTAGGTGACGAAGTTGTAGTCCCCGGACCCGGCGGGCACGACCAGTCGCACCGGCGGGCGTCGTCCGGCGGGAGCGTTAGGGAGCGAGCCGGTCATGATGCCGCGCGGCAGTGCGGTCGTGAGCGCCGCCATGCCGCCGGGGAACCGGTTGATCAGCCACGACCGGTAGTCCGTCTGGGTGTAGCGGCTCGCGATCGCCTGGTTCGCCTGCGCCGCCTGAATCAGGACGTCGGCAGTGGGACGGGTGTCGAACACCGGATCCATCGCCGGCTGCTGGAGCGAGATCGTCGTGCGCGTCGCCTGTGCGTCACCCCAGCTCTCGAGCGAGTGGCTGTCGGGAAGCACGAGGTCGGCCATCGCCGCCGTCTCGTCGGGATAGGACGAGAAGCTGATCTTGAAGGGGACCTTCGCCATCGCCGCGCCGAAGCCGGGCATGCTGTAGGCCGGGTTCGCGCCGCGTGTCATGAGCAGCGACACCTGCCCGCGTTCCATCCGCTGGACGACGTCGTAGAGATCGCCGAAGCCGCCCATCCCCTCGAAGCCGACCAGCGCGTCGTTAGGCAGGACCGTCACGCCGACGTTTCCCGCGCCCTGGTTCATGCGGTTGACGGTCTGCGCCAGCTCGAGCGCGTTCACGCCGTTGCCCCCGGCCAGGAAGAGCGACGGCTTCGCTCCCGCGATCTCGCGGGCGAGCCGCGTCAGCTGCTCGGCCGGAACGTCGCACTGCTGCGCGGCTGTCGCGGCGGGCACCGCGCCGGCGAGCGCCTGCGCGACGATCTGCTCGGTGCCGGGCTTGCAGGCCACCCACTCGTCCGCATTGAGACCGGTGAGCGAGCGGCGAGCGCCGACATAGATGAAGCGCGGCGCATCGTCGAGCTTCGCCCGTGCGTCGGCGAAGTCGAGCTGCTGCGGAACCGATGCGCCCCAGCTGTCGAGGAAGTCTGCGCCGAACGAGACGATCAGCCGCGCGGCGGTGAAGCGAACGGCCGGCCAGGATACGCCGTAGCTCTGGCGGTTGGCTTCCATCACCGCACTCTGCGCTTCCGCGTCGTAGCTGATGTGCGCCGGCAGTCCGTTCGCGGTGAGCCACGTGTCGAGAAATCCCGGAAAGGAACCGCTTTCGTGCTCGTTGATGAATACCGCGCTTCCGCCCTGGCTACGGCTCTGGGTCTCGCCGAGCTTCTGCGAGAGGAGCTGCATCGCCTCCGGCCACTTCACCGGTTCGAGCTTGCCATTCTTTCTGACCATCGGACCGCGAAATCGGTCCGGATTGTATAGCCCCTGCACTGCCGCCTGGCCGCGCGCGCAGATCGCGCCGCGCGACAGCGGATGTTCCGGATTTCCCTCGACCTTAAGCGCGCGGCCGTCACGCGTCTCGGCGATCACGCCGCATCCCGCCGAGCACTCGCGGCACGTCGTCGCGTAGTACGTCGAGACTCCCGGCACCGTTTGATCCGGGTGATGCACATAGGGAATCAGCCGTTCGACGTGATCGGTCCCGCAGCCAACCGCGGCCGCGGCGGCGGTACCGACGCCGAGGATCTTGAGGAACTCGCGGCGCGGAGTTCCCTGGGAGGCTGTCGGATCCGACGGGGCCGACGATCCTTGTGGCAATACTTTCTCTGACACGGCGATGAGGGACGAGAGAACGTCGCGCAGACAGCAGAAATTTCAGGTGGCAACAACGTGTCGTGACACTTCGAGCGGGCCGGTCGCCGTTAGGCAGCGGGCCCGCGTTGATCGATCAGTAGTGACAGCTGGCGCAGTCGTAGCGCGCCTTGAACTCGGGCTTGTAGTTCCCGATGTGGCAGTTCAGGCACCAGCCCATGTTGAGGGAGCTCGCCTGGTAGACGCGCGGCATGTCCTGCACCTGGCCGTGGCAATCCTGACAGGTGACGCCAGCGTTGACATGGCGCATGTGCGGGAAGTGCACGTACTCCGGCACCTTGTGGATGCGGACCCACGGCACCGGCTGGTTCTTGTAGTAGTACGCCGCGAGCTTCTTGATCTCGGGCTTCGCGGCGGCGACGACCGTGTGGCACCCCATGCAGGTGCTGACGGCGGGCAAGCCCGGATCGGGCGACTTGTTGGCTGCGAAGTGACAGTAGAGGCAATTCATCCCGAGCGTCTTCACATGCGTCGGGTGGGGGAAGGCGATGGGCTGCTCTGGTGCCGCTCCCTGAGGGGACGACGCCCCGCTGTACGCCGACAGAAACACGGCGCACGCTGCGAGAGCGACGAGCCCGGGAATGGCTGCCCACTTCCCTTTCGTGATCATCGCGACCTGTAGAATTGAGTCGAACCCGAAAGCCGAATGACTTACTCGACTTTGTGAAGATTTTCACAAGCACGAAGCAGGCGAAAAGATGGCCGGGCTGTAGGGCGATTGCAAGTGCAGTACAGCGATGAAAGCGATGATGATCGCGGGCACTCCCCGCGTCTCGCTGCTTCGTGCAGCATCCATCTCGCCAGCCCGCCTCTCGCTGCTTCGTGCAGCCATGTCGCCTGTCTCGGCTGTCCTCCCCATTGTCCAGCCTCGCGTCCTCCCCACTGGACGCGAGCGCGCACGCCCACGCGCGCTGGCTTTGCGCCACAACGACTTAGCTCTGCACGCCGAGTTGCTCTCTCCTTGCGTGAACACGGGTCATCAGCAGTGATGATCCGTGTCTCCCAATCGCAGCGAGGGTCCGATGACAACCCGCACTCTTCTTCTCGCCGTGGCAGTGTTCGCGACCACCGGCACGCTCGCGCCGCGTGACGCGCAGGCACAGTGGCGGAGGGGGCGCCAACACCACGTCGCACGCGCGCCCGAGCAGACGATCTCGTACATGGTCGGCTATGCGGTGCTCGATGACGGGTTCATCGTCGACTCGCTCGCGCGTCCGTGGGCGGTGCGTTTGAATGCGCCGATCATCGGCCGGGTCCTCACCGGCGAAATCGGCGTCGGCGGAATCTCCACGAAAACCGACATCGGCGGACGCGAACGATTCGTGATTCCGGAGGCTCAGCTCCAGCTGCAACTGCCACTCGGCCCCTTTCGGCCCTATGTCGGAATTGGTGGAGGCTACGTCATCGGCAGACAGAACACCGGGGCCGCACTCGAGGGCAACATGTCGGTACTCTCCACCGCGATCGGACTTCGCACCTATCTCGCCGGCGACCGCCTCGTCCTCAACCTCGAAGGCCGCGGCCGGCAGTACGGCCGGGACGAAGCCTGGACCAGTGGCGAGTTCACGGCCGGCTTCGGGCTGCGATTCTAGCGCGGGAGCCGGAGTTGGGGACCAGGGGCCGGGGACCAGGGGCCGGGGACCAGGGGCGAACGTTAGGCGTTAGGCGCTGACGGTTGGAGCCCCGCCCTGGCGGGACGCACTTACTGGCCCCTGGCCCCTGGCCCCTGGCCCCTGGCCCCTGCCCCCTGGCCCCTGGCCCCTGGCCCCTGGCCCCTCTTTACCGCCCGACGATCTCGCCCGCGTCTGCCAGCGGCGCGGTGCGCAGATCGTCAGGCAGCAGATCGAGATTGGCGCGGGGCGTCTGCGTCAGGCGCATCGGCCAGTGCGTGCCGTAGACAAAGCGTTCGGAGCCGATCGTGCGGAAGAGGTGCGCGAGATGGTCCTCGGGCGGGCCCCAGATCCACGAGATGTCCCACCAGAGGCGCGCCCGCTCGTCGGGGGTGAGCCCCCAATGTACCTGCTCGATCAGCTCGCGCCCCGCCGCGGTGACGACAACCCGGGTCGTCGGCGCCGACCGGACAACCGCGCGGATCGTCGCGGCGTCCAGATCTCCCGCGACATCGATCCCGCTCCGCTGCCGGCCGTCCTCGAAACGGACAGTTAGTAGCAATATGCTACCAATTTCGCCGCAGGCGGACGCGAGGGCCTGCAGCGACCGGTCCTGCGCTCCCATTCCCCACTGCGGCGGATACGCCCGGATCGCAACCGACCCCTGCTCGACGACCTCGCGAAGCGCGCGCTCCCACCGCGGCCAGTCAGGGCGCACGCACGCCGCGGGGTGGAGCACCGCGCGATGCGGCGCGAGCGCCGTGAAGAGCGCAGCATTCCCGGCCGCGGGGTCGCGGTAGAATGCCGAGGGCAGATGCCCGACCCAGGCGCCGCGAAGTCCCTCTCGCTCGAGCACGCGAACGAGCACTTCGGGATCGGGATGCGGGACGTAGCGAAACGGATACGGCCCGATCAGCGCGTTGACATCCACCGGCCCGACCGCGGCGCTCGCCGCTGCATCGCGCGACCGACTCTCGCCGCCTCTCATCGGGCCACACCCGCGGCGCTGCGTTCCACCGCCGGAAAGCTTCCTTTCGGAAAGATCTTCATCGCGTTGCGCCAGCGGACGTCACTCATCGCGCTGGCAGTCAACCCGATCACTTCGAGCGCGCGCAGCTTGGCGAGCCCGGTCTCGATCGTGATGTCACAGCCCCAGAGCAGGCGGCTCGGGGATACGGCGTCGAGCGCGCCGTCGAGCATCCCTCGGTCGACGCCGCTTCCCGAGAGGTCGAGGTACACGTTCGGCAGGTCGGCGACCGCGGCATACGAATGGGTGTAGTCTCCACCCCCGCCGATGTGCGCGAGGATGAACGCGACGCGCGGATGCCGCGCGGCGAGCCGGCCGAGCTCGACGCCGTCCGACGCCTCCTGCCCCGGCCAGTCGCGGCGCCGGTGCTGCCAGATATGGTGGAGTATCGGCAGGCCGCGGGCCGCGGCGGCCTCGCAGATCGGATCGAGCAGCGGATCATCGGCGCGGCGGCTGGCCGCCAGCTTCACTCCAACTGCGCCACGCGCGACGCAGCGCTCGACCTCCTCGAGTGCGTGCGCGGTGTCGTTCGGATTGACGGCGGCGTAGATCCGCACGCGCTCGCCCTCGCGTCCCTGAAGCTCGAGCATCGCGTCGTTGCCCGCGCTGACATCCGCGGGCGACGGAAAATACGTCGGCGACGTGTGCCCCCACGAGCCGAGCGTCGACGCGACATGCACCGAGATGCCGATGCGTTCACCGGCGCGAAAGCGGGCCGCGTTAGGCGCGTCCCAGTCTGACCGCCCGGTGCCGGCGTGGAGGAAGTGGGCGTGCACGTCGATCAGCGGCTCGAGACCAGCGAGCGGCGCGTCCGTGCCGGCGCCGGGAGCAGCGGGGGTCGTCTTCACCCGTGCTGCGCCTCGCGGATGGCGACGAGCGCCGCGCTCGCGGCCGACTCGATGTCCTCGATCGCGGTCTCGTGCGCGAGCGCCGCAAAATTGTACGCGCCCCGCTTGAAGAGCGCGCCGTTCTCGACCGCGAAGCGGACGAAGCTCGACTCGACGGCGGCATCGTCGAACTCGATGCGCCACATCTGGTCGAGCCCCGATACCCTGATTCCCGGCAACCCGCAGGCGGTGATCGCTCGCTGCACCGCGGCGCGCATGGCGGCGCCGATCGTTGCGAGCGTCGCCGTCACATCTTCCTTCTCGTGCCAGTCCAGCACGGCGTAGGCAGCGGCGAGACCCGTCGCTTCGCCGGCGAGCGTCGACGAGATCCACGTGCGGCGCGCCGCGTCCATCACCTCGGCGCGCCCGACCACCGCCGCGAGCGGAAAGCCATTCGCCATCGCCTTGCCGAACACGGCGAGGTCGGGATCGACCCCGGACAACTCGGCATAGCCGCCGGGCTTGAGCCGAAATCCGGTTTTCATCTCGTCGAAGATCAGCACCGCGCCGGTCTCGGTCGCGAGCGCGCGCGCGCGCGCGATCCACTCCGGCGACGGCATCCGCTCGACCACGGGCTCGATCAGGATCGCGGCGAGCCCGGTGCCCGCCTCGCGCACCGCGTGTTCGAGCGCGGGGACATCGTCAAACGGAACGCGAGCGACCGCCGCCCGCACGCCCCGTGGGACCCCAGCGACTTCTTCCCCGGTCGCCCAGTCGTGCCAGCCGAAGTAGCCGGCGCAGACGACGCGATCGCGCGCCGTCCAGGTTCTCGCAATCCGGAGGGCCGCGCTCACCGCCTCGGCGCCCGTCTTCATGAACCTCACCTGCTCCGCGCACGAGATGAAGTCGCAGAGCCGCTCCGCGACCGACACCTCGAGCACGTTGGGCATCCCGCCGACATTACCGGTCGATGCGGCCTGGATCACCGCGTTCGTGACGTGCGCGTCGGCGTAGCCGATCGCGACGCTGCCTAACGCCATCGTGCAGTCGACGACCTCGAGCTGTGAATCGCCGTCGGCGAGGAAGAGCGAACAGCCGCGGGCGCGGACATAGTGCGTCGGGAGCCGATCCTCGAGCGGGCCCTCGCCGTAGAGGGCCTCGGGCCGCTTGCTCCCGGTCGAGCTTCCTCCGGGAATCACCGCGGCCGCACGTGCAACCCATGGCTCGCGTTCACCGTGCGCTTCGGGGTCGCCCTCGGGGATGCCCTCATCGCCCTCGGCACCGTCCTCGTCGGCCGCGTCAGGCGGAGCAGGCTGGCGCTCCTCGTCGCCGCGCGCGCGGCGGAACTTGTCCCAGATCATCGGGCAAACAATCCGCGCGCGGCGCGGCGCGTCAAGGTTCCCCTGGAAGTTCAGTGTCCGGCGCGGCCGTCGGCTCATCGGAAATCGAGTCGACCGGCGTCTTTGGCGACGGTTTCCGCGGGGGCACCGGAATTCCCGCCCGCTCGAGGAAACGCACGACCTCAATGGCGACGGCACGCATCAGCAGGATCTCCCGCGCGTCGGGCGCGGCGCGAAAGGTCAGCGAGCGGAGCGACCGGATGATGTACTCTGGATATCGCGTCTTGAAGAACTCGATCGACGACAGCGCGCGTTCCGCGTCGGCGAAGAACATCTCGTATTCGTGCTGCCGTGACGGTGGCGCGTCCTTGCGCGGCGGACGGAGCGCTCGCGTCGCGTCGGCGGCGGCGAGGTGGAGCTCGTACAGTCCGACCAGCGCCGCCTGCGCGAGGTTGAGCGACGCGTGCTCGGTGGTCGGAATGGTCACGAGGAGGTGGGCCTGATCGAGCGCTTCGTTAGGCAGCCCCGAATCCTCCCGGCCGAACAGGATCGCGACTGGCCCATCGGTGGCGTAACCCAACAGGTCGCCGGCCGCTTCGCGCGGCGCAAGGATCTTTCGCTTGGCCGCGCGGCGTCGCGCGGTAAACCCGGCCACTCGAACGCAGTCGGCCAACGCGGCCTCGAGGGTGTCGAACCGCTCGATCTTCTCGATGATGTCGAACGTGTCGTGCGCGATGCCCTCGAGCCGATACGGGTCGTAGTCGACCGGATTGACGAGGCGAAGACGGGTCGCGCCCATGTTCTTCATCGCCCGCACCGTCGCGGCGATGTTGATGTGGTTCTGCGGCTCGAACAGCACGACGCGCAATGCGTCGAGTGAGGTCTCGGTCATCAGTCGATCACGAGCGGAAGAAGCTTTGACGGGTCGTCACGGTCGCCGCGCAGGTAGACCCATTCGCCGTCGGCACCGCCGAGGACGAGTTGGCCGCGGCGGCGCTCGCGGCCGGGGGGGATCTCGTTGACCGTCACCCCGAGTGCAATCAAATATGGCGACGCGGGGCCGAGGGCGCGGAGTGGGATCTCGACGCGGACGCCCCAGTCTGCGTCGCTCGCAGCGGTCAACGCCTGCATCTCGAGAGTACCGCGCGACAGTGCACGCACTCGAGTTGCGCCGTCCGGGCCGGGACGGATCAGCCAGCGATGTACACGCCCCGCATCGTCACGCACCGACAGCTGTACACCGCTCGCGTTGACGTCGGCTTCCTCGTTGTCCATGTCGTTATCGGCGCCGTCGGGGATCACGGTCGGCGGCCCGGTGCGCGCGGCGACGTCGATGCAGAGCGCGCCGCGCTCCAGGCTCACGCTGATATCGGCGGTTGGTTCGCCGGCTTCGGACCAGCTCTCCTCCGACCGGCGATACGCATCCTCGCCGAGGTGGAAGCGGAGCTCGTCTCCGCTGCGTACCACCAGAACCTCGTCCGCCGCATCGGAGTCCAGCATCGCCGCGTCCGCGACCGGCGCCGGCGGGTGCGGCGTGTGGTCCACCGCGCCGGCGAGGTCGATCGAGCTCGTCGCCCCCGCGGCGCCAAGCGCAATCCGCCACGAGCGCACGCCCCCGGCATGCTCATGCACCGTTCCGTCGGCGTGTTCGACGATGATCGACGCATCGCGCAGCGTCACCGCGACGATCGTGCGCCGCGGAGCGAGGATCGTGACGAAGGTACCGCGAGGGAGCGGCGATTCGAGGAGCACGAACCGTCGCGCGCTCCGGCCCGGCGGTCCAGGGGCGATCGCTCGCCAGACTCGGGTCCCCGGCGGAGCAGCGAGCCAGACGTCCGCCGTGGCAGCGGTCTCGGGCTCCGTCGCCACCGCGCGCAGCGGCCACTCGGCCGGAACCGCGACCTCCGCGCTCTCGACGAAGTCGAACCCGTCTTCGAGGCCGCCCGCACCGCCTAACGTTCCGGCTGCCCAGTCGAGCAGCGGCAGATCGAGCTCGAGATGAATCGGCAGCGCGACCACCTGCCCGCCCGCCCCCGCCCAGGAGAGGTCGTCGAGGACGTAGTCCTGCATCGCGACGAGCCGCCGCTCGGCGACGACGCCGTTGCCGATCATCGCGCGCGCAGCGACCCACCCGGCAGCGCCCCGCTCGTCGAACGCGAGTAGCGCACCGGGAAGGCGCGGCTGCGACGCGCGGTCGGTGAGTGGAGCGCAATGAGCGAGGGTGCTGCGATACCAATGCAGCGATCGATCGACGTAGGACCCCGTGCCGGGATCATCGAGCCACCGATTCGGACCGTCGCAGACCACGAGGTTGAGCCGATCGGGATGTCCGTGCCCGCCGCCCGTTTCGCCATAGTCGAGCGCCGCGAAGAGCCGGCCGCTGTCACGACGCAGCACGGCCAGCCCCTGGCCGCGGAGGAGCACCGACCGCGGCGCGGCGCCGTCGACGGGTGGCAGACGCTCGCGCGCGTGAAGCAGCGAGCGCCAGCCGAGATCCCAGCGGGTGAGTGCGCTCGGCGGCGAATGACGCTCGGCTTCGGCAGAGGATCGCGAGCGCCCGGTGTCCACGCGCGGAATGTCGTTCGCATAGAGCCGCGCGAGCGCCGCCCGCAACGCGGGATCGTCGTGACGGGAGAGACCGAGCTCACAGAGCTCGGCGAATCGCCACTGACGCAGCGAGATCGCATGCTGCGAGTCGCGGCGCGCGAGCATCGTCATGTCGGGAAGCGCGGTGCGGAATGGCAACGCGAAGCCGCGATCGAACCGCGCGATCAGCTCCGGTTCGAGCGTGCATCCCGCCCGTTCGGCGATCGTGACGCCATACCAGAGGCCACGGTGCGCGAACACATGATAGTTCTCGCCCTCGTACCAGCTGCCATCGGGAAGCAGGGCCCGCTCGAGCAGGAAACGCAAACCATGACTGCCTGACGCGAGCTCCTCGGTGCGGTCGTCCTGCCCGAGCACGCGCGATGCAGCGAGCATCGCCGCGACATTCCATGCCTGACGGTTCGAGGTGCCCTCGTGGTAGGTCGCGATCAGGGCAGCGGACGGTGCCACAATCCGGTCGCGGGCGCGTGCGAGCACGTCGTCGCGAACGCCGGCGATCTCGAGCAGATCGATGGCGACGCAGAGCTGGAGCAGCCAGATCGACTCCAGGTACGTGCTGAAGAACACCCGCGAGGGACCGAGCACGTTGTCCCGGTTCGGATACCCGGGATAGCGCTCCGCGGAGCCCGAAAGAATCGAGAGGGCGAGTTCACGATGCCGGTGATCTCCGCGAAGCGAGAACAAGGTCGCGGCGTGGACCGCGCGCTCGGCGATCCAGAGCTGATGCCACATCAGCCAGTACCGATAGTGCGCCTCGCCATGGTAGCTGCGCCCGCAGCGGGGACAGCGGTGCTCATGCGGCGACCACGGGTCGTAGTCGAGGGCGCTCCCGTCCGCCGGACAGCGGCCGCCGGCACGGGTCAACCGCGCCTTCTCGCGCGGAATTTCGATGCGTGCGGCAAGGAGCGGCTCGAGGTCCGCGCTGAGCGAGTCCGCAAGCGGCGCGAGCGCACCGCTGGCAACGCGCGCGCGCGCAGTGCGCTCCGAGTCGGAGAGCAGGAGCGTCACTTCTCTGCGGCGCTGTCCGCCGTCCAGCGAGCAACGGTCGGCAGCTCGCCGCGCAGATCCATCGTGACGTTCCCGAGTCGCCTCGCAACACCCTGGACTCCGCGCGCATGGTAGATCCACGCGGCCGGCATGGCGCGCTCGAGCTCTGCCTGCACGCCATCCCAGGCGCCGTGAAGCTGAAATTCGCTTTGGGCGCCGTGCACCTGCGCGAACAGCGAGTCGAGCCGCGCGTTATGAAAGTCGGCGTAGTCGAGGGCGCCGCCGCGCAGCGAGCCGTCGTACATCGCGACGATGTGGGAGAGCGCCAGGTCCCCGGGGATCCCGGTGAGGAGCATGTCGAAGTTCCGCGGCGTCGCCCGCGCCCGGGCGAGGAACGCACCGAGCTCCAGCTGGCGGATTACGACGTTGATCCCCCGTGCGGCGAGATCGGCCTGGATCAACTGCTCGGCGATGTTGTCTCCGGTCCCGACAGTCAGCAACTCGAGCGTGAGCTGGGCGCCGCCGAGGCTGCGCCGACGGTCCGACCCGCGGCGATAGCCGGCGGCGTCGAGTAGCGAGTCCGCGCGGAGCGGGTCGTAGGTGGGCGCACTTGCCGGGGCCACGAAGGGACTCGCATCGGGCACCGGCCCGTGTGCGGGCGTGGCAAAGCCGCCAAGCGCGGCGGCCACGATCCGGGCGCGGTCGATCGACAGCGCGACCGCGTGACGGACGCGCCGGTCGCCTAACGCTGGTGCCGCCGGGTTGAAGACCAGCGCCACCGACGCCACGCTCGGATACTCGACCAGTCGCAGCGTCGGATCGTCGCGGACAAGAGCGGCCATTGTCGGCGCAATCCCGGCCATGTCGAGATCGCCGCTGACCAGCCCGGCGAGCTTGGTCGCTGGTTCGTCAACGACCGCGACGACGAGCCGGCGCAACTTCGGCGGTCCGCCGAGCGACGCGGGGAAGCCGTCATTACGCTCGAAGACCCAACGCTGGCCGGCGACGCGCTCGACGAAACGGAATGGACCGTTGCCGACCGGGGCTGTGGCGAAGGCCGCCGCTCTCATCTCGCCGCGGGGAACGCGACCGAGCAGGTGCTCGGGCACGACCGGCAGCTCGCACAGCACGTTAGGCAGCGACGGCTGCGGGTTCGCGAAATGCAGCTCGAGCGTCGTGTCGTCGATCGCGACTGCCCGTCGCAGCGCCGCGAGCTCGCCAGCGCGCGGCGAGCCGGTCCTCGGGTCGCGTGCGGCATCGAGGGTGAACACCACGTCCTGTGCGGTCGTTGGCACCCCGTCATGCCACCGCAGGTCGGCGACGAGGGTCAGTGTGAGCACGGTTCGATCGTTGCTCCAGCCCCACGCTTTCGCGAGGTATGGCACCGCCGTGAGGTTGGAGTCGAAGCGGGCAAGCGTGGTGAAGAGCACGTAGCGCTGGATCTGCCGCGCGATCGGGTGGACTGTGACCAGCGGGTTGGCCGATTCGAGGTCCGCGCCCGAGGCGATGACCGCGATGCCATCGCGTGACGGTGCCGCACCACAGCCGGTGAGCGCAGGCGCCACCGCGATCGCGAATGCGAAGCGCCAGATGCGATGACTGCATCCCCAGGCGGTTGACTGAGCGAGCGCGCCGCCCATTATCCCTGCGTGCGTTCCCTGCTTCGCCATCTCGCGGCTGCCGTGTTGCTGCTCTGGCTCGTGATCACGGTGGTGTTCGTGCTCGCGCGGTCGGCGCCTGGGGATCCGGTCCTGATGACCGTCTCGCCATCGGCGAGCGCGAGCGAGATCGCCGCTGCGCGGTCGCGGCTCGGACTGGACGCGCCCGTCGCGGTGCAATATGCACGCTGGACGCGCGATGTGCTCCACGGTGATCTTGGTACGAGCATCGCCACGGGGCGACCGGTCCGCAGTCTGCTCGCCGACGCACTGCCGGTCTCGCTGTTCCTCGGCGGCGTTTCACTGCTGCTGTCGTTCGTGATCGGCATCGCGATCGGCGCGGCGCAGGCCAGGCGCGCCGGCACGCGCACCGATCTCGCGATCACGATGGCGACTACGGCGGTGGCCGCGGCTCCGGCGTTCTGGCTCGCGCTCGGGCTGATCGCGGTGTTCACCTACGGTGCGGCACGGCTGGGATTCCCGGCCGCGCTGCGGCTCCCGGCGTTCGGTCTGCACGCACCGGCCGGTGCGCCGTCAGGCGGTGCGTGGTTCGTCGATGTGTTCCGGCACTCGATACTCCCCATCGGCGTACTCGCGGCAATCGGCGCGGCCGGAATCGCGCGATACGCGCGTTCGGCGCTGCTCGATGTCGTCGGGCTCGACGCGATTCGCGCCGCCCGCGGGCGCGGGCTGACCGGGGCACGGCTGGCGGTGCATGTGCTGCGCATCGCGCTCCCCGGGCTCATGGTATTGTTCGCGCTCGCGCTTCCGGGGACGATCGCCGGCTCGGTGTTCGTCGAGAGCGTTTTCGCCTGGCCCGGGATGGGCCGGGCAATGACGACCGCGATTCTTGCGCGCGACCTTCCGGTGGTGCTTGGCGCGACTGTGCTCTACGCCGCCGCGGTGATCGCGGCGAACCTGACCGCTGATCTCGCCTTGCCGCTCGCCGACCCACGTTTGCGACCCGACGTCGCTTGATGGCGCCGCACGGTGTCAGCGCGCCTGACGTGCACTCGTCGCCGATGCGGCGGTCGACGTTCGTCGCGATCGCGACGATCGCGGTCATCGCGCTCGCGTCAGCGGTCGCTCCCGCGCTCGGTGCGCGATCGCCGGCCGCGATTGGTGACGTGATCGGCGGCCGGCTGCTCGGACCGTTCACGCACGATCCATCCGGGACCTTTCACCTGCTCGGCACCGATCGGCTCGGGCGCGACCTGTTCGCGCGGACGCTGCTCGCGGGGCGCATCTCGCTCGCGGTCGGGATCGCCGGAGCGCTGCTTGCCGGAGCGTTAGGCGTTGCCGTCGGGGCACTGGCCGGCTGGCGGCGCGGCGCGCTCGACCGGCTGCTGATGGCGCTCACCGACGCGCTGCTGGCGATTCCACGGCTCGTGCTGCTCCTGCTCTGCGTCGCGCTCTGGGAGCCGAGCCTGCGAACGGTGGTGATCGTGCTCGCCGCAACGGGGTGGATGGGAATCGCCCGGCTCACGCGGGCAGAGGTCATCGCCGCGCGCGGGCGGCCCTACGTGGACGCCGCACGGGCGCTTGGCGCGCAGTCATCGCGCACGCTCTGGAGGCACGTCCTGCCTAACGCGCTTGGCCCGGCGCTCGTTGCCACGGCGATGGGCGTCGGCAGCGCGATCATGCTCGAGGCGGGGCTCTCCTTCCTCGGACTCGGCGTCCAGCCGCCTGCGGCGAGCTGGGGGAACATGATCGCCGCTGGCCGCGACGTCGTCGTGTCCGCGCCATGGGTGTCGCTCGTTCCCGGACTCGCCGTGGTCGTCGTGACGATGTGCGCGACGATCCTTGGGGACGCGGCGCGCGACCAGATTGCCGGGAGGCGCTCGCTTTCTGCTTAGCGCACGAGGATGGTCACGATGTCGCGCGGCCCGGCGGTGAACTGAACAGCGTCGCCCCTGGGGTGGAGCGGTTCGCCGAAGCTCTCGTCGAGCCGAGCACGGACCGCGTGCGTCATCGGACGGTCGAAGCGCCAGATTCCATTGACAGGGATGTCGAGCAGATTCACGCACCGGACGACCGTCCAACCCGGCTGCTCGGCCGGCTTGCACGCGGAGAATGCGAGGCCGGCGCCAAACAACTCCACGCCGCGCGTCGGCGCGGGGATGCCTAACGCCGAACGAAGTGTCGCACCGCGGAGTGGGAGCAGCACGTCGTCCGCAGTCTGCTCGATCTCGCAGATCGTGTCGCAGGTGCGCGTACCGTGGAGCATCAGCGCGAATCGCGCTGCGAAGGGCCCGATCGACTGCGCGGCCGGCGTCGCGGCAGGCCACCCGGCGTGGCCTGGTCGCTCCGGCAGATCGGGCCGTGACAGCTCGCCAACGGCGCGGACGAGCGTGACCCCGATCCGGCCATCGGGCCGCGATTCGTACTCGGCGAGGCCATCCGAGAAAAGCGTCGCACCGCCGCCGGCCGTGAAAACCGAGACGTAACGGTGCAGCGGCGCGGTCGGAGGCGGCGTCTCGGCGACGAGATCCTCTGGCGGGACGATCGGTGGCACCCGCTTCACCGGCCCGAATGCCGCATCGGCCCAGCACTCGCCGCCCTCGATGCCCGTCGCCGCGACGATGCGGAGCCGGTGGTCGCGACCGCGATTGATCCCGCGAACGCGAAGCCGAACGAAGCGCGCGCCTGCGTCGATGGTCGCGGTCACTACGAGATTGGCCACGCCGGGAAGCTGATAATCGATGCTCACACCAGCGCGGAGTGGGCCGCGCGCGACGACACGCGGGTTCGAGCCGCGCAGCTCGCGCGTTTGTCCGCGCAACGAGGGCGTGTAGAGATCGCCGGCGTCGACCTTGTCGCCGAAGGCGAGGAGCGACTCGATGGTGCGCAGGGTTCGGCGATCGTGCAGCGTCAGGCGGCCGTCCGCGTCCCACTCGAGACGGAGCAGCGCATTGTCGATGAAGCCGTCACCGGCGGCGACGGGAGCCACGTCGTCGGGCAGCGGAGCGGGCGTCCCCGCGCCGGATGAGAATGGGAGGGAACGCGTGCCATAGCCCGCGACCTCGTCGACCCAGACCAGGGCGCGCGACACCGCGACGCGGTCGGCGTCGGGGTAGTGTCGCGGGCTCTCGGTGAGATCGGTGGCAAGCGATGCCGCGAGAACCTGCAGCGGCGCCGCTCGGAACCGGTCGCGGAGCGCGAAGGGCGCGCCGACCGCGGCGTGTTCGCTGCGCGCCGCGCGCGCGCTTTCGCGTGCCATCCGTCCCGATCCGGGACCGACCGGCACGTCGCGCACGAACGACGCGACCCGGACCTCCGCGACCCCGCGGCGAGGGCGTGCCACGGAGTTGCGCACGACGACGACCGGCGTCCATTCCGCGCGCCGCTCGCGCGCACTGACCGCGTCGTGGCCAATCAGGTCGAGCAGCGCATCGTCGCGGAGGCCGCGACCCTGTGCGAACGCCTCGCCGAGCCGGGTGTCCACGGCGCGAGCGACCGCGTCGATCGAGCAGCCGCAGAGTGAATCGTGCGGGTGGCACTCGAGCAGGCCACGCCACGCCGCGCGGAGCAGGGGCGCGCGATCGATGCTCGCTGCGCGCATCGCGAGAGCCACCCACGGCTCGGCGTCGCGCAGCAGCAGTCGCTCGGCGGCGGCGTTGCGCCGCTTCTGCGCAGCCCGGCTGGCGAAGGTGCCCTGCAGGGTCCAGGTATAACCGTACGAGTCGCGAAGCTCGCCCGACACGTCAGGCAGCGGCACTTCCGGGGCGCGGCTGGCGAGGGCGGCGGCGAAGTCGCGGAGCGACGAGCGGCGCACCGCGTCACCGGTGGCAGCGGCGGCGAGGGCGTCGACCGCCTCACGATGCTGGCGTTGGCGCGCATGGTGGTCGGCGCCATTGGCGACGAGGACGAGGCCGAGCGTCGCGCGGGGTGCGAGGATCGAGCGGAGGCGCGTCCAGCGCTCGCGGGCGAGGCGTTCCCCGGCCGGGAGCGAGGAGCCGAGCTCATAGCCATCCGGCGCGAGGTGATGGAGCAGGATCGCATCGCCGTTAGGCGCGCGCCAGCGGGCGGTGTCGCCCTCCGGCCAGCGCCGGCCGCCATATCCGCGCCAGAGGATGACGACCGCCGCGCCGAACCCGTGCGCGATCGCCGGCAGGGCGGCCGGATGGCCGAACGAATCCGGGCAGTACAACACTGGCGGAGGCGTCCCGCCTAACGCTCCGACGGAGCGGCGGCCAGCGAGGAGGTTTCGAACCAGTGCCTCCGCCGAGGGGATCAGCTCATCGGCGAGCACGTACCATGGGCCGGCCTCGAGGCGCCGTTCGTGGAACAGCGCGGCGAGCGCATCGCGTCGCTCCGGCCGAACGGCGAGATAGTCCTCGAGCACGATCGCCTGGCCGTCGAGCAGGAAGCTCTCACCGGGCGGCGGCGCGTCGTCGATCAGCTCATCGACCAGCGCGACCAGTCGCTGGCGAAAGCGGCCAGCGAGATGATACCACTCGCGGTCCCAGTGGGTGTGGGAGACGACGTGAACGTCGAGCGGTGCCAGATCTGCCATCGTATGGGAAAACGAAGCGGGGGCGGTTGCCGTTGGCAACCCCCCCCGCGATACGTCGAACACCTC
>JANMAM010000053.1:0-62520 GCA_031359795.1 Gemmatimonadaceae bacterium
GAGGGGAGTGAGCCCGGGCTTCGCGGTCGAGTGGAGAACGCAGATCCCGTCGGGCAAGGGAATCTGGCCGGCGAACTGGCTGGTCGCGCAGGCGTGTGATGGGATCAACGGGTGCGGCTCGAACTGGCCGCCGGAGATCGATGTGCTGGAAGTGCGCGGCAGCACGCCCAACGCGAACGTGATGACGCACTGGTGGAGCACGTACCCAACTCCGCAGCACCAGACGACGACGTACGTGGGCCCGGTCGACCTCTCCGCTGATTTTCACAGCTATCGTGTCGAATGGTTCCGCGACAGCGTCGTCTGGTATATCGATGGCGTGCAGCGCGCGAAGCACACCACCAACATCACCACCGGGCAGATGCAGCTGGTGATGAACACCGCGGTCGGCGGCGACTTCGACGGAGCGCCCGACGCGTCGACCGTGTTCCCGCAGTACCATCGCATCGACTACGTGCGCGTCTATCGCGACACCGCGAACGCGTACTAGGATCCCGGCCGGGCGGTGCCGGCCCCGATCGCCTATATTTATTCCGATGCGGATCTACCTCGACCACGCCGCCACGACCCCCGTCCGACGGGAGGTGCTCGACGCGATGCTTCCCTTCCTCGGGGAGCGTTTCGGCAACCCGTCGAGCATGCACCGCTGGGGCCGCGAAGCGCGCGTCGCACTCGACGAGGCACGCGAGCGCGTCGCCGCGACGATCGGCGCGCGACCGGACGAGCTCTGTTTCACCTCCGGTGGCACCGAAGCCGACAACCTCGCGATCCTCGGCAGCTGGCACCGCGTTCGCGACACGCGTCCAGCGGTGGTCACGAGCCCGTTCGAGCACAAGGCGGTGCTCGCAACCGCGCACCAGGTCGCGCACGAGGGGGGCGAAGAGCGGCTCGCGCGCGTCACGAGTGATGGCGTCGTCGACGTCGACGACGTTGAGCGCCTCGTTGATGACAAGGTCGCGATTGTCTCGATCATGTGGGTGAACAACGAGGTCGGCACGATTCAGGACGTACCGCGCATCGGCGCGATCGCGCGCCAGCGCGGTGCATTGATGCACACCGACGCGGTGCAGGCGTTCGGGAAGATCCCGATCGACACGAAGTCGCTCGCGGTCGACCTGCTCTCGATCTCCGGGCACAAGGTCGGCGCACCGAAGGGAATCGGCGCGATGTTCGTGCGGCGCGGCGTGCAGATCGAGCCGCTCTTCCACGGCGGCACGCAGGACCGCGGCCGGCGGCCCGGCACCGAGAACGTCGCCTTTGCCGTCGGCTTCGCCACCGCGGCGGAACTGGTCGTGAGCGAGCGTGAGCGTGAGTGTGCGCGTCTCCGCGTCCTCCGGGACGATCTTCAGCGCGCCATCCTCGCCGCGGTGCCTGACGCGATCGTCCACGGGCGCGCCGCCGAGCGGGTCAGCCACATTCTTTCCGTCTCGATCGGCGGGATCGACGCCGAGTCGCT
The DNA here is from genome assembly GCA_031359795.1 of Gemmatimonadaceae bacterium. GTDB lineage: Bacteria > Gemmatimonadota > Gemmatimonadetes > Gemmatimonadales > Gemmatimonadaceae > JABFXC01. Next base: position 1,457 of record JANMAM010000053.1, read on the forward strand.
GCTGATGGCACTCGACCTCGAGGGCATCGCCTGCTCCGCTGGCTCCGCCTGCCAGAGCGGAAGCATCGAGCCATCACACGTGCTCTCGGCGATGGGCGTCCGTGCCGATCTGGGAAGCTCGGCAATCCGCATGTCGCTCGGTATCCTCTCGACGCGCGAACATCTGGACCACGTCGCGGCGCGGTTCCCCGCGCTCGTGAACAAGGCCCGTGGTTTCTCGGCCGCCGCATGAGCGATAACACGGCGAGGAGAGATGATCGAGGCTCCGATCGAGCGGTGAGAGAGGAGCGACGAAACGACGATGGGGTGGCCGGCACACCCATCGGTGTTCCGTCGCCCTGGGTTGCATCACCCGCAGTCGTACCGCCGGGCGTGTTCGCTGGTCTCTCGTCACTCGATCGCGGTATCGATCATCTCTCGTCGCAGTGTCAGAGCAAGCCCGAGCGGGTGCTGGTCGCGATGAGTGGTGGGGTGGATTCTTCGGTCGCCGCTGGTCTATTGGTAGAACAGGGCTACGACGTCGTCGGCGCGACGATGAAGCTCTTCTGCAACGGCGATGAAGTTCCCGACCGGCCCTGCTGCTCGCTCGATTCCATCAACGACGCGCGGCGGGTCTCTGACGCGTTAGGCATTCCGCATTACGTGCTGAACATGGAGAGCGCGTTCGGCCGCGACGTGGTCGATGACTTCGTCGCCGAGTACGCGCGGGGGCGTACGCCGATTCCCTGCGTGCGATGCAACACCTTCACCAAGTTCCGCGACCTCGTGCAGAAGGCGGACGCGATCGATGCACGGTGGATCGCTACCGGGCACTACGCGCGGATGGTCCGCGGCGAGTTGCATCGCGGCCTCGATCCCGCCAAGGACCAGAGCTATTTCCTCTGGGGCATCGACCGCGCGGTGCTCTCCCGCCTGCTCCTCCCCATCGGAACACTCACCAAGCCCGAGACGCGCGAGCGCGCCCGAGCGCTCGGCCTTCGCGTCGTCGCCGAAAAGGTCGAGAGCCAGGACATCTGCTTCGTCCCGCACGGCGACCACACGGTGATCGTCGCGTCACGGTTAGGCGCCGGCGCGCCGGCGCTTGCCCAGGGCAACTTTGTCCGCGCGGATGGGACCGTCGTCGGCCAGCACGAGGGGTTCGTCCGTTACACGGTCGGCCAGCGCCGCGGCGTTCCGGGAGGGTTCGCCGAGCCGATGTTCGTGACCGAGATCCGCGCCGCGAGCCGCGAAGTCGTGATCGGCCCGCGCCACGAGCTGCTCGGCCGCGGCGTCGTCGCCCGCGAACTGCGCTGGCTGGTTGACGCGCCTGGCGTCGGCGCGCGCGTCGAAGTGCAGGTCCGCCATCGCGCAGCGCCCGCGCATGCCGAGATCGTCCGGATCGACGGCGACGAGATCGAGCTCGCGCTCGAGGAACCCATCTCCGCGATCGCGCCCGGGCAGTCGCTGGTCCTCTACCGCGGCGACCTGGTGCTCGGAGGGGGCGTGATCGAATCGTCTCGCTCGCGCCGCGCAACGCTTCCGGTGATCGCCGCGTGAGCGCCCGCCGTGCGATGGCGCGCTTGGCTCTCACGCCATCCCTCATTGGGTTTGCCGCGGCCTGCGATGGCGCCGGCCATTCCGCGCCCCCGGCGGCTCAGCCGATCAGCATCATCGTCTACAATAATCTCGCCGCACCGGTGACGATTGCCCTCGACGGTGTTCCGTCGCTCGGCCTCAGAGGAGGCGCGAACAGCGGGCTGACAGTTCCCGCGACCGCGCGATTTTTGACGTGGACGTCGGCAAAACCGACGGGCACTGACGGTCAGCCGATTCCTGATCACATCGGCGAGGTGAAACTAAGCGTGGCTGAGATCAACCGCGTGCTCGACATCGACAACGTGATCGACGATCAGCCCTACATCACGGCGCGGGTTTTCAACCACACGAGCAACCCAGCGTCGATCGGCGTGTACGATGGTACCTCGGTGTCATGCGCGGCAGCACTTCCCGCCTCGACCACGACGAGCACGGGGTTCACGATCACGGGGTATTACCGGCTGGTCCCCGCCACCGAAATCCGCGCGTACCGGGACGCTACGCGCTGCGTCGGTCCCTACACTGCCTGGCCCCGGTCGGAGCTCAGGGGGTTCGCCAGCAAGTCGGGCGTGCTCACCTTGTCGCTCGACGCTGCACCCTAGCGCTGCGCCGCTGGTGCGGTGACTCCGCACTCCCCGGACGGCCGGGCGAGACGGGTCCCGGCCGGCACCGGTGTACCGAAGCTCGGCGACCCGTCCGCGTTCCAGGTGAAGCGCTGCGCACGAAGGTCGCGATCCCAGCCTGGCGTGGCCGATCGCTTGGAGTGGTAGACGATCCAGTCTTCGCTGCCGTCGGGAGACTTGGTGAAGCTCGCGTGGCCGACGCCTAGAACGTCAGGCGTGCCCGCGAAGACGGGGCCGGTCTTCGTGATGCTGTCGGGGTTCATCGGATCGGTCAGCGGTGCACGCAGGCGGAGCTGGCCCAGCTTGTAGGAGGGGCGCCACGACTCGCCGGTCGAGTAGATGATGAAGACATGGCCATCGCGCTCGAGGAACTCCGGCCCCTCCTGCAGTGCCAGCCCGTTCGTGTCGCTCCGCTGTTCCCAGCGCTCCGTCGGAGAGCTGATCTTCACGCGATTGGTCGAGATCGTCCATGGGTTGGACATGCGCGCCATGTAGAGGTGCTGCGGCGTGCGGTCGGTGGTGGCGCTGTCGATCCACCCCGACCAGACGGCGTAGCGCTCGCCGCCTAACGTGTGGACCGTCAGGTCGATCGCCCACCGGTTGGCTCGTCCGGTCGCGATGCTGTCGCCGGTGTAGAGGATGCCGCGATCGGTGTAGCTCGCCTGCCGCGGGTCGGCGCTTGATGACTCGAGCACCCCTGAGTGCTGGTGGAGGAACGGCGGACCGCTCGCGCCGGCGGCGTAATAGATGAACCACCGGCCGTCGATCAGGTGGAGCTCGGGCGCCCAGACGTTGGTGCGATTCCACCCCGTCGCCGGCGGGCGCCAGACGACTACGCCGTTCTGCCTGGGGTTCGTGAGCGTCGCCGACTTGAAAATCGTGATTCCCGGTTCCCCGGATTCGATCAGGTAGTAGGAGCCCTCGTGCCTGACGACCCAGGGGTCCTGCCCCCTGCCTAACGGATTCGTGAACGAGCAGCTGTCCGTCAACGGCGCGCTGGCCGGTCGCGACGAGCCAACCGCCGGCGCGCAGGCAACGGAGAAAACGAGCAGTGCGAGCTTCGCGTTCATGGGCGCAGCCATCGTGGAAACGACGAACTCCGGCCACGGCGGAAATCCTGCCGTGGCCGGAGCGTCGACGTCGCTACCAGTTCGGGTTCTGGCGAGCGTTCGGGTTGGTATTGATCTCGGCCTGCGGGATCGGCAGCAGCTCCGACTTCCCGACGGTGAAGAAATTGAACTCGGGATCGCGAGCCTTCGCAGCTGGCAGCGCGGCCGCGCTGAGCAGGTTCTGGCGCTTGAGATCCAGCCAGCGAGTCTGCTCGAGTGCGAGCTCGATGACGCGCTCGTGAAGAATCGCGTCGCGCATCGCTTGCTGGCTCAACCCCACCGCCACCGGGGTCACTCCGGCGCGGGCACGCACCTGGTTCAGCAGGGTCCGCGCTCCAGCCACGTCGTTCAGCTCGTTGCGCGCCTCGGCCGCCATCAGCAGGACGTCGGCGTATCGGATCACCTTGTAGTTGATCGGCTCATCGAAGTCCTGGAAGTTCCGATAATCACTCATCGTCCACTTCTTCCAGAACAGGTCGTTGAGCCGGTCTGCGTAGCGGACCGCGAATGGCGTCCCGAAGACGTTCTGGATCGTGCTGTTGCGGTGGAAGATGGTGAGGTCCCGCCGCGGATCGGGAGCACCGCCAGCTGTCAGGTCGGTGTACTGGTCGAGCAGCCACTGTGTCGGCTGGCAATCGCCGAATCCGGGACCGCCGGGGCCGATTCCCTGCGGCGGACCGCAGAATTTCCCGATGTTCAAGCCGACCTCGCCGTTGTCCGGATTGTAGGTGCTCATCTGCACCTCGAACACGCCTTCCGGCCCATTGTTGCCGAATGGCGTGAACAGGTCCTTCCACTGCGACATCGCGACGAGCGAGTAACGGCCACCGGTGATGACAGTGTTCAGCGCCGCCGAGGCCTCCGTCCATTTCCGCTGCTGGAGGAGGACCTTGCCTAACAGTGCGTCGGCCGAGCCCTGGCTCGCACGGCCGACGTCCGCGGCGCCGTACGTCGCGGGCAACACCGCGCGCGCCTCGGTCAGATCCTTCTCGATCTGCGTCCACACCTGCGCCGGCGTCGACATCGGCATCTTTGTCGTACTCGCCGGATCGCGCGACGTCAGGGGCATCGGCACGTTGCCCCACAGATTGACGAGGTTCGAGTACATCAGGGCCCTGACGAACTTTGCTTCGCCGACGACGCGAGCGCGCACCGCCGGGTCCATGCCGCCGATGTCCGGCACGTTGTCGATCACCTGGTTCGCGCGGAAGATCGCGACGTAGTGATCGTGCCAGATGTCATAGTTGAACGGCAGGTCGTAGCTGACGAGGCTGAACTTGTTGAAGTTCGCCAGGTCACCCCACGGGCTGTTGCTGAGGGCGATGTCCGAGCGCCCGTCGAGCGCGAAGGTGATCCAGCGCCCGTAGCTGCCGATGTACTGGAGCGAGTTGTATGTCGCGTTCATCCCGGCGAAGGCATCGTTCTGGTTCAGCCAGAAGGTGCCGGTGGTCTGCCGGTTCGGATCGGTGACGTTCAGATCCGCGCACCCGGCAAGCGTCGCGCCTAACGCGACGAGGGGGACGAGTTTCCTGAATCGCATGGGTCTCTCGCGTGATTTGGTTGTCTGGTTCATCGTCGCGGTTCTCACTGGCTGATGCTCAGGCCGACGGTGAACGAGCGGACGTTCGGATAGATGCGGCCATCGTCGACCCCGCGGGCGAGCACGTCGCCGCTGCCGAGGACTTCAGGGTCATACCCCTTGTACCTGGTGAACGTGTACAGGTTGTTCACCGAGGCGTAGATCCGCGACTGGCCGGTTCGCAGGCCGAAGGCCCCGCTGCCGATCATCGGCGGCAGGCGGTAACCCACTTCGAGCTGCTGGATTCTCAGGAAGTTGCCGCTTTCGATGTACTGGCTGGATGCGGCAAACGCATTGGACGCACCGGTCGGACCGAACACGGCGCGCGGAGTGGTCGTGCTGCGGTTCTGCGGCGTCCACGGACTGAAGCCGACGAAGTGGTTCGAATTCTCGTCGGTGCGCGAGGCCCAGTAGCGAACTGCATTGAAGATCTTCGCGCCATACGAGCCGCGGAGCCCGAGCTTCGCCTCGAACGCCCTCCAGTGCGAATCGAAATAGAGTCCGCCGTCCATCTTCGGAATTCCGTTGCCGGCGTACTCGAGATCGTCGTCGTTGATCTGGCAATCACCGTTGAGATCGGCGTACCGGACATCGCCAGGCTGTGCGCCGGTCTGCGCGCACGCTGCCGCAACCTCAGCGGCATTCTGGAAGATTCCCGTCATTCGGCGAACGTAGAACTCGCCGATCGCGTGGCCGACCGCGGTCCGTGTGACATCGAACGAGCCGCCGCGAATCGGCTGGCTTCCATTGCCGAGCGACACCACGCGGTTGCGCGTCGTGTTCAGCGTCAGCGTGGAGTTCAGTCCGAACCCTCCGCGATCGTACTTGTGCGTGATCCCAAGCTCGACACCCGCATTCTTGACCGAGCCGGCGTTCACGAACGGCGCCTGCTCCGATCCGGCGCTCGGCGGGAGCGGTGCGCGAACGAGAAGCCCCTTCGACAACGCCGAGTAGTAGTCGGCCGTTATCGAAAGCGCGGAGTTCATCAGCGCGATGTCGATGCCGACATCCGCCTCACGGTTCTCCTGCCAGCGAATCTCGGGGTTGGCGAGACTGAGCTGCGTCGCGCCTGGGACGATCACCCCGCCGAGCAGGTAGTTGCGGTTCGCCTGGATGCTCGACTCGTACTGATAGTTGTCGAAGTCCTGGTTGCCGAGGCTGCCGTAGCTGCCGCGGAGCTTGAAGTAGTTGAGGCTGCGAGCGTACGGCATCGACGCGAAGAACGGCTCGTCGCTGATGATCCAGCCAACGGAGCCGGCGCCGAAGGTCCCGTACTTGTTGCCCGGCCCGAAGCGCGACGACCCGTCACGCCGCACGGACCCGGTGACGATGTAGCGATCGAGCAGCGTATAGTTCGCGCGCCCGAGTACCGAGCGCAGGTTCGCATCGAAATCGTTGCTGCCGTTCCGGATGCGAATGGTTCCGGCGTTGATCGTCTGCAGCTCGTCGTTCGTGTAGCCGCGCCGCGATGCCGTCACGCGATCGTAGTTCTGCCGCTGCTCGGTGTAGGCGGCCGTCGCGTTGATGTTGTGCGGGCCGAACTGGTTGTTGAAGGTGAGCTGGTTCTCGGTGAGCAGCGTGAGCGTGTTGTCGCGCAGCTCGGTCAGCTCGGTCGAGTCGGGCGCGGTGTTCTGGCGAATCTGCGCCTGCCGGCGGAAGTCACGGCCGTTCCAGTCCTCGAAGCCGACGCCGAAGTTGAAGCGGTACTTGAGGTACCGGAGCAGCCCGGCTTCGGCGAAGACGTTGCCGTTGAGCTGATTGGTGTTGTTGGTGTTGTCCTGGATCCGCTGCGCCGCGACCGGGTTGCTGCCGAACGTCGGACGCGCGTTGTTGCCGAACCCGTAACCGCTCCCGGTCGCTGGATCGTACACGGGAACGATCGGAAGCATGCGCACCGCGTCGATGAGCGGAAACCCGTTCATGTTGACGTACGACGAACGCGAGACCGCCATGTTCTCGCCGATGTGCAGCCTGCCGACGATTCCCTGCGAGTTCACGCGGAGGCTGTACCGATCGAAGGCGGTGCGGATGATCGTCCCCGCCTGCTTCGTGTAGCCGCCGCTGAGAAAATAGTTCGCGAGATCCGACCCGCCCGACGCACCGACGGTTGCGTTCTGGATGTACCCGCGCTGCAGGACCGCGTTCTGCCAGTCGGTGCTGAACCCTGGCGGGGTCGCAATCAGCGACGGCGTCGTCAGCGTCGGATCGGCCGCGATTCCCGCGGCGTACGCTGCCCGCGCGATCGGGATCCATTGCGAGGTGCTCATCAGGTCGAGCTGCTTCGGAACTTCCTGGAAGCCGTAGTAGGTGCCCGCGTCGACACGCGTCGCTCCACCCTTTCCGTGCTTGGTCGTGATGACGATGACCCCGTTCGCGGCCTGCGCGCCGTACTGTGCGGCCGCCGACGCATCCTTGAGCACGTCGATCGACTCGATGTCGTCGGGGTTGAGGCTGGGGTTCTGGCGCATGTAGACGCCGTCGACCACGTACAGCGGCGAGATCCCGGCGAGGAAATTCATTCCGCGGATGATGACCTGTGCGCCGCGTCCGGGTTCACCGGTCGCGACGACGTTCACGCCGGGAATGCGCCCCCGCAGTTTCTCCTCGATCGTCGCCTGCGGCTGGCTCTGCACGTCGGCGGCGCTGATGCTCGAGACGGCGTCCGAGACGGTCCGTCGCTCCTGCTGGGTGTATCCGACCGACACCACCTCGGACAGCGCCGTCGCCACGGCGTCGAGCGCGAAATCGGCACGTCCCGGCTGGCCGGCGACGACAGTCACCTGCCGCGATTTCGGCGCGTAGCCGATGCGCTGGGCGCGTACTTCGTAGGTCCCCGCCGCGACGCCGACGATGGTGTACGTGCCGTTAGGCGCGGTCATCGCGCCGAGCCGCGTGCCGACGATGGTGACGCGGGCGTCGGAGATGGGCTGGCTGCCCTGCCCCGTGACGGTGCCGCTGACGATCTCGGTGCCAGCTGGCGCGACGTTCTGCGCGGCGAGCGAACCGGGGAACGTCGCCGGCGCGGCGACCGCCCCGCAGGCGAGGGTCAGCGCGAGGACGAGCCGCGCCGACCGCTGTGGAATATGAACGAGCTTACTCAAGATGCTCTCCTCCGCGTGGCGCGGTCGTGAGGGTACACGTGTACTGCAGTTGATTGAATCGCATGACCTGGTGGCCTGGGGCCGAAAGGGCAGTGGATGAGGGGCGTCGCTCACGTGCGTGGTCACGGTGACGGGGTTGAGGGTGCAGGAACTGCGGGCGTCGCGTCAGGCATGGTGGGCGCGGCGGGACGGATGACGATCAGCACTGGCTTTCACCGCCGACGGGCGCTGCGCGGACCGCGGCGACGCGGTGGAAGCGCGGATCACCAGCTCGGCGTCGAGATAGACTTTCCGAGGCCTCACATTCTCGTTCGACTCGACCTGGCGAATCAGCATCTGCGTCGCGATGCGCCCCATGTCGGTTTTTGGAATGCGCACCGTCGTCAGGAGCAACGGCAGGTACGAGAGGAAGCTGATGTCGTCGAACCCGATCACCGACACGTCCTGAGGAACGCGCAGCCCGAGCTCGGCGAGCGCGCGACAGAGGCCGAGTGCGACGAGATCGTTGTAGCAGGTGACCGCGGTCGGACGGTTGGCGGCGGAGCGTCCGCGGAAATAGGCAAGCCCGCAGCGGTACCCGTCCTCGAGATGCGCGCCAACGGCGATGACGTCGTCATCTGTGAAGATGAGGCGCGAGGCGCTGCATGCGCGATGCACGCCATCGACGCGCTCCATGCTGTGCGTCGAATACGATGGGCCGGCGAAGTGGACGATGCGCGTGTGGCCCAGCTCGATGAGGTGGACGACCGCCAATCGCGACCCTTCGACATTGTCGACGTCGACCAGGCTCGCCTGCACGCCGCGTACTTCCTCGAGCAGCACGAAGGGAAAGTTGCGCCGCTTCAGCTCGAAGAGGTGGGAGAGATCGGCGTGCTCGTCGAGCACCGGCGTCACGATCAGGCCGTCGACGTCCTTCGCCTGCAGCAGGTCGACGGCGCGTCGCTCGGCGTCGTACTCACCCTCGGAGCTGACGACGAGCAACGTGTAGCCGCTCGTCTGCGCCTGGGCGCGCGCCGCGGCGATGACTTCGCTGTAATACGGGTTGTCGATCTCCTTGATGACGAGCGCGAGACAGCGGCCCTGGCGCACGGCGGCCGCGCCGGAGACCGCAGCGCGCCGGTAATTGAGCGCGTCGATGGCGGCACGGACACGGTCGCGCGTCGTGTCACGCACGGGCCCGGAGTCGTTGATGACCGCGGATACGGTCGCCTTCGACACGCCGGCGCGATGCGCGACATCGGTGATCGAGGGACGCTTGCCTTTGCTCGCCAGAAGGGCCTCGGGGGGATGCTCGCCTTTCCGAACAGACCCGAACGCTATCGAACGCGTTCGGTACCCCCTAGCCTACGACCTGCCGCGTCGGGTGTCAAGCAGCGCCGGCACCGCGGCTTCGTCCTTGACGCGGTGCGCGATGTCCCGTAGATGAATCGGCAGCTGTCCGCGTCCGAACTCGTTCAGAATCCGACCGGTGGACCATGCCCGCTTCCCCCTTGCCCGCGCAGCCGCTGCTCCGGATGGAGCGGATCGTGAAGCGGTTTGCGGGAGTGACGGCCCTCAACGGCGTCGACCTCACACTCGAGGAGGGCGAGGTTCACGCCCTCGTCGGCGAAAACGGCGCAGGCAAGTCGACGCTCATCAAGATCATGACGGGCGCGTATCGCCGCGACGGGGGCACGATGTGGCTCCAGGGCGAGGCGGTCGACTTCCAGACTCCTGCCGATGCGCAGGCCGCCGGCGTCACCGCGGTCCACCAGGAGCTTCACCAGCTCGACTACCGCAGCGTCGCCGAGAACATCTTCCTCGGTCGCGAACCGCGCCGGTTCGGCTTTGTCGACTGGACGCGGATGAATCGAGAGGCGGACGCGGCGCTCGGCGCGCTCGGCATCGACATCGATCCCCGCGCCACGTTAGGCACGCTCAGTACCGCCCGCCAGCAGATGGTGGCGATCGCCCGCGGGATCTCGCTCGGCGCGAAAATACTCGTACTCGACGAGCCTACCAGCTCGCTCGCAGAGCGCGAGGTCGCGGTGCTTTACGATCTGGTGCGTCGCCTCCAGAAGACCGGCACGGGCATCGTCTACATCAGCCATCGCTTCGATGAGCTCTACGCCATCTGCGATCGTGTCACCGTTCTCCGCGACGGCGCGCTCGTCGGGACGCGGCCGCTCCACGGACTCGAACGCATCGACCTCGTCTGCATGATGCTTGGCAAGACGCGCGACGAGCTGCGAATCGGCACGACTGGTTTTCACGAAAAGGAAGTCGCGTCGACCGAGGGTCCCGCCCTGCTCCGCGCCGACTCGATCGCGCGGCGGCCGCGGTTGAGCAGCGTGACCGTCGAGGTCCGAAAGGGCGAGATCGTCGGACTTGCCGGGCTGCTTGGCTCGGGACGGACCGAGACCGCGCGCGTGATCTTCGGGGTCGACCGAGCCGAGTCGGGAACGGTCTACCGCGACGGACAAAAGCTCGACGCAGCCAGCCCGACGGATGCGATCGACGCAGGCATCGCGTTCCTCTCCGAAGACCGCAAATCCGAGGGAATCATCCCGGAGCTCTCCGTTCGCGAAAACCTCACGCTCGCCGCACTGCCAACGCTGACACGCTTTGGTATCGTCAACCGTGCGAAGCAGGACGAGATCGTCGCCCGCTTCATGACGCGGTTAGGCATCAAGGCATCGAGCGGCGAGCAGAAGATTCGCGACCTCTCGGGGGGTAACCAGCAGAAGGTGCTACTCGCCCGCTGGCTCTGCACAAAGCCGGAGCTGCTTATCCTCGACGAGCCAACCCGCGGGATCGACATCGGCGCCAAGGCCGAGATCCAGTCCCTCATCAACGAGCTCGCCGCCGACGGACTGGGCGTCCTGATGATCTCCTCCGAGCTCGAAGAGCTGGTCGAGGGGAGCACCCGCGTCGTGGTGTTGCGCGACGGTCATGACGTTGCCGAACTGCGGGGAGCCGAGATATCCCAGGCGAGGATCGTGGATGCGATGGCGGGTGAAGCCGGAGCGAGCTGATTCGGGTCCGAGCCGAGCAGCACCTCTCCCGTCCTCGGCCCTGTGAACCCTGTGGTTGAACTGCTTTGGCAACAGCTATTGACCACAGGGGACACCGAGCGGCTGCCTCAATACTTCATCCCCCCCGCATCGGCGAACTCTCTCATCGCTTTCTCCTGCTCCGGCGTCAGCGACTCCGGCACGGTCACGTCGGCTTCCACGATCAGGTCGCCCTGCGAACCGTCGCGGCTGATCCCCTGGCCGCGGACCCGGAAGCGTTTGCCGTTCGGGGTGCCGGGTGGAATCCGGATCGCGACCTTCTTGCCATCGAGCGTCTTGACGCTGACTCGGCTGCCTAACGTCGCCTGGGCGATGTTGATCGGGACGTGGGCGATCAGGTCGAGGCCTTCGCGCTTGAAGAAGCGGTCGTCGAGGACGCTGAACGTCACGATGATGTCGCCGGGCGGGCCACCATTCGCGCCCTTGCCACCCTGCCCCCGGAGGCGAAGGCGCGTCCCGGTGTCTGCGCCGGCAGGAACCTTGATCTCGACGGTCTTTCGCACGCGCACGTCGCCGGCGCCATTGCACGCCGGGCACTTCTGCGTCGGCACCTGACCCTTGCCAAGGCAGTTGGGGCAGGGGCGATTCACCGCGAAGCCGCCCTGCCCGAACGAGATCGTGCCGCGGCCCTGACATTCGGGGCAGCTCTGCATCTTCGCGCCCGGTGCGCCCCCCGTGCCGTGGCAGGTCGAACAGGGTTCGGTCACCTCGAGCTGAACGGGCACCGTCCCGCCTAACGCGGCGGTGCGGAACGGGATCTCGAGCGTCGCCTCGACGTCCTGGCCCCGTTCGGGGCCGCGCGCCCGGGAGCGGGCGCTCGCGCCACCGCCGAACATCGACCCGAACAGGTCGCCGAGCCCACCGAGCCCGCCGATGTCGATGTCTTCCATGTTGATGCTGCCGGCGCCGCCACTCCCCGCGCCGCCGCGCCCACCCCCGCCTGGGCGGGCACCGCCGCCGTAGCCGCCGAACGCGCCAAGCTGCCGCATCTGGTCGTATTGCTTCCGCTTCTCCGCGTCGCCGAGCGTCGTGTACGCCTCGGAGATCTCCTTGAAGCGATCGGCCGCCTTCGCGTCGCTCGAATTAGTATCAGGATGATACTTTTTCGCGAGCTTTCGATACTGCTTCTTGATCTCGTCCTGCGTGGCAGTCGCCGGGACGGCGAGGACGTTGTAATAGTCTTTCGTCTGGGCCATCGGTCAGCGGCTCGCCGGCGCCGGGACGGGCGTGATCAACCGTTCCACTGCTTCACGACCACCCGGGCAGGGCGGAGGAGCTGCGAGCCGAACCGGTAGCCGGACTGGTAGACGCGGGAGACGATGTGATCGTCCTCGCGCGACAGCGCCGGCTCCGTCGCCACCGCCTCGTGAAGCGCCGGGTCGAATGGCTCGTCCTGCGGATGGATCAGCGTGAGGCCGGCGGCCGTGAGCGCCTTGAGCAGCTTCTTCTCGACCATGTCGGCGCCCTGCACCACCGTCGCGGCATCGACGGTGGCGGGGTCCACGTGCGCGAAACGCGCGAGATCGTCGAGCGCGTCGACAAGCTGCTTCACCAGGTCGGCCTGCCCGCGCTGCCCGGCTTCGTCGCGCTCGCGGCGCGCACGCTTCCGGAAATTGTCGTACTCGGCGGCCAGGCGAAGATATCTGTCGCGCTGTTCAGCGAGGTCACGGTCCGTCGTGCCGCTACCGTCGTCGCCTCCCGGCGCGGCAGCGTCGACACTCGCCGACCCGTCCGACTGCTCGTCGCTACCGCGGGGAATTTCGGCGCCGTCCAGATTGGTGGCGCCGTCAATACGGGAATCAGATCGTTCGGTCATCGTCCTGGAATGCGAAGCGCGCCGTCGAAGCCGGCGCGATGCTGTGGCTCGCTGAATGTTCGCTGCATGCACGAAGGCGTGCAACGGGCGTGCCCTCCCGCAACGCTCAGAACCGCGCGTTCGGATCGCGGACTTGGACCGAGAAGGGTTTCCGCGACGCCGATCAATGTCAGCGCCGACCGCCGGCTCACTGCCCCTCGCTGTGCGTGATCATCGGGCCACCTGGATACGTGCCGAGATTGGCCATCCCGCAATGCCAGTTACTGACCCGTCCCGATGGACCCGCATCGAGCTTCTTCTCGAGCGCGCTGAACTTGTCTGGGTCACGACTGCCACCGACCGGCATCCGCCAGTCGCGCGACAGGAGCCCGACGACGGGCGCGATCACGACGACCGCGACGGCGATCAGGTCGCCTCGCAGCCAGCGTGGACGTTCGCTCACTTGCCAGCCATCGCGCTCGTCGCGACGATTCGATTTCCCCGCACCACCGACGTGCAGTGGAAGTCAGCGGCGAGATCTTCGGTATTGAGTGGGATCGCCTCTCCTGTGACGTGCAGCGTGTCGCCAGCTCGTCTCCAACGAACGCCACGGAACACGTATTCCTTGAATACGGTCTTCGTTCGCTGCAGGCAGGCGTCCTCCGCGGCGAGATTCAGCGCGTGAACGATCCCGAAGTTGTGCCCCACTCCCGGCCATCCACTCTCGACGACGGCGACGAGAGTCGCGACGGCGCCCGACGGATATCGGGTCGCCGCGCAGTGCCAGACGGCGCGCGTCGTGTCGCTTCCTGGCGCTGTGCCTTCGATGACCAGCGAGTCGGGACCGCGCCCGGGTGGCGGACGAACACCAAACCGCTGGACGACGTCGATGCCAGCGGTGTCGCCCTCGCTCGCCGCGATCTGCTCGCGGACCGTCGCAAGGCAGGTTGCCGCGATCGAGTCGGACGCCGGTTCGCTGAACGGTGATGCGATGTGCTCGCGCTCATCGACGCTGATTGGTGGGGCGGTGTCGATCGGCAACGGGCGCTCCACGTCGGCCTGTGCAGGTGCACCGATCGCCGTCGCCTTTGTCGTTGGCGAGAACACGGCAACGCCGATTACGCCGAGCAGTGCGGCCCCGACGAGGACCATCCCCGCGGTACGAGCACCGTTCTTGTCGGTCATTGCGTGTCTCCGCGCAGTGTTCGCAGTGTCATCGCCAGCGCACCCTGCGCCGCGCGCCGCCGATTCTCATCGCGGTCGCCGACGGTCTGGATCCGTTTCGCGCTCACTTTGCCCTCGATGTCGAGCGCGAGCCAGATCGTGCCGACGGGCTTCTCCGCCGTGCCGCCTAGCGGTCCCGCGATCCCGGTAATAGCGATGCCGATCGAGGCGCCGAGTCGAAGCCGTACCCCGGCCGCCATCTCACGCACCGTCTCCTCGCTCACCGCGCCGTGGGCATCGAGCGTCGCCGAGCGCACGCCGAGCTGACCGACCTTGACCGCGTTGTCGTAGGCGATGATCCCGCCGATCATCACATCGCTCGACCCGGCGATCGCCGTTAGGCGGGCGCCGAGCATGCCACCAGTGCAGCTCTCGGCCACCGCGATCGTGAGGGCGCGCGCGCGCGACGCCTCGAGCACGGTCTCGGCGATGTCGGTGGCCCCTTCGCCATAGATCCACCTCCCGACCTTTGCGCGAAGCATTGCCGCCGCCCGCTCGAGGGTGGCATCCGCCTCGGACGCCGGCATGCCGCGCGCCGTCAGGCGAAGATCCGTTCCCTCCCACCCCGGCAGGTAGGCGAGCGGCAGGCCCCCCGGCAGACGCGCGGCATCGCCCAGCAGATCCGCGATCGCCGACTCACCGATGCCGGTGGTGCGCAGGGTCAGCGACCGCACGACGTTCGGGATGGCACCGCTCAGCGCGCTGCGCGCGACGACCAGCGGCAGCAGCGTGTCGGCGAGCATGCCGCGCATCTCCCGCGGGACACCGGGAAGCATCGCGACCCACCGCCCGCGCTCGTCCTCGAGCCAGATACCGGGCGCCGAGCCGTGATTGTTCGCGAGAATGTGCGCGCCGACGGGGACCATCGCCTGCTGCGCATTCGATTTGGGAAATTCGCCGGGGAATCGCTTCAGCCAGCGGGCTTTCAGCGCGGCGAGCATCTCCTCGTCGAGCCGCATCTCGCGTCCGAAGAGGGCGGCGATGCTCGGCTTGGTCAGGTCGTCGCTGGTCGGCCCGAGCCCGCCGGTGGTGATCACCGCGCCAGTTCGCTCGAGCGCATCGCGGACGCCGGCAGTGATGTCGGCTGGCCCATCGCCAACGGTCGTCCGGCGAACGATCTCGACGCCGGCGCTGGCCAGCTCGCGCGCAAGATGTGCGGCGTTGGTGTCGAGCGTGTAGCCCAGCAGGAGTTCGTCGCCGATGGTGACGATCTCGATCTTCATCCGCCTAACGCGTGGCGATCGGGCCCGGCCGCAGCAGGTAGCCGTAGCGCCGCAGGTACAGCCAGAGCGAGTAGAGGGTCAGCGCGATCGCGCCGACCATCGATAGCGTCGCGACGATGCCGTTGAAGTACGCGAAGTTGAGCGCCCATCGGTACGAGGCACCCGTCGCCGGTGTCCAGCCACTCGCGAGGAACCAGGTGGCGTAGGCGAACCAGAAATAGGTTGCGCCGACCCAGGTGTACTGGAACCCCGCCTTCCACTTGGCCGGCCCGATCGCCGCGATGATCACCCCACGCTTCGCCGCGATCTGCCGGAACACCGTCATCAGCAGCTCGCGGCCGAGCACGACCAGCACGATCCAGAGTGGCAGCCCGACACCGCCTAACGGCGTGATGAAGGGGAAGTCCCGGCCGACACCCGGGGCACCCGGATCGAGGCTGAACGCGCCCTGCCCGGTGAACGGCGACCAGGCCGTGCTCCCGCCGCCGAGCAGGTACATCGGGACGAACGTGCCGAGCAGCAGCAGCTTGTCGGCGAGGGGATCGAGCAGCTTGCCGAGATCGGTGACCAGCCCGCGGCTCCGGGCGAGCATCCCGTCCCAGTAGTCGCTGACCGCGGTGATGATGTAGATGACGAACGCCAGCGCCCGCAGCGGCCACGAGTTCACGAACGGCAACAACGCGATCAGCGGTGTGACGGCGATTCGTCCGACCGTGATCGCGTTGGGAAGATTCATTGCCGTGCGGAAGGGTCTATGCGAGCGACTTGAGAACGAGCTTCGAGACTGCCTTCAATGTATCGAAGACCCCGTCGCCCGTGACGGCGACTGCTTCGAAGTAGGTGGCCCGCTCGACCCACTCCCCGGTCGGCAGCTGCTCGACCAGGTTCTCACCGGCGTGGTAGGGATCGGGTGCGAGCCGCTGCTTGCCCGGATCGACGACTTCCCACCCCGGGTTCAACGCCGCCTGCAGCTCCCTGACCGGCGCCGCGTTAGGCAGGTCGCGCTTGTTGTACTGGATGATGAACGGCATCCGGGTCAGGTCGTACCCGTATTCCGCCATGTTGTCGTACAGGTTCTGCATCGCTTCCTGGTTCGCTTCCATCCGCTCGATCTGCGAGTCAGCGACGAAGACGATCCCGTCGACGCCCTTGAGGATGAGCTTCCGGCTGGCGTTGTAATAGACCTGGCCGGGAACGGTGTAGAGATGGAAGCGAGTCTTGAAGCCGCGGATCGTCCCGAGATCGACCGGAAGGAAGTCGAAGAACAGTGTCCGCTCCGTCTCGGTCGCCAGCGAGATGAGCTTGCCGCGAGTGTCCGGCTGGACCTTGCCGTAGACGTGCTCGAGGTTCGTCGTCTTGCCGCCGAGTCCGGGACCGTAGTACACGATCTTGCAGTTGATCTCGCGCGACGCGTAGTTGATCATCGACATGGCTGTCTTTCTCCTCTCTTACTGGAACAGCTTGTCGATTTCGTCTTCGGCACCGGAGAGGAGACCCCCTCCTTCGCCATGCCCCGGCTGCGGGCGCTCGAACACCGCCTGGAAGATGCCGGTCAACTCGTCCACCGACTGCTTCATCTTGAGGCGCACCAGGCCGAGCGTGGTGCGGTTGTCGAACAGCACGACGAGGATGACGCGCCGGGCCACGTCGGCGAGGTACATCGACTCCTTCTCACCCTGGTGGAAGAGCGAGTTGAAGTCGGTCTCGCCGATCAGCCGCGCGAGCTGGTCATTGGCGCTGAAGTCCGCGGCGGTGAGCGTCGCGAATGCCGTCGGGTCGAACTTGGGCTGCTCACCGACCGTCGCAACCAGCTGTCCCGTTCGATCGACGAGCAGCGCGCAGCGCGCGTTGCTCTCGTACAGGAATCGCTGGAGCGACTGCGTGATCGCGCCGAAGTCGTCTTCGGTGAACGACCAGCTGCTCGCACCGGATGACATTCTTGACCTTGAGCTTATCCGAGGTGGGTTTCCATCCGGCGCAGCAGCGCTGCCGCGCGGCGCCGGAGGGCAGGGCGAGTCTCCCACGCGGTGAAATCGCGCAGGAGTCTCGCGTTCTCGACGCTCGGACGAGCCCCGACGTAACCTAAAGCGGCCAGGCGTTTGACCGCCCGCCGATGGAAGAGATCGCGCCGTGCGTCGCGCATGTGACGGCTCCACAACAGCATCCCAACGGTCGCCCCGGCCGCCCCCGCCACGACCCCCCACACCAGATATTCTCGCCTCATCGCATCTCCCGACGTGCCGATAGCGCCTGGGCGATAGTCACGCCGTCGGCGTACTCGAGATCCCCGCCTACCGGCAGGCCCCGCGCGATGCGCGTGACCGAAACGCCGAGTGGAGCGAGCTGTCGTTGCACGTACAGCGCCGTCGCCTCCCCTTCCAGGCTCGGGTTCGTCGCGACGATGACCTCCTTCACCGCATCCACTCGCACGCGCTCGACAAGGTCGCTGATCCGCAAATCCTCGGGCCCGACGCCATCGAGCGGTGAGATGCGGCCGCCAAGCACGTGGTAGGTTCCGCGAAACTCACCCGCCCGCTCGATCGCGCCGATGTCCGACGCCTCTTCGACCGCGCAGATGATCGACGGATCGCGCCGCGGATCGCGGCAGATATCACACACCTCCTGCTCGGTGAGGTTGTGGCAGCGCGCACACGGGTGCACGCGCTCGCCGAGCACGATCAGCGCATCCGCGAGCCGTCGCGTCTGGTCGGAAGACTGCTTCAGCAGGTGGTAGGTGAGCCGCAGTGCTGTCTTCCGGCCGATGCCGGGCAACCGCGACAGCTCGGTCGCGAGATCGTCGATCGCCGACACGTGACCTAGAACGGGAGCTTGAACGGAAGCTGCAGGCCCCCGGCGACCTGGCTCATCTGCTCCTGCTGCAGTGCCTGCGCCTTACGCTGCGCTTCGCCCACCGCGACCGAGATGAGGTCCTCGAGCATCTCGACGTCCTGCGCGTTCACCACGGACGGATCGATCTTCACCCGCTTGACCGTCCCCTTCCCATCCGCCTCGACAGTGACCATCCCACCGCCGGCGCTTCCCGTGACGCTCTTCGACTCGAGCTCTTTCTGGATCGTCTCGAAACGACCCTGCATGTCTTTCACCTGCTGCAGGATCTTCATGAAATCAGCCATGTGAGAATTCTAGTCCTGGTCGTGAATGCATGCCAGCGGGCGGGAGAACTACGGAACTGCGCCGCAGTTTCCGCCGACCTCAGTCCACCAGATCCAGATCCAGCGCATCAACAGCCGCGCCCAGGATCGGGTCTTTTTTCCGGAGTGCAGTCACTCGATCGGCGCGCACTGATTCGTCCGTGATTCGTTTTGCCTGCACCACCGGACCCATTGCCGCGGCCGATCGCACTGCGACCCGTTCTGCCCCGCTGAAGAAGACGCGGATCGCTTCGAGCACCTCGCCTTTTCCTGCTTCGAGTGCCTGCGACTTGAGCTCGTCGGGCGCGTCGAGCTGCAGCGTGACTGCGCCGGCGCCGCTGACGGCGACCGGGATGGTCTCGGCGAGCGCGGCCGCCAGCAGATTGCGGCCCTGCGTCCGGAGCTGGTTGACCACCTCGTCCCAGCGTTCGGTGAGCGCGTTCGCGTCGATCGCGGGAAGTTTCGTCAGCGGCGCCGGTGGAGCGTTAGGCGCGGCATCGGCACGCGCGACGAGGGCAATCGGCTGCGCCGAATCTTCAGCGGCGCGGACCGGGGGCCTGGGCGGCGGGAGCGGCTTCGCTGGCGCGGGGGTCTCGCGCGGCGCGCCGGCAGCGCCGCCGCCACCCATGCCGCGCAGTATCTCCTCGAGCGCGACCGTGCGGTCCATCAGCGCGAGACGGACGAGCAGCGTCTCGAGCAGCAGCTGCTGCTGGCCGCTCTTCCGGAAGCGCGTTTCGAGCTCGGCCAGCGTGTGCAGCATGCGCAGCAGGTCGGCCGGTGTCAGGCGGCCCCGTCGCGCAGCCAGTGCGTCGCGCATCCCATCGGAGACATCGGGCGCTTCGCCGCCCAGCTCCGCGGCGAGCAGCGCCCGCAGTACGTCGGCAAAGCCGGTCAGCAGCCCGGCGAAATCGATTCCCGCTTCGGCGAGGCGGCCGACGGTCGCGAACACGTCGTTCGCCCGGCGCTCGGCGACGATGTCGAGCAACCCGATGTACTCGTCCTCGGGGACGAGGCCAAGGGCGTCGCGGACGCGTTCCGCCGTTAGGCGGCCCTCGCCCATCGCCAGCGCCTGGTCGGTGAGCGAGAGTGCATCGCGCATCGACCCGTCGGCGGCTCGGGCGATCATCGCCAGCGCATCGCCCTCGGCCTCGACTCCTTCCGCGGCGAGCACCGTCGTCAGGCGCGCCCGGATGTCACCCGTCCCGATGCGCTTCAGGTCGAAGCGCTGGAGGCGGCTCAGCACCGGTGCGGCGGCCTGTTGGATCTTCTGGGGCTCGGTGGTCGCGAACACGAACACCACCCGCGGTGGCGGCTCCTCGAGGACCTTGAGCAGCGCATTCCACGCTTCGCGGGTGAGCATGTGCGCTTCGTCGACGATGTAGACCTTGTACCGGTCGTCGCCGGAGGGCGCATACATCGCGCGTTCGCGGAGGTCACGCGCGTCATCGACGCCGCGGTTCGACGCCGCGTCGATCTCGACGACGTCGAGCGACGCGTCGCCACGCCAGATCCGTGAGCAGCTCTCGCAGCTGCCGCAGGGTTCGCCCTCCGCACTGCGATTTTCGCAGTTCAGGGCCATCGCCAGGACGCGCGCGAGCGTCGTCTTTCCCGTACCGCGCGGCCCGCACAGGAGATACCCGTGCGCCACCCGGCCGCGTGCAATCGCACCCTTGAGCGTGTTCGAGACGTGCGACTGCACGGCGACGGACGCGAAGTTCTTCGGGCGATATTTGCGGGCGAGTGCGAGCAATGGCGTGGGGGCGCTGGAGGGATGTGAAGTATAGCGTCCGTCCCCGTCGTGTCGGGAGGCGCCCCGCGGCGTCATCGCGGCAAACAGCGACGGCGCCGCGGACCGGGTATCCGCGACGCCGTGCGCCGATGGTCTGCCGTGGCCCCCTCTCGCTGCGTGGCCTTTCTAAAAGACGAAGATGACGTTTGTCGAGAGGGTCGCTTGCTTGTCGCTCAGTCCAGCGTCCTTCACGAACAATGGAGCATTCGCATGATCGAAGCGGAGGTCGCTCCGCAGGATGAGACGGTCACTGAGCTTGAAGGTCGGCGTGAAAGTGATTTCCCCGATCGTCGCCGGTGTGCTCACGCCGAGGCGGGTTCCGCCCTGGTCGTGGAACGTCTCGCCGCGAAACGCGGCGGAAAAGCGGTTCGTCAGATCGAGCCGGGTGTAGCCGGCGAGGCCTTTCCAGACGGCATTCTTCCCGGGCTCGATGAGGCTCGCCCTGCTCTCGGTGCCATAGTCGCCGTTGACGCCGATGGTGAGCATCGGCAGCACCTTCCAGTTCACGACCACGTCGTAGGTGTTCCGGACGTGGCCATTGGTGTCCGCCTTTTCCGGTCCGCCAAGGTAGTTGAGATACACGGTGAGGGGCCCCACCGGCATGATCGTGAGCTGGCCGCCCACCGACTTGCTCCGGTTGTTGTCCTTGGCGTTGTCGCACCCGTTCACGACCATCAGCATCCCCGACAGCGCACCATTGAATGCGTAGCTTGCCTTGATTCCGGTGTGGGTGAATGGAATGGCGTAGTTGAAGAGGAATGAGCGCGTGTAGTTGTCGTTGAAGCCGTCAAAGCCCTCGATGACCTCGGTCCCCATGTGAGTGACGAACTTGCCGAAGTCGAGCCGCACGCCGCTGCCTAACGGCGCCATGTAGCTGACGAAGGCCTGCTGCAGGTCGGCGCTCCGCCCGATCGACAGTCCGTACGACTGCGCCTTCTCCGGTATCGCGCTGCCGACCTCGAGGTCGAGCCGGAACCCGGCATCGCCGGCCTTCGCGATCGTCTTCTGGAGCACGAGCTCGGCGACATCGACGTTGAAGGAGTTGTCATCGGAATCGAACACGCGATAGCTGCTGAGGCGGCTCGCCGGCGTGTTCATGTTGTAGTTGTAGCCGAACGACGCAAACGCGTTCACCTGAATGTCCGTCAGGAAACTCGGAGCCGGCACGACAGCCGGGGCGGGGGCCGGGGCAGCCGTTTTCGTCGTCGTGTCGGGGGCGACGGCGAGTCGCACCGGAGGATTGCTCACGCTCGCATTCGACTCCTGCGCGCCGCTCGGGTCAGCGTCGAGCATGGCCCCCAGGGCCAGCGCAACCATCGAGGATCGGCAGTATTTCATGCTCCCTCGCCGCGCGATGACGAGGGCGTCAGGCCATGCAGCGCGTCAGCTGCGGGTCGAGCGGTTCCGAGCGCGTTCCGTGTCATCATCCATCCCTCGTCGAAAATGGTGGAGATCGGTGCTGCGAAACTCGATGCGACGTCGTGCGGGTCGCGATCCGGTGCCGCCCCACGGCGCCGGATGCGCGACGCCCCCGTGGTCTCCTCTCGGATCACGGGGGCGTGTTGGTGTGTCGAGCATCCTGTGACACCGTCACCACCCTGGATCCGGCCGCTCGAGCGCGCGCGGTCGCGCGTTCGCCCGGTTGTTCAGGCGATTTCGCGTCGCGGCTGGAGCGAGATCGAGCGGTAGGTCGGGACTGCAGCGGGCGGGAGCCCGGACGCGCGTGGCGCTGCGCCGGTCGAGCGCGGCGGCGCCCCGAGAGACGATGATCATGGGGTCGATATACAACGTCCGGCTTCGAACGTCAATGATGAATTTGCGTTTTGTGCACAAATTCAGCGACGAAATGCAAATCTACGGTTGCCAGCGGCCAATTTCCGCAGCATATGTGCAGAAAGCGCACGTTATTCTACCCGCAGCGCATTCGATGGCCGGGGGGCGGCCGGCCCGCCTGCCCCGCCCGCGCCCTACGACCCGGGCGTCGGCGCCACGGCAGCTCCAGCCACGCTGCAGTCGACATCCCCGCCCGGGAGGCACTCGGCTGCGATCGGATCGTCACCCGTTGCGGGGCGGTCCTCCGACGTCGCATGGACGGATCCATCCCGCGCGACGAAGAAGCGGCGGATGCCCCCATGGATCGCGCGGTTCGTCACGCGGACCGGGGTCAGCTGGAGCTCGAAGATCAGGCCATCGACGTCGGCAGGAATGAACTCGCTCCGGTACACCGCGGCCGTGTCGGTGAATTCGCCGGCCTGCCGGTTCACCTGCACGGCCAGCGTTCCGCTCTCGGGCACGTCGCTCTGGTAGGGAATCCCGATGTGACGGTTCAACTCGGGACACACCGAGAGGACCATGTGCAGTGCAGGGCTCCCCGGCGGCCAGCCGCGTAACGCCGTCAACCGCGCTCGCTCGGCGGGAACGCGCGTCAGGCAGCGACGCAGGATCACGAGCGAGGCGACCGGAGTCGCGGCGAATCGCGGCGAAGTGCCGGACCGCTCTTCTCGAACTACTCCGCTCTCGTCCCCCGTGTATTCCGGGGCCGGACGCTCGAGCACGGGGTCCTCGAGGACGCGGACCGTGTAGCCGGCAATGGATCCATCAGCGTTAGGCGGTCCTGGCCGGTAGCTCCAGCGCCAGCCGTTGTCGGCGTCGGTGAACCGCGTCTTCACGTCGTCGGCCGCCAGCGCCAGCTCGCGAAGCTGTTCGCACTCGGTCGCGGCCGTCAGCTCGGCGACGGAGCGTGGGAACCCGCCAGTCCCGCTCTGCGTGCGCGCGCTCTGTGCGCACTCGTGCACCAGGTTCGCGAGCCGTGTCGCGTGCACCACTGACGGATGTTGGGTGCGGTGCACCCCGACCCACGCGTTCTGCGCGGCAGTTGCCTGCTGCCGAGCGACAACGGGGGCCCAGAGGGGCGTGGCTACACCGAAGACGGCGCGTCCCGGTGAGAGCCAGATGGGAGTTGCCGCCCCGCCGCGCGTGAAAGTGGCGGCAAGCAGGAATGCGGTGAAGAAGCCAGCCGTAAACCGCCAGGCGCCGCGAAAGAGGATTGCGACGAGCGCGACTTCGATGATCCCCGCGCACCACGCGGCGAAGTGCGGGTTTCCCTCGCGGCAGCCGTTGGCGAAGATCGGGTTGCACGCGATCACCCAGAGGACCGCCGTCGCCAGAAAAAACGCGACGAACCCGTAGCGGATGCGCCAGGGGTTCGTCGCTGTGCTCTCGTCCGAAGTCGGGTAGATGCCCATGCCTCAGGACGGCCCCGCCTTCCCCCAAGTCACTCTGCGGGACTACCTGCCCCAGTTCACCAGCGGCAGAAGGCGGAACGGGGCGCGGTTCTCGCGCACGTAATTCAGGAGGCCGAGTTGAACTCCGTGCAGCCGGTGTGTGTAGTTGACTACGCCGAGCGTCAGGCCGTGCTGCGTTCCCTTGATGTGATTGAACGCGCTCAGTGACGCACCAGTGAACGTGCCATGATCGATGCGCATGTATCCGGGCGCGATGATCACCCCTTTCGCGTTTTCCGCCCCGACCGCGCCAGCGACCGCGAGTCCCTCGATGCGCGGAGCGCCGATTCCGATTCCAGCGACCGAGACCCAACGCAGCGTCGCACCCGAGCCGATCCCGATGCCGGCCACCGTCAAGCCGGTGATGTCTCCCCCCGATCCGACCCCGACCCCACCGATCGAGAGGCCCGTGACGTCTCCCCCCGTGCCGACCCCGATGCCGCCGATCGCCAGACCGCTCAACTCACCGCCGGTCCCGACCCCCACTCCGCCGACGCTCACTCCGCGCAGCGACCCGCCCGACCCGACGCCGATGCCGCCTAACGTCAACCCGGTCACGTCTCCGCCCGATCCGACCCCGATGCCGCCGACCATGATCCCGTCGAGCCGCTCGCCCGCGCCAATGCCGATGCCACCGACGCCAATCCCGGTGACCCGCTCCGCCGCGCTGACTCCAAAGATGCCGGCGCCAATTCCCGTGATTCGCGCGGCCCCGGTCATCGGCAGCCCGAGCGCCAAACCCGTGACCGTGCCTCGTGGTTCGCCTTCCGGAGTCCAGATCGTCGCGTTGATTCCCCGCACGTCAAAGTCTTCGCGGTCCCGGTAGTTCAGCCGGATGCCGGTCACGCGCCGAACGTGCCCGATTCCGACGCCGACGTTGTTGACCGTCAGGTCGAGCGCCTGCGACTGCGCGGTCGCCGATGCGAGGGGCGCGGCGGCGACGATCGCCGCGGCAGCAAGGAAGAGACGAGTGGGGGTCATGGTGCGGCTCCGTCGAGGCGGGGGGAAACCCGGCTCTACGCGGGTCACTCGAAGCGGTTTCACCGTTGACCGGATGCCCACAAACGACTCGCGCGGTGGGCCCGCTCGAAGGAGCGTTGCACCACCGCGCGAATACTCCAGGCCTGACGAAGCGACGCAAGACACCACGTATCGCTGCTGCCTGCGGGGCCCTGACGAGATTGGCGGGCTCGTGCCCTTCGGGACCTGGAGCATCAACAAGATAGCCCGTGGGGCCCGTCCATTCAACCGCCCAGAACGGCCGCCAGGACCTCGCCCGCCCGCCGCACGGCGGCCTTGTCGACATCGAGGTGAGTGACCGCGCGCACGCGCGACGCATTCCACGGCGTGATCTTCACCCCCCGCTCGGCGCAACGCGCGACGACGTCAGCGGCCAGTAGCCCGGCAGGGAGGTCGACCATGAGAATATTGGTATCAGGAGGGACGACGCGCGCCCCCCCAGCACCGTCGACGGCGGCCGCTAGCTCCTTCGCGCGATCGTGATCCTCGTGCATGCGCGGCCAGTGATGCTCGATGGCGTGGAGCGCCCCGGCTGCGAGGATGCCTGATTGCCGCATGCCACCACCGAAGCGCTTTCGCGTTTCCCACGCATGCTGCATCGCCGCTGAAGATCCAGCGAGCATCGCGCCCACCGGCGCGCCGAGTCCCTTCGAGAACGACACCATGACCGTATCGGCGCACGCCGCGAAATCGGCGATGTCTGTACCGGTCGCGACACTCGCATTCCATAGCCTCGCCCCGTCCATGTGCACCGGGAGATTCTGCTCGCGCGCAACCTCGCGGATCGCGCGCAGCGCCGGCAACGCCGTGACCTTTCCCCCCGCACCGTTATGCGTGTTCTCCACGCAGACGAGGCTTGCCTTTGGCGCATGCGGTGACTGAGGACGAATGTGAGCACGCAGCGCGTCGGCGTCGAACACCGGTCCCGTGCCGCGCACCGGCCGCGGCTGCACGCCACAGAGCGCGGCGAGCCCGGCGATCTCCCAGTGAATGAGATGCGCCTCCGCGTCGAGCAGGATTTCCGTTCCCCGGCGCGAGAGCAGCCAGACGCCGGTCTGGTTCGCCATCGTCCCACTCGGGAAAAAGAGCGCGCGATCCTTCCCGAGCAGTGCGGCGACGCGCTCCTCGAGTGCGCGCACCGTCGGATCACCATCGAGCACATCGTCGCCAACCTCGGCCTCGGCCATCGCGCGACGCATCGCCGGCGTCGGGCGGGTGACGGTGTCGCTGCGGAGGTCGATTGGCTGGGAAGTCATGCGCGGCGAAGGCGGTAAGCAGTAAGCGGTCAGCGGTCAGCAGTCAGCGCACCGCGTTCACGAAACGCGGAATGTAAAACGAAACAGGGCGGGCGTGAGATCACGCCCGCCCTACTCGCCTGCAACCGCCGTTCGCTGACTGCTTGTGGCGGACAGCTTACAGCTGCAGTTACGGCCTGGTTACGGTGACTTTCGGGGTCACGATCTTCGTCGTGTCCTTCTTCACCTCGACCTTCGGCGTCACGACCGTGTGCGTGTCGGTGCCGACGTTGACCGTTGGCGTCTTCACGGTGTCGGTCGTGGTGCCGATGACCGGGCGCTGCACCTCGTACTCACCATCGCCGGTCTTCTTGCACGCGGCGAGTGTTGCAAGCGTCGCGAACGCGACGGCAATTGCGATTTTCTGCATGGAACCTCCAGGGGTTGTTTAGTCCGGAACCGATCTCGCAACCTTTAGGCCAAATTGCCGGGGCCGTTAGCGCTTGCAGTGCGAGACTTCCTTCACTCGGTAAACACTTCGCGCTGCATCCTCCGTACCCTGCGCAGCTCGAACACCTGCCCGACCTCTCCGCCAAGAATGAAGATCAGCGAGGCGTAGTAGACCCAGATCACAATCACGACGATCGCGGTGAGCGCGCCCGTGTACAGCGATCCCGGATCGAACGACTGGACGTAGGCGCTGAAGACGTTCCGCGCGATCTCGAACATCGTGCTGCAGAAGACCGCCGCGACGAGCGCTGTCTTCCAGCGAACCCGCCGATTGGGAAGAAACTTGTAGAGCGAGAAGAACATCGTCGTGATGAACACGAATGCCAGCAGGCGCCCGAGGATGTATTCGACGGTCCCCATCACCTCGGTGCGAACTCCGTAGTCCGTCAGGACCCGGAACCCCCGCGTCGTCGCCACGGCCAGATATGCGTTGAGCGCGGTGTACCCGACGAGGAGCAGTGTCGCAATGATGGTGATCTTGATGTCGAACAGCTTGCCATCGATGATCCCGCGATCCTGCTCGATGTCGAACACCTCGGCGAGGACGCTGCGCAGCGAGCCAAACAGGCGCGTCGAGAACCAGATGAAGCCGAGGGCGCTGTACAGCTTGATCGCGCCACGCGCCTGGATGATGTCGTCGATCACGCCCTGGATCGGCGAGTTCGCGGACTCGGGATGGGGCGGCATCACCTTGTCGAGGAGCGCATTGATCTCGGCGGCAGATGACGCCGCCGACTGATGGAGGATCGTCGCCATCCCGACGACCAGCAGCAACAGGAACGGGACCGCGGCCAGGAGGAGGTTGAACGCAATCCCTCCGGCGAGGAAGAAGATGTTGTCTTCCCCGCTGTTGTCCCACACGCGCTTGGCGTAGTCGCGCGTGGTCCAGTAGAACCTGGTGTAGAGGCGTCGCTTGGCCATGCGGGGGCGATCTTACCCCTGTGCGCGCGGGCCCGCCACTCTCACGACGACCGCTCAGCTTTCGTCGAGATCCTCGTCGAGCGCAGCGGCGGTCCGCGCGCTCCGGGCCCGTCGGGCGCGCGCGGCGCGTGCCGCATTCCGCGCAGCGTTGTCTTCATGCGCATCGCGGGCGACGCCCTCACCGGCGTGGTAGGCCGCCTTCGTCGACGCGAGCTTCGCTTCGAGATCGACGCGCGCATCGCGAGCCGCCTCGCGCCCCGCATCCATTGCGCGCGTGACCTGGCTCTTTTTCACCTCGATCGCATGGCGAGCCGCGTCAATCCGCTCCTCGACCTGGCGCCTCGCTTCCTGAAAGGTGTCGCTCACCCGCGAGACCGCGTCGCTTGCCGCATCCTGCGCCGCATTGCGTACGCGCCGCGCGCCGCGCTGGATGTCGCGCCGCGTCTCTTCGCCAGTCCGCGGCGCCAGGAGGAGCGCGACACCGGCACCGATCGCGGCACCGATCAGGAACGAACCGATCCCGGGGGACTGGCGCTCGATCACCACGAAAGCGTCGTCGTCGTCAAAGTCGTAATCGTCGCGCATCCTGCATTCTCCTGAGATTTCGGTAGTGCCAGTCCGATAGTGCTGCCTACTGTGCAACGGCCGCGCCGTGGCGCCGGCCTGACCGCCGTTTGCCCCCTTACCGCTTCTTCGCCTTCGCTGGCGGCACCTTGCCCTTCGGTGCGGGCGCATGTGCCGGCGTCCCGCCGCTTTTCCGTGCCGGAGCACGCTCCGCACCACCCGCGGTGGGCGAGGCGTCGTGCGCGGCCGGGGCGCGATGCCCCGCCCCATTCGCGCCGAGCAGGCTCGCGATCTCGGACGCGACCTCGGCCACGTTCAGGCCAAGGACCTTGGCCGTCCGTTCCATGTCGCCGCCTGTCGTCGCGAGCGTGCGGAGCACGAGCTGCTTCTTCGCTTCGGCGACCGTGGTGTTGCCGACCTCGATGGTCAACGCCGGCATCTCCGCGGACTTGAGAAGATGGCGCGGGACGATGTCCGACGGTCCGATCACGTCGCCGCGCGCCATGATCACGGCTCGCTCGAGCGCGTTCTTGAGCTCGCGCACGTTGCCGGGCCAATGGTAGGTGAGAATCCAGTTCCACGCCGCATCGTTGAAGCTGCTCACCTGCTTTCCGTTCTCCTGCGCGAATCGCACGAGGAATTCATTCGCGAGGAGCTGGATATCGCCGGCACGCTCGCGGAGCGGCGGGAGGAAGATCTCGACGACCGCGAGACGGTAGTAGAGGTCCTCGCGCAGTTCCCCGTCGGCGAGCGCCTTCTGCAGATTCTTGTTCGTCGCGGCGACGATGCGAATATCGACACTGATCTCCTTCTTGCCGCCGAGCCGGCGAACCTGCCGCGTCTCGAGCGCGCGGAGGAGCTTGACCTGGATGTCGGTGGACATCTCCGCGACTTCGTCGAGGAAGATCGTTCCGCCGCTCGCCATCTCGAATGCGCCAGGCTTCTCGTTGGTCGATCCGGTGAACGCACCCTTCTCGTGGCCGAACAGCTCGTTCTCGAGAATTTCCTTCGGCAACGCGGCGCAGTTCAGCGCGAAGAACGGTCCCTTCACACGCTCGCTTTTCGAGTGCATCGCCCGCGCGACGAGCTCCTTGCCGGTGCCGCTTTCGCCGAGAATCAGCACACTGGCAGTCGACGGCGCGACGGCGTCGATTACCTGATAGACGCTGCGCATCGACTCCGACTGTCCGGTGAGCTCCCCGTAGTGGGTGAGACCTTCCAGCTTGCTCGACAGCTCCCGGTTCTTCTGCTGGACCGCGAACTTCTCGAGGGCCTTCGGGATGAGCGCCTTCAGGCGATTCAGTTTTTCGGCGTTGAGCGGCTTCTCGATGTAGTCGTAGGCGCCCTCGCGCATCGCCTGCACCGCCGAATCGACCGTCGCCTGTCCCGTCACGATGATGCACTCGGTCGGGATGTCGCGCTTCTGAAGTTCCTTCAGGATCGCGAGCCCGTCGAGCTTCGGCATCTTGAGGTCCGCGAGCACGACGCCGAACGCATCGGCGGTGAGCCGGTCGAGTGCGCGCTGCCCATCGGCGGCGACTTCGACCTCGTAGCCTTCGTCCGAAAGAATCGCGCTGAGACCGGTCGTGATGGTGGTCTCGTCGTCGGCGATCAGGATCTTGTATTGCTTCGCGGTTGCCATGTCTTTGGGCCCGCTCACGCGGGAAACGTCAATGTGATGCTGCTCTCCGTCGGATGAACGCCGACGCCGAACTCGTTCGCGAGCTGGCTGACCGCGCTGTCGAGCCGCGGCACCCGCGCGAACGTCCCCTCGATGCAGAGCTCGACGCCGTCCGCCGGACGTATCCGGCACGTCAGCACCGCCCGCTTGCTTCCGTCTCCTGCACTTTCCGCTGTTGCTTCCACCGCCCGCTGCAACGCCGCGGCGATGAACAGTCGCGTCGCCTCAGCAGGAACCTGCGTCATGCCGTCGCCCTCGACTACCAGCTCCAGTGATCCCCCCGCGGCCACCAGCACCGGCCGCACCAGCGCTGCCACCCGATCAGTCGTTCGGCCAACCACAACCGCGCCGTCCTGCGCCCGGGCGAGCGAGATGAGCGCGTCGCTTATCGCGATCACCTGTTCGAGCTGATCAGATGCCGCCGTCGCGTAGCTGCCTAACGCGCTCGCGGCCACGCCGTCGCGGGACGACCGCGAACGCACGACCTCGAGGTTGACAGCGACGCCATTCAGCGCATTGCGCAGTTCGTGAGCGACGTTCGCGGCAAGCGTCTGCAGTGCGGCCAGCCAGAGCCGCTCGACATCACGACTGGCCGGGCCGCTCATCGCGTGTCCGGTGTTCGCGAGCGCTGTCCCTCCTCCACCTCAGTCGCTCAGGTCCGCATCGTCGGGCGCGGCGATCGCTCCCGGTCCCGCCTCGTGCGGCGGCTTGCGATGGATCGTCTGCACCGGGACGTGATCGCGAACATACCTTGCCGTCCCGCCGACCGCGAGCTGGGTGAAGAGAAATGTGAACTTCTCATCGTACATCTTCGCCAGCTTCTGCTTCGCTTCTGCCGGCAACCCCCAGAGCTGCTTCTTGAACGGGCCGATCGCCTTCTTTCGCGACTTGTAGTAGAACTGCTGGTCGCTGTCCGTCGCCTTGCGCTCGTCCTTGGCGTTCTCGCGCAGCCACTCGTACATCTCGTTGCGGAGCGTCCCAGGGATGTTGTCGTACATCATCGTCTGGAAGTTCGTCGCCAGATGAATCTCGGCCGTCTCGATGCGCGGGAAGTTGTGGAAGGCGGTGTCCGGAAGCGTCGATGCACCGTGCTGCACCGCCCCGGCCAGCCCGTACTCCTCGCGCGCCACCCTGGAGAGCCTGCCTAACGTGTCGAGGTCGATCTTGACGTCGGCGATCGATCCGTCGGCGAGGACGACGCCGCCATGCGAGGTTCCCGACTGGACGCTGATCTTGCTCAGCCCCTGCGCGTCAGGCGCCTGGCGCTTGCGCGTCCGCTCGAATCCGTCCATGAAGGCGCGCAGTTCCTCCTCGGTCGAGTTCTCGGTGCCGACTTCCCCGATCTCGCCACCGAGCGAGATGGTGACGCCCGAGGGCTCGGCGGCACGCACGTGCTTCAGGATGTCGATCGCGACTTCGTAGTTGAGGCGCTGCTGTTCGTCGTGGCCCTTCTTCGACAGGTCGACGAGCGTGGAGGTGTCGATGTCGATGTTGTAGAAACCAGCCGCGACGGCCTCGGTGACCAGCGCCTTCACGGCATCGACTTCGGTCTTCGGGTCAACGGCGAATTTCTTGTGATTGACCTGGAAGTGATCACCCTGGATGAACACCGGTCCGCGGAACCCCTCGCGCAGCGCCGCCGCGAGCACCACGGCCACGTACTCCGCCGGACGCTGCTCGGTGTAGGCAATCTCCGATCGCGCGATCTCGAAGATGAACGCGCCGGCGTCCATCCTGATCGCCGTGCGAAAGATGGCACGCGCGGTATCGTAGGTCATCGCCCGGACGTTGATCGCCGGTACGGTGAACCCGTGAATCTTTCCCTCCCCACGCGCGAGATACAGCTCGTGGATCGACGATGGTCTCACCCCGACTGCCTGGCCCAGCTCCCAGATCAGCCAGCGCGCATCGTCCCGGGCGACCACGTCGCCGAAGACAGCGGCCCGAGCCAGTTCATCCATCGTCGGTGAAGCGAGCGACGCCTCACGCTTGACGGTGACGCGGCCACCGTCGACGAGCACGTCGCCGCCGAACACGCTCGCCACCGTGTCGAGATTTGCCTGCATTCGTTCTCCAAACAGAAAATGCCCGCTCGATGGCGAAGACACGCACACCGAG
This sequence comes from Gemmatimonadaceae bacterium, assembly GCA_031359795.1. Taxonomy (GTDB): domain Bacteria; phylum Gemmatimonadota; class Gemmatimonadetes; order Gemmatimonadales; family Gemmatimonadaceae; genus JABFXC01. The sequence goes on from JANMAM010000053.1 coordinate 33,013, forward strand.
CCGCGGGTTGGTGGAACTGCTAATGGAAGGTGACCGGACGCGGGCGGCGCGGCAAGCGTTGGCGCCGCCTAAACCGTCCACCTCGGGTCGGCTTTCGGGAGCATGTTCCATTCCTGCCGAGCCTGCTCCGCGTCCGCCCGTCCGAGCATCGCGTAGGTGAACTGCTTCCCCAGTTCGACTCCCGGCTGGTCGAGGGGATTGACGTCGTACAGCGTCCCGGCATAGATGGTCGCGATTTCGAGCAGCATGATCAGTCCGCCGACGTGCCAGGGATCGACACGGTCGAGCGTCAGGGTCATGTTCGGCCGTCCGCGCGCGGCCAGCGCGCCGGCGGTCGCTCGGCGCTCGATGTCGAGCAGCTCACCCAGCCGATGGCCGCCGAGGTAGGCCAGCTCGGGGATGTCCTTGTGGCGCACGGGGATCGTCACGTCGACGCTGCCCTCCTTCACGGCGACGAAGGTCACGGTCTTGTCCGCCGGTCCCTCCATGAAGAGCTGCACCTGCGCGTGCTGGTCGGTCGCGCCAAGCGCGGCGATCGGCGTGGGGCCGACGTGCGCACCGTCCGGACGGCGAGCTTTCCCGAGCGACTCCGCCCAGAGCTGGACGAACCAGGACGCGAAATCGCGCAGCGCGTCGCTGTACGGCATCAGGACGTTGATGTGCTTGGCCAACGTCGTGTCCGCGAGGAACTGCGCCGTCGCGAACACCCCCGCCGGGTTCTTCGCGAGGTCGTCGGTCTGGCAGCGCTTCCGCATGTCCTCGGCGCCGGCGAGGATCTGCCCGATGTCGACGCCGACGAGCGCGGCCGGGAGCATCCCGACCGCCGTCAGCACGCTGAACCGCCCGCCAACGTTAGGCGGGATGTCGAGCACGCGGATCTTCTCGGCGCGCGCAATCGCCCGCAACGCGCCCTTTTCGGGATCGGTGACGAGCACGATGCCCCCTTTCGCCTTCTCCGCGCCTAACGCCTTCTCGAGCCGGTCCCGGACCACCAGGTACTGCGCCATCGTCTCGGCCGTTCCTCCCGACTTCGACGTCACCATGAACAGCGACCTGGCGAGGTCGAGCCGGTCGAGCAGCGCGGCGATCGTGACCGGGTCAACGTTGTCGAGCACGTGCAGCCTCGGGCTCCCGCCCCGCGCCTCGTCCGACAGCATGTTCCACCCCGACGGCCGGAGCGCGGTGCGGAGCGCAATCGGTCCGAGCGCCGAGCCTCCGATGCCGAGCACGACGACGTCGCTGTAGCGGTTCCGCACGTCGCGCACGAACGCCGTGGTCTGGTTGGCGAGATCCGCATTCGCCGGGAGGTCGAGAAAGCCGAGCACCCCGTCGGCGTACTGTTTCCGCAGCGCGGCGTTCACATCGCGAAATCGCGCCGCAGCCGACGCCCATGCGCCCTCAGGAATCGCGGCTCCTTTGGCGGTCGTTCCGCCAGCAGAGGCGATCATGTTCGAAAAATCAAGTGTCAGCATTTGCGTTAGGCAGAATGAGTTCGTACGAGAAAAGCGAAGTGAAAGTCAATCGCGTCGCAGGAGGGGCCCGACTCGGCGACCCCTGTGTCCCCTGTGGTTGAATGCTGTTGCTTAAGTAATTGAACCGCAGGGGGCACAGGGAACTGCGCTGCTCAGCGTTCGATCCGCCAGAACCGAACAGCTTGGGGCAAGTGGGTGAGATCGTTTCGCCCCGCGGGCCCCGCATCACTCGACCTTTACCGTCAGCCCGTCGAACGCCGGCGAGATGCCTCGCGGGAGTTCGGCTTCGAGATCGGCGTGGAAGTTGTCGTGCGTGAGGTGCGTAAGGTACGTCCGCTCGGCGCCGATCTCGGTCGCGACGCGCACGGCCTCGGGCACGCTCAGGTGTGTCGGATGCTGCGTGCGGAAGAGCGCGTTCAGCACGAGCACTTTCGCGCCCCGCATCATCGCGATCACCTCGGGCGGGACGGTCTTCGCATCGGTGATGTAGGCTAGGCCCCCGATGCGGTAGCCGTACACCGTGATCATCCCGTGAGGCAACGCCGCCGGGACCACGTCGACGTCTCCGATCGTCGTCGACACCCCGGCCTCGATCGGGTTCAGCGTTCCTTCGGGCTTCGAAGTGCCGGGGAGCGGCCGCATGCTCTCGTCGAAGATGTAGGGAAACTTCTTCGCGATCCGCTGCAGGGCGTCGGGCGGCCCGAACATCGGGAGCGCGGCGTCGCGCCTGACGTTGATCGCGCGGAGGTCGTCGATCCCGTGCAGGTGGTCGGCATGGTCATGCGTATAGAGCACAGCGTCGACACGATCGATCCCCGCGGCGACGAGCTGCAGGCGCAACTCGGGCGGCGTGTCGATGAGGATGCGGGTCCCGCCCTTTGTCTCGATGTAGGCGCCGACACGGGTGCGCTTGTCGCGCGGATCCGGCGAGCGGCAGATCTCGCAGTGACATCCGATCTGCGGCACCCCGAAGCTCGTACCGGTGCCAAGGAAGGTCAGCCGCATGACAGTCTCACGACCGGCGGCGCCTGACGCGCTCCATCAGACCTTTTCGACCTTCATCAGGTTCGTTGCGCCCGGTGTGTCGAAGGGAACGCCGGCGGTGACGATGACACGGTCGCCCTTGCCGCCGAGCCCGCGGCGCCTCACCGCGTCGAGCGCATAATCGACCATTTCGTCGTACGTGTCGCAATGCGGCACGAGCTCGGGTACCACGCCCCAGACGAGCGCCAGTTGGCGATACGTGCGCTCGACATCCGTGAGCGCGAGGATCGGCACGGTCGGGCGAAAGGAGCTGACGATGTTCGCGGTGAACCCGCTTTTTGTGAAGACGACGACGCAGGGCGCGCCGATCATGCTGGCCGCCGCCGCGGTCGCGGCTGCAATCGCATCCTCGGTTTTCGTCGGCGCGCCTTTCCGGATCTCGTCGGCGATGGCGCGGTCTGGTCTCGCCGCCGCACTCGGCCTCGTATGCGTTTCGACTTCGTGGATGATGCGGTTCATCGCCTCGACCGCGAGGCGCGGGAACGCGCCGGCTGCGGTCTCCGCCGACAGCATCACCGCGTCGGTGCCGTCGAGGATCGCATTGGCGACGTCGCTCGCTTCGGCGCGTGTCGGACGCGGGTGCGTCACCATCGACTCGAGCATCTGCGTCGCCGTTATGACGGGCTTCCCGAGGCGGTTCGCGACCTGGATGATCCTCTTCTGGGCGAGCGGTACCTCCTCGAAGGGCAGCTCGACTCCGAGATCGCCGCGCGCGACCATCACCCCGTCGGTCGCCTCGGTCAGCGTCTCGATGTTCCGGAGCGCGACGTCCAGCTCGACCTTCGCGATGATCAGCATCGTGCGCGGCACGAGCTTGCGAAGGCTGATGATGTCTTCGGCTCGGCGGACGAAGCTGAGCGCGAGATATTCCAGTCCGTTTTCGACGGCGAACTTGATGTCGGCTTCGTCCTTTTCGGTGATCGACGGCGCGCTGACGTTGATCCCGGGCAGGTTCATGCCCTTATGGCTCTTCAGCACTCCGCCATGCACGACGCGGCTGCTCACCCTACCGGCGGTCACGTCGAGCACCATCAGCTCGAGGAGGCCGTCATCGAGGAGGATCCGGTCACCGACATGGACGTCGCCGGCGAGTCCTTCGTAGGTTACCGGAATGTCGGTCGGGCGCGCCGACGACTCGTGCACGAGGACGACGTCGGTTCCCTCCTTCAGCGCGATCGGCGCCGCGAGGTCGCCGACGCGGATGCGCGGTCCCTGCAGGTCGCCAAGAATCGCGACCGGACAGTTCGCCGCGCGCGCAGCGTCGCGCACCGTCTGAATGAGCGTGCGATGCTGCTCGTGCGTGCCGTGTGAGAAGTTGAGGCGGGCGACATTCAGCCCGGCTTCTATCAATCCGCTCAGCTGTTCCCGGCTGCTCGACGCCGGGCCGAGGGTGCAGACGATCTTGGTGCGGCGGGTATGACGGTTCGGCACGGATTCGGTATGTTGGGAACGGCGGGCGGCGCAGCCGGGATGCGAATAAGTATCCGGCGGGATTTTTCAGGGCAAGGCGTGTCCGCGGTCACTCCACAGACCATGTCCCAATCTGGATCTTAACGAGTCCGGGCACGCAGCGTCCAACCAGTACGCTGCCTGGCAACCACGATTTCGGAGAGAACCCATGACGTGCAGGATCGCGACCAGATACTTCCTCGCTGCCCTCATCGCGGGCGCGACGGCCTGCGCCGACTCCACATCGCCGGCCGGCGGAGTGACCGAAGCGTCGCTGACACGCGACGCCGGAGCCGACGCCGCCGACGTGACGGCGCAGGATCTCTCACAGATGTTCAGCGACGAGCAAACGGGCGGACTCGCGATGAGCGCGGACCCCCTGCCGGCACCACGGTCGGGCTGCACATACTCCCCCGCGACCGGCCGGTTCGTCTGCCCGACCGTTGGCCGGGAGGGCCTCACGATCTCACGCTCGTTCGCGATCTATGCGGGCGGCATCGCCCAATCAGCGTATGATGCGGCAGCGACTGACTCGCTCAACTTCCAGACTTCACTCGTCGGGAGTCTGAGCCGTGACGACCGCACGGTCTGGCTGAACACGACGCGCAACATGACCCTGAGCGGCCTCGCCGGCGCTGAAACGGAACGGACGTGGAATGGTCTCGGCACCCGCTCCGACAGCGCGCACATCACGAGCGATGGCATTGCCCGCCGTACCCGGGTCCGCTCGACCGATCGCATCTCGTCGGTGGTCGTTGGCCTCCCACGTTCGGCGAATCCGTTCCCCAAGTCCGGCACGATCACCCACGACATCGAGCTCTCGTCAACCGCTGACAACGGCTCCGGCACCCGGGCCCGCACGGCGACGCGCCACGTCGTCGTAACTTTCAACGGCACCCGGATCGCGTCCGTCCTTGTCGGGACCACGGCCTGTGCGCTCGATCTCGTTACGCATCGGATGAGCTGCCGGTAAGCACCGGCTGAGCCAGGCCACCAGGCCCGACGTGCCGGCGTGGCCGCCTAACGGCGGCCCGCCGGCACCTTTTTTTCGAGGTTCGCGAGAAGTCCGTCGAAGCTCTTCTGGAAGCTGGCGATGCCGTCCTTGAGCAGCTTGGCGGTCACGTCGGCGAGCGAGATGCCTGCGGCTTCGAGGTCGGCGATGACCTTTCGCGCGGCGTCGATGTCGCGGTCGACGGTACGAGCGACTTCGCCGTGATCCCGGAACGCGTCGAGCGTCGCGGGAGGCAGCGTGTTCACCGTGTGCGGGCCGATCAGCTGTTCGACGTACATGACATCCCGATACCCGGGATTCTTCGTGCTCGTGCTCGCCCAGAGCGGGCGCTGAACGCGCGCGCCCTTCGCCGCGAGCGCGTCCCAGCGCTGGCCGGTGAACTTCTTCTGGAACAACCCGTATGCCAGCTTCGCGTTGGCGATCGCGGCCTTGCCCTTGAGCGCCTCGAGCGCGGCGGCCTTTCCCGGCTCGGCGGCAACCAGCGCGTCGAGCCGCTTGTCGATCTCGCTGTCGACCCGGCTGACGAAGAAGCTCGCCACCGAAGACACGCGGCCGATCGGCTTCCCTGCCTTTGCGCGCTCCTCGAGCCCGGCGATGTAGGCGTCGATGATCCGCTCGTGCGCTTCGACGGCGAACAGGAGCGTGACGTTGACGTTGAGGCCATCGGCGATCAGCCGACGACACGCCTCGGCGCCTTCCCTCGTCCCGGGCACCTTGATCATGACGTTAGGCCTGTCGACCGTCTTCCAGAGGCGGTGCGCTTCAGCGACCGTGGCGCTCGCGTCGTTCGCCGATCCCGGTGAAACCTCGATCGAGACGTAGCCATCCTCGCCGCTGGTTGTGTCGTACACCCCGCGAAAGATGTCACAGGCCGTGCGGACGTCAGTGGTCTCGACGAGCTCGAACCGCTCCCACGGAGTGAGATTCGCCGGAGCGTCGGCAAGCTGGGCATCGTAGGCCACGCCTTCGCCCAGCGCTTTCTCGAAGATCGTCGGATTGGACGTCATGCCAGTGAGCGCGTCCTCCCGGATGCGGCGAACCAGGTCGCCGTTCGCGAGCATCGTGCGGTCGATGTAATCGAGCCAGAGCGACTGCCCGGCATCGTGTAGGCGCTGAAGGCGTGGTGACGTCATGATCAACGAGGCTGAAGACTGCGTAGGCGTTCGATCGGGCGATCCCGATCTTCGAAATGTAGCACCGGCCCGAGGCTCAGCGCGTCGTGCGCCAGTGCGGCGCCACGTTCCACCCTCGCGGGTTGAACACGGCATCGGCGAGCGGCGGATCGACGCGGATGTCCTCGTACCGCTCGATGAAATTCGGCTTTCCGTCCAGCAGGAACACCACCTCGGGCGCGATCCACCCGCCGCCGAGCGTGCGGTACTGATTGAACCGGATCTCGCTGGTCTTTGTCGTGTCGCGATCGGGCTGCAGCATGCGGACGAAAACCAGTCGCTGGCGGTCGATCCAGAACTGCCGGGTCTTCAGGTCGCCAGCGCGTGCCCCGACGACGTACGCGGGCCGCCCCTGCCAGACGTCCTCGTGGAACTTCGTCACATCGAACCCCAGCGACTGGATGCGCGCCAGCGTCCGCGCCGGCGGATCGGCGTATACGTCGGAACTGAGCACCAGCAGCGGGTGGACGCTGGGGATGGCGCGAGTGAGCTGTCCACTACCGATGATGAACTGCGAATCGCGCACGAAGAGAATGCCATTCCGCTGCGCGAGTGGCTCGATGTCGATGCGGAGCGCACCGGGCACGCGCATCGCCTCGAGCCAGGTCGAAGTGTCGGCCGCGCCGGAGGCGAGATAACGCGTGTTGCGCTGCACGAACGTCAGGGTTTTGTACCACGACCCCGCGTACTTGTCATGCATCGCGCGCACGAGCCCCTGCGCCGACGTGACCGGTGCGTCGGTGGGCGCAGGCGTTCCACTCCTGGCGGGCGACTTTCCGCACGCCGTGGCGAGCGCACCAACAAGCAGGGCAGCAAAGACGCGGACGTTCTTTATCATGGCGAGCAGGCGGGTCGAGGGACTCATGAAAAAGATCGCCCGGACCACCCGCGAGCAAGCGGTGCCCAACTCGCTCGGTCATTTCTCATTGCCGTGTCATTGCTGCTAGACTACGGCATGACCCTCCCTCCCGACGCCCTCGTCAGCGGCGGTGACGTGCTCTCGATGCTCGCTGCTACCGGCGCCTTTCGGAAAACAGCCGACCAGCTGCTCGCCGAGCATGGGATCGCGGACGTCCAGGCGACCGGCTGGTATCCTCTCGCGGCCTATGCCGAAGTGATGCGCGAGCTGGAGCAGCGCGTCGGACCGAACACGCTGTTCAGGATCGGGAAGGAGATCCCAAGCCACATTGCGATGCCTCCCGGGCTCGACACGTTCGAGCGCGTCGCCGCATCGTTCGGTCCCGCGTTCAGCATGAATCATCGCAATGCCGGAAGTGGGCGCATCGACTACGAAATCAGCGCGCCCGACAGCGCGACAATCGTGTCGGGGACCCCGTACCCATGCGATTTCGATCGCGGTGTGATCATGGGCTTCTTCCATGCGCTGCTCCAGATCACTCCGCACTATCAGCACGACAACCTGCTCTGCAAGAAAAAGGGCGCCGCGGTCTGCGTGCACTACGTGTCGCGGAACCCGCGCTAGCATTTGCCGGTTGCGGCCACTGCGTTCGCCTCACCGCGCCCGGCGCGTGGCGATCTCGCTGCTGACCGCGTTCGTCACCACCGCCGCACTCCAGGCGAGCAGTGCCGGGACAGCGAGCGTGAGCAGCACGAACGCCCATCCCGGCACGCCAAACAGTTCGCCAAGCAGGGCGAGGAGCTTCCGGGTTCCCGCGCCCGTTGACGTCCACATCAGCAGCAGCGCCCACGAGGCCGATGCCGCGAGCGCCAGACGCAATTCCCGTCGCTGCTCGGCGCTGGCCAGTGTCGACCACACCGCCGCCGTGACGGGCACGGCGAGCCAGCCACCCGTCGCGGTCACGAGCGCGAATCCGGTCGTCCGCACGACGAGGAGCACCCAGTCGCGGATCTTCATCTTGGCGGGATTATCGTGAGCGACGCGGTCACCCGCGTGCCGGGAAGATCCTGTGCTCGCCGCGGGAAGCGCAGTGTATCGAGCGTCCCGGCCGCCCAGCTCGCGAGGCGATCCTGGTACCGATGACTCAGCGGATTTCCCGACTGCCCGCCCGGATACGTCCCCCACCCGCGCGTTTCGGCACCCAGCTCGACGACCATCCGCCAGCTCGCGCCGAACGCCGAGCCGGTCGATGGATTGAGCGTCGAAGGCCCGCCCTGGACCGCAATCCCGCGCACGGACAGCGCGGGAATTCGCAGCAGGTGATTGACGCTTGCGGTGGCAACGCGATCCCATCGCCAACGCGGGTCACCGGGCTCTCCGAATCGTTGCCTGGTCGCGGCAAGCGCTGCCTCGAGCGCGTTGCAGACCAGATCATCGCGGTGCTCGACCACGGTGGTCCGCCGGTCATCCCACCACGCGCTCGCGCTGTCGGTGGCCAGCTCGCCGAGGATCTGATCGGCCGGACGCTCGCTCGCGTTATCCCCGAGCTCGTCCCACGTCTGCGAGGCGAGTTGTCGCATCGCCGCCTCGAAAAGCACCGCCCGATTGTTCTCGCGCGTGTACGTCCGCGGCCACTCGGCGATCAGCTTCGCCGCTTCCGCACATTCATTTCGCGACGCGCGGCGCGCTCCGGCGCGGACGAACACCGGAACGAAGAAGTCGGCACGAGCGCTTCCCGGGTCGGTCTGCATTCGCGCCATCATCTCCGGCGTCATCGGCGGCGCCGCGCGGAGGAGCGCGTTGATCCGAAGCGCGCGCCAGGGTGAGAACCAGGCAGTGCCGAGGTAGGCCGGCTCGACGTTAGGGTCGACCGGCTGCTGGTTCGCGCTCGCCAGAAACCCCTGCGCGGGATCGACCGCACCCGGGTAGCGCGCGAGCGGCCAGTCGCCCTGCCAGTCGTTCGCCGAATGTGCCCCGTCCTGGACGACGTCGCCGCGGCCGTCGCCGCCGCGAATCGGGAAACGGCCGGTCGAGCGGATTCCAATGTGTCCGCCGCGATCGGCAACCAGCATGTTCTGCGCGGGCGCCGCATAGTCGTCGGTCGCCCGGCGAAACGCTTCGACACTCTTCGCCTTCGCCAGCTCGCCGAACGCGCCTAACGTTGCCGGGGTCTCGAGCACCGTCCAGCGGATCGACAGCCAGCGTGTTCCGCTTCGCCGTAGCGGTCCACGGTGCGAGTACCGCACGGTGTCGACGGCGACCAGCGATCCCCTCGGGCCCATGTACCGCTCGACCCGGCGCTCGATCGGCTTCCATTCACCGTCCACCATGTACCGCGTGGGGTGAAGGCTGTCGTCGACGGTCTCGACGAAATAGTCCATCACGTCGGCCTGCGTATTGGTGAACGTCCAGGCGATGTCCCGGTTGAACCCGATGATCACCCCTGGTGCACCGGGAATCGTCACGCCGTAGACGTCGAGCACCCCCGGCACCGTGATCTGCACCTCGTACCAGATCGACGGCAGCGTCAGCTCGAGGTGGGGATCGCCGGCGAGGAGCGCTGCCCCTGCGGCGGTCCGTCGCGGCGCGACCGCCCAGTTGTTGCTGCCGAGCGCATCGCCGGCACGGGCGGCGTCTGATCCACCGGCGTGGCGAACGCCTCCGAGGAGGGCGAGCAGCGCCGCCGCCGCGCTATCCGGCGGCCCCGGCGGCGGAAGGGGCGCAAAATCGAAGCGGGCACTGGTCTGGCCGTTAGGCTGGATCGGCTCCTGAATGGGACTGCGCGCCGGGAAGATCGCGTCGGCCGCCGCGCCGCCGATGCGCGCCCGCGCCGCGACTCGCGCGAGATCGTCCTCGTAGGCGAGCGTGCGACCCATCCGGTTGAGCAGATGAAAGGTGTTCATCGCGGTCCACCGCTCCGGCCTCCTGCCAAGCAGCCGGAACTCGAGCGGCACGTCCGCGGGCGACATCGAGTCGATGTACGCGTTGACCCCGGCGGCGAACGCCTCGGCCGCGACACGGGGCGCTGTGCCGGGTCGCATCGCGGCGAGCGCGCGCTCGGCGGCGCGCGGCATCCCGAGCTCGCGCGTCTCGCGATCGGCGTCGAGGAGGCGGCGTCCGCCGATCTCCGTGAGGCGGCCGGACGCCGCCAGCGTCTGCGCTTCGAGCTGAAACAACCGGTCGCGCGCGACGACATAGCCTAACGCGCGGTAGGCGTCGGCCTCGGTCTCGGCGAAGATGTGCGGGACGGCGCGATCATCGTAGAGGACGGTGACGGGAGCTCGCGTACCGGGAACCGTCGCCTCGCTCGAGCGTGGGAGGTCGGCGACGGCGGGCAGTGCCCAGACGCCCGTCGCCGGGTCGACGAGCGCCCCGAGGGGGGGAACCAGACCGACGCCGCGGCCGCACAGCCAGATCATCGCGATGAGTACCAGCGCGGCGGCAGCCACCCGCGCGGTCGCGCGCCCGCGGGCAGGGGCTTGCGGTAGGGCAGCGCCGGTCATCCGGCCGATCGGGCTGTGTCACCATCGCGCTGGCCGCTCGACGCGGCGAGTGCGCGGAGCGCGTCGCCGGTCACGCGGTTCACGGTCCATTCGGTCATCGCCTTCGCGCCCACGCTCTCGTAGAAGCGAATCGCGTCAACGTTCCAATCGAGCACGCTCCATTCGAGCCGTGCGCACCCGCGATCGAGCGCGATCTGGGCGAGTCGCGCAAGGAGGACGCGCCCGAGCCCAAGCCCCCGATAGCGCGGAAAAACGAAAAGGTCTTCCAGATAGACGCCGGGCCGCGCGAGGAAGGTCGAGTAGTTGTGGAAGAAGAGTGCAAACCCCGCCGGATCCTCGCCGCGATGCGCGAGGATGGTCTCCGCGGCCGGACGGGCGCCGAAGAGCGTCTCGTGCAGCAGCGCCTCCGTCGCGGTGACCTCATGCGGGAGCTTCTCATACTCCGCGAGCCCGCGGATGCAGGCTAGTATCACCGGGACATCGTCGGGGGTGGCGGAGCGCAGGGCGAATGGCGAAGCTAAGGACATTGGCATGAGCGGCGGTGGTGCCCCGCACGGCCGGTCGCCGGGAAGCGCGCCCAACATCCATCGCCGCCGTGGCGCTGTCAACGCCCGCGCGGCCGACGTTTCTTCACTCTCCCATCATCCGCATGCGAACTCGCACATTCGTCATCGCGCTCGCCAGCGCGATTCTGCCACTCGCACTACCTGCGCAAAGTGCCAGGCGCCCGACCGCGGCCGAAGCGACGCGCTTCATCGAGAACGCCGAATCGCAGCTCGCCGAGCTCGGCGTGCGCGCGAACCAGGCGGCATGGGTGGCCGCGACGTACATCACCGACGACACAGAAGCCCTAACGGCCGAAGCATCGAAGAATTTCGCGGTCGCGCTCCAGAAGCTCGCCCTCTCGGCGCGTCGCTTCGACAGGGTGACGCTTCCCGCGGCAACTCGGCGCAAGTTCATGCTCCTCCGACTCGGGCTGAGTGCACCGCCGCCGGGCAACGCGGCCGAGGCGACCGAGTTGACGAAACTGACGACGAGCATGGAGGCGGATTACGGGAAGGGCAGCTACTGCCCCGCCGCCGGCGCGCCGACCGCGACGGCCCAGGCTGGTGCGTGCCTGCAGATCTCCGAGCTGAGCAGGATTCTCGTCGAGAGCCGCAACCCGGCGCTGCTGCTCGATGCATGGCAGGGCTGGCATCGCGTCGGTGCGCCAATGCGGCAGCGCTATGCGCGGTTCGCTGAATTGTCGAACAAGGGCGCTCGCGAGCTCGGCTTCGCCAACGCCGGCGCGATGTGGCGCTCGAACTACGACATGCCCCCGGCCGACTTCGAGAAGGAAGTCGACCGTCTCTGGGAGCAGGTGAAGCCGCTCTACGTCGCGCTCCACGCCTACACGCGTGCCCAGCTGGTGAAGCAGTACGGCGCCCAGGTCGTGCCGCCTAACGGCATGATCCCGGCGCACCTCCTCGGCAACATGTGGGCGCAGGAGTGGGGCAACATCTATCCATTGGTCGCACCAGCCGGCAGCGTGCAGACGGCCGACATCGGTGACCTGCTCAAGGCCAGGAACACCGACATTCCCGGAATGGTGAAGTACGGCGAAAGTTTTTTCGTCTCGTTGGGATTCGCGCCGCTGCCCGCGACGTTCTGGACACGCTCGCAGTTCACCAAGCCGCGCGACCGCGAAGTCGTCTGCCATGCGAGCGCCTGGGACATCGACGACCGCGACGACCTCCGGGTGAAGATGTGCCTCGACCCGACGAGCGAGGACTTCGTCACGGCGCACCACGAGCTCGGCCACAACTTCTACCAGCGTGCCTACAAGAACCAGCCGTACCTGTTCCGCAACGGCGCGAATGACGGGTTCCACGAAGCGATCGGCGACGCAATCGCCCTCTCGATCACGCCGGGATACCTGCAGCAGGTCGGCCTCCTCACGACGCCACCGCCCGGTGCGGAAGCGGACATCCCGCTGCTGCTCCGCCAGGCGATGGACAAGGTCGCCTTCCTTCCCTTCGGCCTTCTCGTCGACAAGTGGCGCTGGCAGGTGTTCGATGGCCGCACAAAACCGGCGACCTACAACGCCGATTGGTGGACATTACGGAACAAGTACCAGGGCGTTGCTGCCCCCGTCACCCGCAGCGAGTCCGACTTCGATCCCGGCGCGAAGTATCACGTTCCGGCGAACACGCCGTATACCCGCTACTTCCTCGCCCGCGTGCTGCAGTTCCAGTTCTACCGCTCGCTCTGCAAGGAAGCCGGCTACACCGGGCCGCTCCACCGATGCTCCTTCTACGGCAGCAAGGCCGCCGGTGAAAAGCTGAGCGCGATGATGACCGCTGGCGCGAGCGAACCCTGGCCCGAAACGCTGTTCAAGCTCACCGGCTCGCGTGAGCTCGACGCGAGCGCGATCACGGAGTACTTCGCGCCGCTGAAGACGTGGCTCGACGCACAAAACCAGGGCAAGCCAGTCGGCTGGTGACGAGCCGTACGCGCCGCTAAAAAGGAACGCGGGTGAGGCGGATGCCTCACCCGCGTTTCATTGCGAAACTGGCCGCTCAGTGATCGTCCCGCTGGAGCGCTGCTCGCCGAACCTGGCTCATGATTCGCTCGAGGTCGGCCTCGGCCTGCGCGCGCGCTTCGGCATCGTCTGCGCCTTCGCGCGCAACGAGCCGGATCTGGTCCATCATCTCGTCGATCAGTGCGCGGAAGCGCGGACGCAGTCGCCGGTCGCGGTCAGACTGCTCTGCTGCTGTAGTCGGCATCGAGTTCTCCAATCGGTCCACGGACAAAATTGCGCGACGAGCACCAATCCGCCATAGCAAGCTTCGTGTCAGAGCAGCAACTCTGTGCGCCCGCTCACTGCGAGCTGCGCGACCGCCCGTCCGCAAAGTGCACCAACCACGTTCCCGGTGCCGTTGTACGCACCGGTCGCCCAGACCCCCTTTCGGACCTGTTCGACGACTGGCAGCCCGTCGGTCGTGTAGGATACTGACGCCGCCCAGCGATGCGTGATCGGCGCGCGGGTGCGTACCCTCTCCCGCAGGCAGCTCTCGAGCGCCCGCTGCACCGCCTCGCTCGGCTTGCTGTCGTGGGTCCACTCGTCGTCGCCACCGACGTCGCGGAAGCCGCCGAGCGCGATTCGGCCGTCGGCAAGCTGTTGCCAATAATCGAGACCGTAGCGCGAGTACACCGGGCGCTCATAGTGAACGTCGGTCGCCGGCGCCGTACCGACCATCTGCAGGCGCACAGTCCGCACCCGGCCGCCGAGCTCGGGAAGCGCGCGGTCGAGTCCACCGTCCACGGCCACGATCGTGATCGCGGCGCGGACGCGACCCCCGGGCGTAGTCACGCCGTCGTCGGTGATCGCGAGTGACGGCGTCCGTTCGTACAGGGCTGCGCCATTTTCGATCGCGCGGAGTGCCAGCTGCCGGCACCGCAGCAGAGGCTGAAAGCTCGCGTCGCGGGGGAAGAGAAGGCCGCGCCCCTCCCAGCCCTGGTATCGTTCGACGGGGAGGCCGTCACCGGTCATCGCGGCGAGCTGCGCCTCACAGTCCGTCATCTCTTCATCGTCGATCGCGATGCGCAGCGTCCCCGTGCGCCGAACGGCCTCCGGCGTCTCGGTCGCGATCCGCTCCAGTTCGTTGAGCGTTAGGCGCCAGGCTCGTGTCGCCCGATCCCGCCCATGCGAGTCTGACGCTTCGTGATGGAACGACGCGATCCCGGCGAGCAGGAAGCCTCCATTCCGGCCGGCCGCCCCGCCCCCCACCGTCAACGCGTCGATTCCAACCACGCTCGCGCCGAGCGCATGCAGCTCGCCGATGCACGACAATCCGCTGCCACCCAGGCCGATCACACAGACGTCCGCGTCGACGGTGCGGTCGAGCGCGGGCAGTTCGAGCGGCGGAACACCGACCGCCCAGACAGGCCCACTCCCCGTCACCGTGCCCCCGCCCGCGCCGGGAGGAATGTCAGACACTGCGCAGCTTCCACGCGCCACGCCGGAACAGCCAACCGCCGACGAACGCCATCAGCGAGAAGGCGGCCGCCATCGCGATGAATGCGCCGAGCGGTCCCATCCCGAAATGCTGCGCGAGCAGCCACGCCAGCGGCAGCTCGAAGAGCCAGAAACAGAAAAGATTGAGCAGCGTCGGGGATCGCGTGTCACCGGCGCCGTTGAACGACTGGGTGAACGTCATCCCGTAGCCGTAGAACAGGAAGCCTAACGCAATCGTTCGCAGGCACTGGGTCGCGTACCGCGCGATGTTCGGATCGTGCGTGAAGATCGAGACGATCTGATCCGCGAACAGCACGAACACCACCCCGATCGTGCCGAGAAACACCGTCGCGTAGGCACCCGCCACCCAGACGGCGCGCTCCGCGCGCTCGGGCTTCTTCGCGCCGAGTGCCTGCCCGACCATCGTTGCCGCCGCGTTGGTGATGCCGAATGCCGGAAGCAGCGCGAAGATGATCACCCGCAGCCCGATCGTGTACCCGGCGACCGCATCGCTCCCGAACGACGAGATGATCCTCACGAGTCCGAGCCAGCTCGCCGTCCCGATGAACACCTGGACCGTCGCGCTCGAGGAGAGCTTGATGATACGACCAACTAACGGCGGATCGAACCGCCAGTGGTGGCGCTGCACGACGAGCCGCCCCCTCCCGTTCAACAGGCGGGACAGCGCGAACAGTACCCCAACGCCTCGCCCGATCGTCGTCCCGACCGCCGCACCGGTCACGCCGAGCTCCGGGAACGGACCAAACCCGAAGATCAGGCACGGCGCGAGTACGATGTTCAGTGCGTTCGCCAGCCAGAGCACCCGCATCGCGATCGCCGCGTCACCCGCGCCTCGGAAGATCGCGTTCACGACGAACAGCAGGAGGATGCTGGCATTGCCCGCGAACATCATGCGGGTGTAGCCGCTTCCCGACGCGACCACCGACGGGGAAGCACCCATCGTGGCGAGCAGCCGCGGCGCGAGGAGCGCTCCGGCGATCGCGATCACGACTGCGACGACCAGGCCGAGCGTCAGCGCCTGCGCCGCCGCGTGTGCAGCACCCTCCTTGTCTCCCTCGCCGAACCTGCGCGCGACCATCGCCGTCGCACCGATCGAAAGCCCGATGGCGATTGCATACACGACCGCGAGCATCGATTCCGTGATGCCGACCGTTGCCACCGCGTCCGCGCCGAGCCGCGCTACGAAAAACACGTCGACGACGGCGAAGACGCTCTCCATCACCATCTCGAGCACCATCGGCACCGCGAGAATCAGGATCGCGGTGCCAAGCGGGCCGCTGGTGAAGTCGCGATGAGAACCGCGCAGCGCTTCGCGCAAGGCTGCACCGAAGCTGAGCGATTCGTTCGGGTTCGGTGCGTGCTCGTTCTCAGCGACCAGCGCCGTCCCCGACCCCGCCGTCTCGACATCCTGTGAAGGCATTCGACCAATCTAGAGACCTCTCGCGACTGGCGCGCCCTCCGCCGCACCGCCGTGAGGGTCCGCGGGATTGCAATTTCCTCGCGGCTTCCGGCGCGCCGCCGCGACCGCGACATTCCCCGCGTGATGCTCCTTCCGATCGAGCCCGTTCTGCCCGCACTCGCGTCCGCGCTCGCCGATTCACGCGCGGCAGTGCTTGTCGCACCGCCCGGCGCAGGAAAGACGACGCGGGTGCCGCTCGCCCTTCTCGACGCACCCTGGCTCGACGGACGGAAGATCCTCATGCTCGAGCCGCGCCGTGTTGCCGCGCGCGCTGCCGCGCGCCGCATGGCGGCAACACTCGGCGAGGAGGTGGGGCGCACCGTCGGGTTCCGCGTTCGAGCTGACACGCGCGTCGGACGTGAGACACGAATCGAGGTCGTCACCGAGGGCGTGCTCACGCGAATGCTGCAGAGTGACCCGACGCTCGATGACGCCGGGCTGGTGATCTTCGACGAGTTCCACGAACGCTCGCTGCACGCCGACCTCGGACTCGCCCTCGTCATCCACGCGCGCGCGATCCTTCGCCCCGAGCTGCGAGTGCTCGTGATGTCGGCGACCATCGATGGCGCGGCGGTCGGGGCGCTGCTCGACTCGGCGCCGGTGGTAGTCAGCGAGGGGCGCAGCTTCCCCGTCGAGACGCGGTGGCTCGGGCGGCCGGCCGACACGCGGATCGAGGCGCCGATGGCGCGGGCCATCCGCGGCGCGCTCGCCAGCGACGAGGGAGACGTGCTCGCGTTTCTTCCCGGCGCCAGGGAGATCCGTGGCGTCGCCGGGATGCTCGGGCGGGATACGCTCCCGCCTAACGTCGACGTCGTTCCGCTCTTCGGCGCGCTCGCCGGCACCGAGCAGGACCGGGCCCTCGTCCCTGCGCCGCGCGGGCGGCGGAAGGTCGTGCTGGCAACGTCGATCGCCGAGACGAGCCTGACGATCGACGGCGTGCGCGTGGTGGTCGACAGCGGGCTCTCGCGCCTTCCCCGCTTCGATCCCGGACCCGGAATGACCCGCCTCGAAACCGTGCGAGTGTCGCGCGCCTCAGCCGACCAGCGTCGTGGACGCGCGGGCCGAACTGCCACGGGTGTCTGCTATCGCCTCTGGAGCGAACACGATCATCTCGGCCTCGTTGCCCAGTCACCGCCGGAAATCCTTGCGGCCGATCTCACGGCCTTCGCGTTGGAGCTGGCGGTTGCCGGCATCGACGATCCTGCCACGCTTCGCTGGCTCAGTCCTCCGCCCGACGGTGCACTCGCTCAGGCTCGCGAGCTCCTGATCGCGCTTGGCGCCCTCGACGCCCTGGGCCGGGTGACCGCGCATGGCCGCGCGATGACGAGCATCGGCGCCCATCCCCGCCTCGCGCACATGCTTCTCCACGCGGCGGGGGCCGGCGCATTTGACCTCGGTTCGCGCGTGGCTGCGCTGCTCGCCGATCGCGATATCATTCGCGTCGACCGAGCGGGCGCGAATGTCGACGTTTCCCTCCGCCTCGATCTGCTCGCGAATGATCGCGGCGCCAGCGGAGGTCTCGCTCCCGGCCTGACGGTGGACCATGATGGCCTCCGGCGAGTCCAGCAGGACGCCCGCCATCTCGAGGAGCGCGTGAGGACGGCAGCCCGGGCCAGACAACCCGCGGCGGTCCCGGCGTCGCAGGCGTTAGGCGATCGGCCGTCGCTCGGCGCGCTGGTGGCGCTCGCCTACCCCGACCGGGTCGCCCGCCGCCGGGATGGTCAACCGGGCCGCTTCGTGATGCGATCCGGCGCCGGAGCGGTGCTGGCGGAGTCTCAGCCCCTCACCGGGAGCGAATGGCTGGCCATCGCGGAGCTGGACGGTCGGCGTGGTGAAGCCCGTATCCATCTCGCCGCGCACCTCGACGAGCGTGAAGTCCGACAACTGTTCGCGGCCGACATCGTGCGCACCGAGCGCGTCGGCTTCGAGCCGACTAGCGGGACCGTCGTCGCGAGGCGCACTGACAGCCTCGGCGCGATTACGATGACCGATGTGGTAATCGGCAACCCCGATCCGACTCTCGTCGCGCACGCGTTCGCGCGTGAGGTGGCGAGCCGCGGCGTTGCGTCCCTGCCCTGGTCCGAGGCGGCGACACGTATCCGGGCGCGCCTCGCGTTCGCACGCTTCGTGAGCGATGAGTGGCCCGACGTCTCCGATCAGTCGTTAGGCGCGACGATGGAGGAGTGGCTTGGCCCGTCGCTGGCCGGTCTCCGCCGGCTGGACGAACTGCGTGGCATCGACCTGGGGGCAAGGCTGCTCGACCGTCTCGACTGGCGGCAGCGCGCGCTCTTCGACGAGATCGCGCCGTCGCACCTGGTCGTTCCGACGGGCTCACGGATCGCCATCGACTACTCCGACCCGCGCGCACCGGTCCTCGCTGTCAGGCTCCAGGAGATGTTCGGCCTGGCCGAGACTCCGCGCATCGGCGGCGGCCGCGTCCCGCTCGTGCTGCACCTGTTATCGCCCGCGCAGCGTCCGGTGCAGGTGACCCGTGACCTCGCGGGGTTCTGGCGCACGAGCTACTTCGACGTGAGGAAGGACATGCGCGGGCGGTATCCCCGGCACCACTGGCCCGAGGATCCGCTCGGCGCAGCGCCGACTCGCGGCATCAAGCGCCGGCAGTGAACGCGCGGTTCCCCTCCGCGGGCGCGGCTCCGCCCGGCATACGTCATCGGGCCTACGTCACGCGACGTATGGGCCGACCAGTGAGCGACCGATACACTGCTCTCCGAACCCTCACTGGAGAGCAGCATGCGTCGGAGCAATCTCGTTTCCATCCTCGTTAGCGCAACACTCGCCGCTGGCTGCGTGCCCTACGCCGTCGGCTCCACCGCCCGCACCGTGCCGGCCAGCGAGCACACGCGCACGACGACAGCGTTCGTCATCCCGAATGGCTTCGAGAGCAAGGGTGACTCGGTCGCTGCAACGATCCCGGGTGTCGATTCCGAGGTTCGATTTGGCATCGACAATAAATCCGATTTCGGTGTCCGCGTACCCTCGTGGAGCGGCGTGGTCCTCAACTACAAGCGCCGTCTCGATGCCGTGCCGGTGTCGGCGGCGGCCGATACCGGCGTTGCCGTCTCGGTACTCGTCGGCGGCGGAATGATCAACTGGGGGCAGCACGCGCACCTCGAGCTCTCGCTGCTCGCCTCCGGCCGCGAAGATCGCCGGGCGGTGCCGTACGGTGGGCTTCGTGTGATGCAGGTTGCGCCGCTTTCGAGCACGGCGCCGAGCGACCGGCCGACCGCCGGCGCCTTTCTCGGATGGCGGATCGGGTCCCGCGACGTTGGCATCGCGCCGGAGATCGGCGTCTTCTACGATCACTCGACGCTGGACATCCGGCGCGGCGACATGATCGTGGTGCCGAGCATCACCTTCTACGGCAACGTGCTGTCATCGATTTTCCGCTGACTGCATCTCCCGAATGCAATGAGGGGGCGCCTAACGGCGCCCCCACGTTGCATTTCGTCAGCGAGGTTTAGTACTCGCGACGGCCACGGCCGCCGCCACCACCACCACCGCCACCGCCGTATCCACCGCCGCCGCCACTGCCGCCGCTCGAGCCACCGCTCGCGCCGCCGCCCATCTTGGTGACGTTTTCGGCGGCAGGGCCCTTCTGCCCCTGCACGACGTCAAACTCGACCTTCTCACCTTCGGCAAGCGACTTGAAGCCGCTGCCCTGGATGGCCGAATGGTGCACGAACAAATCCTTGCCCCCATCCTCCGGCGTGATGAAACCGAAGCCCTTCGCGTCATTGAACCACTTTACTGTCCCGGTCGTGCGCATCGTACTTGTCTCCGTGCAAGAGCGTTGGCGTACTGCTTGTGATCTTCCTACCGCGCTGCGTCGTCTGGCCTGCTCAGGCCTCGTGACCCGGCGCAACGGCCGGCAAATGCGGGTCGGTCTCGATTCGCAATGCAGCTTTCGATCCAGACCGCGCGTAGCAGGCCCGACGCCCGTGTTTCGGGAGACCCGACCTACCCTGCCTCCGGGAAGGTAGCACGTTTGGCTCCGCCGCGCAGTAGCGGATATTCGCCAGGCGCTACCAATCGGCCGCGGCTCGTCAGCTCACCCGCACTCCGAAAACCCGCAGACGTGGCATTTCACGCAGCCTTCGGCGTACTCCATCTGGCTGCCGCAATCCGGGCAGGTGCCCATGAAGCCCTGTGCACCGCCGTCGAATTCGAACCCGGTCGCCGGCTGCGCGCCGCCCTGCGCTGTCGCCGGCATCGGCTGGGAGACGACCTCGCGAGCTGGTGCGCTCGTTCCCGGGCTCGCGAGAAGCTCCTGCTGGACCCCCTGCTTGTCCTGCCACCAGTCGTAGAGCGCGATGCCGATCGCGTCGGGAACCGAGAGAACCTTGCTCGGGCCCAGGCCCACGGCCCGATCGGACGAGATCCCGCGGAGCTGCTTGTGGATCTCCATCAACGGGATGCCCGACCGCAGCGCGAGCGAGATGAGGCGACCCATCGCCTCGGCGTCGGCCATCGCGCTGCCACCCGCCTTGCCTAACGTCACGAAGACCTCGAACGGCTGCGCGCGATCGTCTTCGGTGATGTTGACGAACATCGTGCCGAGCGGTGTTTCCTTGCGAATCGTCGTCCCGCGCAGGCGGTCGGGGCGTGCGCGCTTCGCGCGCCGCTGCAGATTCTCGGCCTCGCTGTCGAACAGCGCCTTTCGGAGGCGCTCGATCTCGTTCTCCTTCTCGGCGATCGTGCCGGCCAGCTCGCCGAGCTGCCGCTTGTCCGACGCCACGCCATCGCGCTGCGCGGCAGCCGTCGCGGTCGCGCCAGTCGACAACACCTGGTTGTCGCGCGAGCCGTCGCGATACACCGTGACGCCCTTGCACTTGAGCTGATACGCCAGCTCGTAGATCGCGCGCACGTCCTCGACGGTCGCCGCATGACCGAAGTTCGTCGTCTTGCTGATCGCCGAATCGCAGTGCTGCTGGAAGGCGGCCTGCATCCGCACATGCCACTCGGCCGGAATCAGGTTGGCCGTCACGAACACGCGCTGCCACGTCTTCGGCACTTCCGGATGTTCGACGCTGCCCGTCTTCGCGATGCGCTCCATCAGCTCTTCGCTGTACCAGCCCTCACGCCTGGCGATCGCGACAAAGTCCTCGTTCACGTCAGGCATCATCACACCCGCCTGGTTGCGCATGAACGCAACCGCGAACAGCGGCTCCAGCCCGCTCGAGCAGCCGGCGATGATGCTGATCGTCCCCGTCGGCGCGATCGTCGTGACGTTGCAGTTGCGGAGCATCTGCATCGGGCGAATCCGCTTGCCGTCGGGATCGCGCGCGCATGTCTCGTCCGGTCCCCAGATGCTGCGCGCCCACTCGGGGAACGCGCCGCGCTCCTTCGCGAGACGCTCGCTCTCCTTCTTCGACTCGACGTCGAGGAATTCCATGACCCGGCGACCCAGTTCGACGCCGGCATCCGAGTCGTACGGGATGCCTAACCGCACGAGCATGTCGGCGAACCCCATCAGCCCGAGCCCGATGCGGCGAATGCGCTTCGACAGCGCGTCGATCTCCGGCAGCGGGTACTTGTTGACGTCGATGATGTTGTCGAGCAGGTGTGTGCTCAACTGGATGTCGCGGCGGAACGCGTCCCAATCCATCACGCCGTTCTGCACGTAGAGCCCGACGTTGATGCTGCCGAGGTTGCAGACATCGTACGGCAGCAGCGGCTGCTCGCCACACGGGTTCGTCGCCTCGTACGCGCCGAGATGCGGGACCGGATTGTAGCGGTTGGCTTCGTCGACGAAGAAGCACCCTGGCTCGCCGGTGCGCCACGCGCCGAGAATCATCTTGTCCCACACCATGTTCGCATCGAGACGGCCGACTTCCCTGCCGGTCTTCGCGTCGCGCAGCGGATAGTCCGCCTTCGCCTTCACCGCGTTCATGAACTCGGTCGTGACCGCAACCGAAATGTTGAAGTTGGTGATCTGCGTGAGGTCTTCCTTGCAGTCGATGAACGTGAGGATGTCCGGATGATCGACGCGGAGGATGCCCATGTTCGCACCGCGGCGCGTGCCGCCCTGCTTCACGGCGTCGGTGCTCGCGTCATACAGCTTCATGAACGAGACCGGACCGCTCGCGACACCAGTGGTGGACCGCACCATCGCGCCATTCTGACGCAACCGCGAAAAGGAGAACCCGGTGCCGCCGCCGCTCTGATGGATGATCGCCATCGAGCGCAGCGTGTCGTAGATGCCGCCCTGACCGTTCGACAACGCATCTTCGACGGGCAGGACGAAGCAGGCCGAGAGCTGGCCTAACGGCCGGCCGGCGTTCATCAGCGTCGGCGAGTTCGGCTCGAACCGCCGCTGCGTCATCAGTCCGTAGAACTCCTCCGCCACCGCGCTCACCGCGCCGTCACTCGCCCCGTAACGCCGATCCGCCTCGGCGACAACCGTCGCGACGCGCCAGAACAGGTCCTCGGGACTCTCCACCGGCTTGCCCGTTTCATCCTTCACCAGATAACGCTTCGCCAACACGGTGCGCGCGTTCTGGCTCAGGGTGACAGGGCCGCTCGGGGGGCTGGCGGGCAGGGGCATCTTTGACAACCTCGTACGGTGAAACGATGAAAAACGACAGCGGCCGGGGGGGCCACGAGAGGAGCGTATCGAGCGACTTCTCAAACGCGCCAGCCTCGTCACGCCGTGGTAACACGGACGCGCTGATCTGGTGCGGGCGCGCATTCTAGCGGGGTTCGTGTTTCCGCGCCAGTGTTCTCGTAAGTTCTTATATCCTATCAATTTACGTTATCAACATCACGAATGTCGTAACGGCCTCTTCTTTCCACCGGGCGCCTTTGTGACCCCGGTGACAATCCCCATTCAGCCGGTCGAAAAATTCCGGGTGCAGCCGCCGGAAACAGGCAGCTCACTCGTAACTGCATACACTCGCTGCTGTTGGAAACAACCTTGGAGAGAGCGTCGACCCTGCGCCCGGTCCAGGCCGCTCGCCGCTACCAGCGACGAAGCCGATCGCTTGTCGAAATGGCTTGCCCGCAAACACGTCGAGCATTACCCGGTCTCCGCTGCCTAACCGCGGACCAGCCGCCGGCCCGGGTCGCCTAACGCTCAGCGCCGTGATCGAGGCAGCGTCGCCTGATCGAAACCTATCACACGCGGACGTGGAAGGCGATCAGCCGCCCGCGGAAAAGCGCGGGAATTCTCCGCGCGCGTAGCGCAGTCGCATCTCGAGGTAGCTGTCGACGGTGCGCGCGATCCGCGCACGCTCTTCAAGCGTGGTCTGCCGTACCACACGGCCGGGAAGTCCCATCACCAGTGATTCCGGCGGAATGACCATGCCCTCCGGACAGAGCGCGCCTGCGCCAACGATCGAGCCGCTGCCCACATGCACCCGATTCAGAAGGATCGCGCCCATTGCGATCAGACATCCATCTTCCACGTTGGCGCCATGGATGATTGCCCGGTGTCCAATCGCCACGCGAGAGCCGATCACGCAGGGAAGGCCGGCGTCGACGTGAACCACCGTCCCGTCCTGGACGTTGGTTTCCGCTCCGATGACGATCGCCGCGCTGTCGCCGCGCACGACCGCCGTCGGCCAGATCGAGGCTCGCGCGCCGATCGTGACGTCGCCGCACACCACTGCCGCCGGATGGATGTAGGCGCTCGCGTCGACGCGCGGCTCGCCCCGATGCTCCGGCATCAGAACGACCGCCCCGCCGACAGGTAGAAGCCCCGAGCCGCCGCCTCGCTCGTGCGGAGGCGCCCGATCGGTTCCGCATAGCCGACGCCGAGAGACAGCGGCACGTCGTAGGCAATCGCGAGATGGAGGATGACCTCCGCGCCGACCGACGCGATCGGCGTGCCGAGCGTCGCGCCGGTGATGCAATTCCCCGCCGAGCGCGCCGGCCCGCCGCACCACGCCGTCGCGGCGTCACCGAACACACCGAGCGACGTGCGATCGATGTACAGGAATCCGATTCCGCGCGCCGGCATCGCGAGGGGTGCGCGATACTCGAAGGAACCAGCCAGCACGCGGGTGCCGGAGAGCGCGCCGGAGCGGTAACCGCGCACCGGAAAGTCTCGCGACGATCCGAGCGAGAGGCCGTCGCTTCCGAGCAGGTCGGAGGCCAGGCCGCCTGCGGAGAGGTCGGTTCCATCCTCCGAGTCGGTCCAGCCCCCCGCCCCACGCAGCGCGAGCACGTGGTGCGCGAATCCGGGCAGGTCGAGCGAGCGATAGCCCGCGACTGCCCCGACCGCGCGCGTGTGCGCGGCGCGCCGCTCATCCCTGTCCCAGAGCCGCTCGCCGCTGACGGTCGCCGTTAGGCCATCCTCGGGAGAGATGCTCCGGCTCGGCGACTGGATGTTCGATCCGGCCAGCCCGATCGAGGCGAAGGGTCGGCGGTGCGTCTTCCTGAAATAGGCACCCTGAAGCGATCCGAGCAGGCTGGCCGGATCGCTCGCGTAGTCGCGGAGTTCGACGCCGCCGGCCACCCTCGCCCCCAGGAAGTTACGGGTGCGCGGCCGCGTCGAGGACAGACCTCCCTGCAACACCCGGGTCCGGCGACGGAGGACGCCGAGGACTTTGTCGTCAGGCGCGAGGATGCGGCCTGCCCCGTCCCACCCCTGCGCCGCTGCCAGCTGGATGACCGGCCGGCCAAGTCCCGACCAGGAGTAGCCGATCCCGGCACTCTGCTCGTTGCGGCGGGTCGATCCCGACACCGAAGCAACGTACGAATGCCGGCCGACCACGTCGGACGCCGATGTCGTCGCCCCGAGGACAAGCGCGTTGTCGTCGCTGTAGACGAGCGGAATCCAGTAGCGTGGGACCAGCTGTCGCGCGGCGTGATACGACCGGACCGCCGTGCTGTCGCGGCCCGCGAACGTCGCCGACAGTGAACGAACATTCGCCGGGTCCGCCGCTGAATCAGCGACGGGTGCCGCGTGGCCACGCGCCGCCGGGTAGCCGGTGCCTAACGTCACCCCGTCAGCCCCGAGGAGGACGGCGGCGATCGTGCTGTCCGCCGTGTTCGGTGCGCCCTCGGGCTCGGCGAGCGCGGTGACCGCGTCGCTGACGCGCACGACCGGCTCGCCAGCGCGGCGCTCGGGCGCCACCGGGGCGCGATAGACTTCGCTCGTTCCGCTTCGATCGCTCGTGAACAGGACGACGTCATCGCCATCCCACGACGGCGATGCACTCACCGATCCGACCTCGTCGGCGACGATGAAGCGAAGTGCCCCGGTCGTGTCGAGCACGACGATCTGCGATCGCCCGCCGCGAATGAGCCGCACCGTGGCGATCGCGTCGCCCGATGGTGACCAGCGCGGCTGCGCCCACTGGGTGTCGAGACTCGCCATCACGATCGAGCGAACAGACCGGCCATCCGCTGAGACGCGCGCGATCGTCGTCGTGCCCGGTTCCGCGCGCACTGCGACGATCTCGCCGTCGGCACGCGCGTCGGGCGCGGTCAGGCGCCCGCCGTGCGTCAATCGATGGAGGCGTCGCCCGCGCTGGACATAGAGATCGGAGCGAATCTCGAACGGCCCCGCAAACTCCAGCTGCGCCGTGAGCAGCCGTCCGCCGGCGAGCGGAACGTTAGGCTCGGCCCCGACTCGCCGGCCCAGCCGCCGGAGCCGGCCGTCGAGGCTCACCTCATAGGCGGCGGGCGTCTCGCGACCGGTGTGACCCGCGAAGATGATGCTGCCGTCGCGCCAGCGGGGCGCGCTGATCTGATCGAAGCCCCCCGCGAGCGGGCGCCACCCGGCGAGCGGCACGGCCGGAGATCCCGGCTCGCGGGTCCCGAGCGCGGAATCGCGGACCGCCCGCAGCAGGGTCGCGAAGCTCTCGCCGAACTGCTTCCGCGCCATGCGGTTGTACATGAATGGCCAGCCGGCGCTGCTCCGCTCGACGAACGCGGGAACACTGGCTGTACCCTCCTGCCGCACGAGCTCGTCGAACACCAGCGATCCATAGATGTAGACGCTCTCGCCACCGGGGAAGCTCGTTCGCGTCGTACTCAACGCACCCAGCGAAAACGGGCGCCCGCCGAGCGCGGCAGCGCGCGCCAGCGCGCGGTGTTGACTGCCGACGATGCGCCCGCCCCCCGTGATTCGCGATTCGTAGTACACCGCGATTCCTTCGCTCATCCAGCGCGGCTCGTAGGCCGCTGGGAACGTATACGGATTGCGTCCGAATACTCGCTGGAGACCGGCCCAGACGCCGCGCGACCGGTCGAGATGAAAGACGTGCGCCAGCTCGTGTGTCACCACGAGCGTCATCCAGTCGCCGTAGTTGCGGAGCGTGCTGACGTTCACCGGAGGCTGCGCATAGACGACGATCCGGTTCGTCGGGAACGTCGTCGTGAAGCCATTCGAGAAATCGACGTCGTCGCTGACGACCAGCTCGATCGTACCGCGCGGTGGAACGAGCTCGCGCGAGAGCTCGGCGTACGCCCATTCCGCGGTGGCAGCGGCCCGGCGCGCCAGCTCTTCGTTCGGCGGCGCGAAGTGCACGCGGAAGTGCCGCGTCGGGATGGTCCGCCACTGTGCGTCCGGCCGCTGCGCGAATGCCGACCCCGCCGGGACCGCCGCCAGCAGCCCGAGCGCGGCGAGCGCGCGGCTCGCCCGCCTAACGATCGTTCGGCAGCGCACGGAAGTATTCCTCGATACCGTCTGCGATACCCCGGGCGTAGGCCTCCTGGAACTGCGGCGTCCGCATCCCCGCCTCCTGGTCGGGCATCATCAGGAACGCGCCCTCGCAGAGAATCGACGGCATCCAGGTGGGACGGGTCAGCGCGAGGTTGTCGTAATACACACCGAGATCGGGAAGCCGCAGCTGCGCGACAAGCCCGCGCTGGACCGCTCGCGCCAGCGGTTCGGCCTGCGCGCGGAAGAAATACGTGCCCGTACCCTGGACCCGGAACGGGTTGACGCCGTCGGGAAGCGCGTTCAGGTGAATCGAGACGAGCAGGTGCGCGTTGGCCCGTCGGGCGATCGTCGGCCGGTCGCCTAACGCGACCGGCTCCATCGTCGTGCGCGTCATGACGACCGTCGCGCCGCGAGAGCGCAGCATCGCCGCCAGCCGCTCGCCGACCCAGAGCGTCGCCTGTGGCTCCCAGAGACCGGTCGGACCGGTTGCCCCGATCGGCGGGTGACCGGGATCAACGGCGATGGTCAGGCCCTGCAGCGGTCGCCCCGCGTTGACCGCGGGGCGTCGCCTCAATCGGAGCACGAGGTTGCCGTCGTCCCAGAAGACGAGATACCCGAAGGGACGCTCCCGCAGGTGCACGGTGTATCGCGCGCGATCGCTCGCCTCCTGCATCCATTCGACCGTGCGCACGACGGAATCGTTCGCCCGGTAGCCGATGATGTCGGTGGTCGCCCGCGTCCCGTAGAGCGTCAGGATGACGGTGCTCCCGCTCTGCTCGACCGCGTAGGGGGGACGAGTGCCGATCGGCAGGACGAGATCGGTGTAGTCGCTCCCCGGCGCGACCCGCGCGTTCCCGACGACACGTCGCGGCGGGGTGACGCCGCTGTCGAGTGCAACGACATCCTCGGCCGCGACCCAGACGTCGAGCGCGCTGTCCAGCCGAACCCTCACGAAGTCGCTGTCGCGGCTGATCTGCCGTACGACGGTGCCGGGCAGGAAGAACCATTTGTACGTGCCGCGTGGCACCGGCCGCCCGATGATGACGCGGTCCGTGTCCGCGACCGTCGAATCAGGCGCGCTGCCCAACGCGACGTACACGGGCGACGGATCGGCGACCGTTAGGCGCGGCGGCGGCGGCAGCGGCGCGGCCGTCGCGATCGAATCCGCGACGACCGGCTCCGCCGGAATCGTGTCGACGCGCGCCGCCGGAAGCAGGCGCACCGGATGCGACAATCGCACGGTGTCCGACCCGGTTGCGACCACGAAGTCGTACTGCGGTGCATCGGCCGCTGGCACGGGGAGGAACGCGAGATAGGCCCCGTTCGGCCAGACATGCACGGGAACGCCGTTGATGGTCAGGGTCGCGGTGCCATTCCCGACCGACCCGAAGATGAAGTTCGAGTCGCGCGACTGGATCAACGCGTTTGCCGTCGGATAGACCACGCGCGCCACGAGCGGACCTGTGACGAGCGGTACCGCCGGGAGCGCCGGTGAGGACCGTGCTCCCGCGGCAAGCGCTTCGGGCGAGAGGGCGGGCGCGGGTGACGGCGCTGTCGCGAGCGGCGTGAGCGGCGCGCCGCAGGCGGCGAGAACGAGGGTTGCCGCCATCGGTGTGAGTCGCATTCCGGGAAGCTAACTTGCGCCCCGACCCCCGCTACCGGCGCAGCCAACCCTTTCGCGATCGGCAGATAGTTCCATAATGAGGGCGTAGATCGTCCCCGTATGTCCCGGCGTCCGCCGGCCACCATCGCCGCAGTTCGGAGTGCACGTGAGCGCCACCAAGATCTGCCCGCAGTGCACCACCCAATACGAAGACGACCAGCGCTTCTGCCCGATCGACGGGTCGACGCTCAAATCGTTGTCGGGTGCGGGCGACCTCGTCGGCTCCGTGATCGCTGACCGCTACCACGTCCTGAAAAAACTGGGCGAGGGCGGGATGGGCCAGGTCTACCTGGCCGAGCACGTTCGCATGGGACGGAAGAGCGCGGTGAAGGTCATGAACCCCGGGATGGTTCATGATGCCGATGCAATCAGCCGATTCAACCGCGAAGCGGCGAACGCATCGCGGATCACCCACCCGAACGTCGCCGCGATCTACGATTTCGGCGAGACGAGCGATGGGCTGATCTACCTCGCCATGGAGTTCGTCGAAGGCGAACCGCTCACCCAGATCATCGCCGCGGCCGGTGCACTGCCAGCGGCGCGCGCGGCCAGCATCGTCAGGCAGACGGGCGACGCGCTCGCTGTCGCGCACGAATTCGGGATCGTGCACCGCGACCTGAAGCCGGACAACATCATGATCGCGCGCAATCGCGACGGGTCCGACTGCGTCAAGGTCGTCGACTTCGGGATCGCGAAAGCGGCGAACGTCGACGCGCAGAAGGTCACCCGCACGGGGCTGATCGTCGGGACGCCCGAGTACATGAGCCCGGAACAGATTGCCGGCGACGCGCTCGACGGCCGGAGCGACATCTACTCGCTCGCCCTCGTTGGCTTCTCGATGCTGACTGGAAAGCTTCCCTTTCCGAGCGAGACGATTCAGGAGTCGATGATCATGCGACTCACGGATCGCCCGCGATCGCTCGCCGAGATGAAGCCGGACGTCACCTGGCCCGCACCGCTTCAGGTGGTGATGGACCGCGCGCTCGCGCGCGATGCGTCGAACCGGTACATGAGCGCGGGCGAGTTCGGACACGATTTCGCCCGCGCCGTTGGCCAGATGCCCCAGACCGTCGTTGCGGAGGCCCAGACAAGTCTGCTTGCCGCCGCGTCGGTGCCCCCGACGAAGGTCGCCCCCGCGCCGACGATGATCACCGGCACGACCGGAGGCGGGACCTCGGCGGTGCGGCGCACTTCGCGCGCCCCGCTCGCCGTCGGCGCGGCGACGGT
>JANMAM010000180.1:0-10303 GCA_031359795.1 Gemmatimonadaceae bacterium
GCTCGAGAACGCCGTCGTCACCGACCTCGGTCGCGCCAAGCGCGTCGTCGTCGACAAGGACAACACCACGCTGATCGACGGCGCCGGTGAAGACGACAAGATTCAGGGGCGTATCAAGGAGATCCGCGCCGCGATCGACAAGTCGACGTCCGATTACGACAAGGAGAAGCTCCAGGAGCGTCTCGCGAAGCTCGCCGGTGGTGTCGCCGTCATCAACGTCGGCGCCGCGACCGAAGCCGAGATGAAGGAGAAGAAGGCCCGCGTCGAAGATGCGCTGCACGCAACGCGTGCCGCGGTCGAAGAGGGTATCGTCCCAGGCGGCGGCGTCGCGCTCATCCGCGCGCAGCGTGCTCTCAAGGGGCTCAAGCTCGATGCTGACGAGCAGATCGGCGTCGACATCATCCGCAAGGCGATCGAAGAGCCGATCCGCATGATCGTCCAGAACGCGGGCGGCGAAGGCTCGATCGTGGTCGAGAAGGTCCGTGCCTCGAAGGACGACGCCTACGGCTACAACGCGCTGACCGACAGCTACGAGAACCTCGTGCACGCTGGCGTCATCGATCCGACCAAGGTGACCCGCACGGCACTGCAGAACGCCGCGTCGATCGCCGGCCTCCTCCTCACGACGGAAGCGATCGTCGTCGAGAAGAAGGAAGAGAAGTCGGGCGCTCCAGCCGGCGGCCAGGGCGGCGGCGGCATGGGCGGGATGTACTAAACGGCAGCCGTTAGCCGTTAGCAGTGAGCGAACGGCGGCCCGGTTTTCCGGGCCGCCGTTTCGCATTTCACACGCTGTCATCGTTCCGCCGTCCGCTGACTGCTTGAACCTTATAGCTTACAGCTGAAGGTGCAGTTGCTCCGCCGCCGGCATCCGGCCCTGCTTCGCGCAGAATGGTCCCGTCGGCGCATGCTGCGCGGCTGTCGAGACCTTGCCCCGAAAACGCGTCCGCCCTAACGCGGACGTCATCGTCTCGATCGCCACGGCGGGCTCGTTGTTCGTCTCGCTCAGGTGCGCGAGCACGACATGACTCAGGGCTCCGTGCGCCGCCTCGGCGCAGAGCGCTGCCGAGTCGCGGTTGCTCAGGTGGCCGCTCCGGCTCGCGATCCGCGCCTGCAGGTAGCGTGGGTACGGCCCGCTCCGCAGCATCCCGACGTCGTGATTGGACTCGATCACGAGCACGTCGACGTCGCGCACCGCGGCCCGTACCTCACTCGTCGCCGTCCCCAGATCGTAGACGATCGCGGCGCGCGCACCCGACGCCCTGTCCGTGATCACGAGGCCGACCGGCTCGGTGGCGTCGTGCGACACCCCCACGGTCGTGATGTCGGCGCGCCCGATCGACAGCGTGTCGCCGGCGCTGAACTCGTTCACCACGCTGTCGCAGAGCTGGTCCGAACCGCGGACCGTGCCGCCGCTGGAATGCAGCGCCCACCCCCACTTCGCCTGCGCGACCGCCGCGCCACGAACATGGTCGATGTGCTCGTGCGTCATGACGCACGCGCTGA
This sequence comes from Gemmatimonadaceae bacterium, assembly GCA_031359795.1. Lineage (GTDB taxonomy): Bacteria > Gemmatimonadota > Gemmatimonadetes > Gemmatimonadales > Gemmatimonadaceae > JABFXC01. Next base: position 1,504 of record JANMAM010000180.1, read on the forward strand.
TCGATTCGGGCGCGACGCCGATTGCCATCAGCCTGGCCGCGAGCGTCCGCGCCGGGAATCCCGCGTCCACGAGCACGCGCGTCTCGCCACACTCGACGAGGAGCGCGTTCCCCTTGCTGCCGCTGCCTAACGACCAGAGTCTCATGCCTTCCACCGTGCGGCGTGCGCCGCCGCGAGTTGCTCCCGGCCGCGCTCGCTCAGCACAACCGACCGGCGTGCCATGGCGCGCGCGGCCACCTCGAGAAACTTGTCGAGGTGATACGTCTTCGATGACTTGCCGTCCCACCACGTGAATGGCGGAACGGCCTTGGCGGGCATCGCTCCCATCACGTTCGCCCCGGCGCCGATGAGCGTCCCCGTCGTCAGCGGCAGGTTGATGCCCGTCTTCGCGTGGTCGCCGAACAATGTACCCAGAAACTGCAGCTTCGTGTCGCGCATGCCGTCAGGCGTCCACAGCGATACCGTGCTGTAGGTGTTCTTCATGTTGCTCGTCACCGTCTCGGCGCCGAGGTTTGTCCACCGGCCGAGATACGAGTGCCCGACGAACCCGTCGTGACCCTTGTTCGCGTAGCCGAGCACGATCGTCGCGCTGAACTCGCCGTGGATACGGCAGTGAGGCCCGATCGAGCTGCCCGATACCCGGTCGCCCGAGACCTGGGTATGCTCGCCGATGTAGCACGGCCCAACGACGCGCGTGAACGCCAGTACCCGCGCCCCGTCACGAACCACTACCGGTCCGAGCGTGGTATCGAAGCAGACCTGCGGCTCGACGGTGCCGCCCCCTTCGACGAACACGCCGTGCTCGCCGATCAGGATCGCATCCTCGCTGCCTAACCGTCGCAACCCCGCGCCGAGCCGGGGCAGGTCGTCGCCGAGCATCGCGTTGAGATACAGGAGCGGATGCCAGACCTCCTCGAGCCACCAGCCTCCGATCTCGGCGTCGGGTCCGTCGGCGGCCGGAACGTCTTCTAACGCGACCGCGCCCCGGTGCAGCCTGGCCGGCATCAGGTCGCCGGCGAGCCGCACCGCCGCAACCTTGCCGTTCGCGAGCCAGCGCGCCGCAGCGGGGTTCGCGGCAACCAGCAACGGCGCGAACCGCGAGTTCGCGATGATCGCGCCGCGCGCGATCCCGTCGACCGCGCTCGGCGCGCCCGGCTCATCGAACGAGGAGAGATGCGAGGCGCCGACAAAGCCGCTCACCGCCACGCCTAACGCGCTGGCCCACCGCTCGCGGATCAGGAGCGCGCCGGCGCGCAGCTCTCCGACCGGACGGGTCAGCGCGAACGGCTCGAACTTCCGGGCGCGATCGTCGTCGTAGAGCACGATCGCTGTCATCGGCGGTCGCGAACCTCGCCGGGCAGTGCGTCGACGAGCTTCTTGAGGTCGACCGCGCGGTCGATCGTCGTCACGACGGTGAGCCCGTCGCGCGTGATGACCACCAGGTCGGATACACCGTAGAGCACCACGGCACCGCCTTCGGCATGCACGACGTTGCCCTGGGACTCCACCGCGTACACCTCGCCGTTGAACGCGTTGCCCGCACCGTCGCGCTCCCGGATGCGCCGCAGCGACGACCATGTACCGACATCGTCCCACCCGAAATTGCCTGGAAGCACCATCACCCGCGCGCTTCGCTCGAGCACACCCACGTCCACCGACACCGATTTCGCGATGGCGAAGAAGGCGTTGATGTCGGTGCCGGCCGCGAGCGCCGGTGCGACCTCGGGTGTGTGCGCGCGAACTTCGTCGAGCAGATCGCCGGCGCGCCAGACGAAGATTCCCGAATTCCAGAGATACCCATCGCGCACCATCCGCTCCGCGACCTCGCGCGACGGCTTCTCGACGAACCGCACCACGCGGCGCGCATCGCCCTCCACGACCTCACCCGGCTGAATGTAGCCAAACCCCGGATCGGGCCGACTCGGAACCACGCCAACCGTGACAAGCGACGCGTGCTGCTCCGCGAGCGATCCCGCCTCGGCGAGACGCCGGCGGAATTCCTCCGGATTGCCGACCGACCAGTCGGCGTGCACACAGAGCATCGTCGCGGTCGGGCCGGCACGCTTCGCGATCACCGCGGCGGCGAAGGCGAGTGCCGCCGCCGTACCCGCCGGCCGCGGCTCGGCAATGATGTTTTCTGCCGGGAGCTCCGGAGCGAGCGCAGCGATCGCCGCGACGAGACCCGCGTTCGTGAGCACCAGCGTCTGCGCCGCGGGGACCAGCGGCGCGAGCCGGTCGAGCGTGTTGCGCAGGAGGGGCTCGCCGTCCACGAGCGGCAGCAGCTGCTTCGGGCGCTGCGGGGTGCTCAGTGGCCAGAACCGTGATCCGACGCCGCCCGCGAGGACGACTGCCCAACGCGTCATTCCGCGTCCGCTGCGTCCACCCCGACTCCGGCCAGTTCCGCGGCGCGCGCGAACAGCTTCTTCGGGCTGAACGGTTTCGTCAGGAACTCGCTCGCGCCGAGCGAAAGCGCGCGGCGCTGCTGCGCTTCCTGGCCGGCCGCGGTCAGGATGATCACCGGGACATCCTTCAGCCGCTCGTCAGCGCGCATCTTCGCGAGCACGTCGAGCCCCGTTAGGCGGGGCATCATCACGTCGAGCAGGACGAGGCCGATGTCGACATCGCGATGCAGCACGTCGATCGCTTCCTGCCCGTCATAGGCGAGCGTGACCCGGAACGGGCCCTGCTCGAGCTTCATCTTGATGATGCGGCCGATGTGCGGCTCGTCGTCGGCAACCAGCACGTGGCAGAAGCCCGCGGTCGGGTCGTCGCGCTCTGTCTCAGACAAGGGCAGCGATGTGATGCCGGTTGCGGCGGAGCTCGAAGAGCAACTTGCCGACGTCGGCGTTCTGCTGTACGAGAACGAGCAACAGCGCCTCCTTCGACAGCACGGACACGATGGCGTAGCCGTGTTCATACTCGAGGACCGCGGTCACCAGTTCGCCACGCCTCGCGGCGCTGGAGAGTTCGTCCGCCGCGTTGATGATCGAGGGAATGTGCGCCGCGATGTGCTCGGCGTCGAGATTGGGCAGCACCTGGCTGTCGATCAGCAGCCCGTCGCGGCCGAGCACGACCGCGGCTTCAACCCCTTCACGCTGTCGAATCGCGCCGACGAGGTCGCGAATTGTCGCCATCTTCGCTCCGTGAAATGGTCGAGCGAAGCTAAGGGTCGGCGCAGCGCGAAGTCAAGCAGCGACAATCGCTTGAACTCTTTCCAGCTGCGGGGTATTGTAAGCCTCGTCTCCGCGCACGTTCCTCTGGTGATTCTGGTCCGAATGCCTCTCTGCCGTCTTCTCGCGCTCGTCGCTCTACCGCTCGTTGCCGCGCTTGCCTGCAGCAGCGACCCCTACGCGCCAAAAGCGCTCTACGCAGTCAGAGCCGACACGATCCGCGTCCTCGCGCTCAACGGCACCGCCGCCGAGGCGCAGAGCGGCGTCCGGCTGCTCACCGGATCCAGTGAGGTCCCCGACTTCTCGGAGCAATTCGATTTCGCGCTCGACATCGACGCGTCCGGCAACGTCGTCGTGATTCCGCGCTCGAAGATCGTGACGTGCTCGTCGATCTGCCAGCTGGGCATTCGGCTCATCCGCCCCGACTCGGTAAGCTTCGCCGATCTCTACGATGCACCGAAGTCCGGGTATACGTACGACTCGGTCACGACGCTGCCGGTCGGCGTCACCGCCGTGTTCGTCACGAAGGAGGTTCTCTGCCAGCCATCGAACATCTCGACGTACGACATGTACGCCAAGCTGGTCGTCGACAGCGTTCGCGTTCCCGAGCGCGCGATCTATGCGCGCCTCGTCTCTGACCCGAACTGCGGCTTCCGCGGGCTCGTTCCCGGCACGACCCCCGGCCACTAACCAGCGCTGATGCACGACCTGCGAGCGGTACGCGACGCCGTCGACACGCTGCGAGACGGCATGCGTCGTCGCGGCAAGCTCGACGCGCTTGGCGCGGTGATCGATCGCGCGGTGGAGCTCGACCGCGATCGGCGGCTCACCATCCAGGCGGTCGAGGAACGAAAGGCGGCTCGCAACGTGTCGAGCCAGGAGGTCGCGCGGCGGAAGAAGGCCGGCCAGGACGCGGCCGACCTCGTCGCGCAGGGCCGCGCCCTCGGCGAAGAGATCGCGCGGCTCGAGCGCGAGCTCGCCACGTCCGAGAGCGAGCTCCATGCGATCCTCCTCGACATCCCGAACGTCACGCTCCCCGATGTACCTGAAGGCGGCGAAGAAGCAAACACCGTCGTCCGTGAATGGGGCACGCCGCGCCCGGCCGAAAGCGTCAAGCCGCATTGGGAAGTCGGCGAGGCGTTAGGCATCCTCGACCTGGCGCGCGGCGCCAAGATCGCCGGCTCGGGGTTCATCGTTCTCCGCGGGCTCGGCGCGCGCCGCGCCCGCGGCCTGATGAGCTTCATGATCGACCTCCACACCACCGAGCACGGCTACGACGAGACGTGGGTGCCGTTCGTCGTGAACCGCGCGTCGATGATCGGAACGGGCCAGCTCCCGAAGTTTGCCGACGACATGTACGCGGTCGCCGGCGATGACCTGTTCCTGATCCCGACGGCCGAGGTGCCGCTCACCAATCTGTACCGTGACGAGATCATCGAGCGCGCGTCGCTTCCCGTGAGCCTCGTCGGCTACAGTCCCTGCTTCCGCCGCGAGGCGGGCGCTGCCGGGAAGGACACGCGCGGGCTGATCCGGGTGCACGAATTCGACAAGGTGGAGCTGGTGCACTTCACGACACCCGAAGACAGCGCCGCCCAGCACGAAACGCTGACGCGAAACGCCGAGAAGGTGCTGCAGCTGCTCGAGCTTCCGTACCGGGTTCTCCTGCTCGCGAGCGGAGACACCGGCTTCGCCAGTGCGAAAACCTACGACCTCGAGATCTACGCGCCGGGAATCGGTAAATGGCTCGAGGTGTCGTCGTGCTCGAACTTCCTCGAGTTTCAGGCCCGTCGCGCCGGCATCCGCTACCGGCCGTCGCCCGGCGAGAAGCCGCGCTTCGTTCATACACTGAACGGATCCGGCGTCGCCTTTCCGCGAACGATCATCGGCCTGCTCGAACACCACCAGCAGCCTGACGGCACCATCCGCGTGCCCGCCGCGCTGCAGCCCTACCTCCGAACCGACGTTCTCCGCTAGCGAAATGCGCCGCCGCGCGCCCATGGTGCTGGTCGCCGTCGGGATCGTGGTCCTGCTCGCGTGGTACGTCGCGTACACCCAGCGCGTCGTTGGCGAGTTGCGGCGCGAGGCGAAGCGCGCCGCGCGAATGTACGCGCACGTCTACCGTGGGCTCAATTCGCCCACGGACACGAACGGCGTCGGTGCATTGCTGCTGCTCGCCGAAGAGATCCGTCAGGCGGGAGTGCCACTGGTCGTCACGACGATGGACGGCGCCCCAACCGCGGCAGCGAATCTTCCGTTCGACGCTGAGCCATCCGATCCGCGCGTCCGCACTTACGTCTCGACGCTCGACGCGACCAACGATCCCGTGGTGGTCCGCGGTGTCGGGATGGTCCATTTTGGTGATACGCCGCTCGTCCGCGGGCTGCAGCTCTATCCGATGCTCCAGGGCATCACGCTCGCGATGCTTCTGTTGGCCGGCGTCTACTCGCTCCGGTCGCGCGGGCGCGCCGACCGCGATCGCGTCTGGGCCGGGATGGCGCGCGAATCGGCGCACCAGCTCGGGACGCCGCTCTCGAGCCTCCGCGGCTGGCTCGAGCTGCTGGAGGAGCGCGACGTCGGCGACGGTGGTCGCGAAACGGCGGCGCTCATGCGTGGCGACGTCGAGCGGCTCGAGCGCGTCGCCCATCGCTTCGAGCGCATCGGCCGCCCGCCGCGGCGTGAACCGGTCGACGTCGCAGCGCTCGTTGCCAGCGTCGGCGATTATTTCCGCGCACGCGTTCCCACGCTCGCGCGGGCCGTGCGCATCGAGCTGCGCTCCGCCGATGAGCCGGTGATCATCGCCGGCGACGCTGTACTGCTCGAGTGGGCGCTCGAGGCGCTCGTGAAGAACGCCGTCGACGCCCTCGGCGGACGGGGAGGGACGATCGTCCTGTCAGCGCGCCCACTCGAGGCAGGCGCGCGGATCCGTGTCAGCGACGACGGACCCGGCATCCCGCGCGAGGTGCGGTCGCGCATCTTCGACGCTGGCTACAGCACGAAGACGGGCGGGTGGGGGATCGGCTTGCCGCTCGCACGGCGCATCATCGAGGAATGGCACGGTGGAACGCTCCGTGTCGTCCCATCCGACCGCGGCGCCACGTTCGAGATTATCTTCAGTTGATGCACATTCTCGCCGACGACGCCCTCCTCTCCGGCCTCAACCCCTCGCAGCGCGAGGCCGTGCTCCACTTCGAGGGGCCATTGCTCGTCCTCGCCGGTGCGGGATCGGGGAAGACGCGCGTCCTTACCTCGCGCGTTGCGCGCTTGATTGGGCACCAGGGTGTCGATCCGAAGCACGTTCTCGCCGTCACCTTCACCAACAAGGCCGCCGGTGAAATGCGCGAGCGGATCGCGCGCATTCTTGGCGAGACCCCGGCCGGGATGTGGGCCGGGACCTTTCACGCCATCGGTGCGCGCATCCTCCGCTCCGCGCCGCACATCGTCGGCCGCGACCGCGGGTTCACGATCTACGACGAAGACGACCAGTTGAACGTCGTCAAGCGCGTCATGGAGCGGCGGAAGATCTCGCCGAAGCAGTTCACCCCCAAGGCGATTCACGCTGCCATCTCGAGCGCAAAGAATGCGCTCGTGTCGCCGGCGGAGTACGCCAGGCTTGCCAACGATCCGTTCACCAAGGCGACGTCGCAGGTATACGACGATCTCGAGGCTGCGTTCCGTGCGGCCAACGCAGTCGACTTCGACGACCTGCTCGTGTTGCCGGTGCGCATGCTCCGCGAGAGCCCCGCGTTCCACGCCGAGCTTCGCTCGCGTTTCCAGTTCATTCTCGTCGACGAGTACCAGGACACCAACCACGCGCAGTACCAGCTCGTGAAGATGCTCGGCAGCGAGCACCAGAACGTCTGCGTCGTCGGTGATGACGACCAGTCGATCTACGGATGGCGCGGCGCCGACATCCGCAACATCCTCGACTTCGAGAAGGATTTTCCGAACGCGTCGATTGTCCGGCTCGAGGAGAACTACCGGTCGACGCCCGGCATCCTCCGGGTTGCGAACGCGGTCATCTCGGCAAACACCGAGCGGCGCGGCAAGACACTGCGCCCGACGCGCGCCGAGGGCGACGCGGTGACCGTCGCCGGCGCGCTCGACGATCGCGACGAAGCGGACTTCGTGGTCGATGAAATCCTTGCCCGGCGGCAGTCGAACGCGGGAATGCAGCTCCGCGACGCGGCGATTCTCTACCGCACCAACTCGCAGAGCCGATCGATGGAGGAAGCGCTTCGGAAGCAGGCGCTCCCCTACCGGCTGATCGGCTCGGTGCGCTTCTACGACCGTCGCGAAATTCGCGATCTGATGTCGTACCTGAAGCTGATCGGCAACCCTAACGACGACGAGGCATTCCGCCGCGCGGTCAGCGCGCCGCGCCGCGGGCTCGGCGAGACGACCATCGAGCTCCTCGCCGAGCGCGCCCGCGCGGCGGCGGTGCCGATGCTCGTTGCGGCGACGCGGGCCGACTTGCACGAAGGAATTCGCGCCGCCGCGCGCACCTCGCTCGGCGATTTCGCCGGGGTGATCCTCAACTTCCGCGAGCGGGCGAAGACCGACAGCGTCGACGCCATCCTCCGCGACCTGATCGACGCGATTCGATACGTCGAGCACCTGCGCGCCGAAGGACCCGAGGGTGAGGAGCGAATCGAGAACGTGCGCGAGCTGGTGACCGGTGCCGCCGAAGCGGTGATCGAGGAGGGCGGGGAAGTCGGCCTCACGCCGCTCGAGCACTTTCTCCAGCGCGCGTCGCTCGTCGCCGACCTCGACAAGCTCGATCCGAATGCCGACGCGATCACCCTCATGACGGTGCACAACGCGAAGGGGCTCGAATTTCCAATCGTCTTCGTGACCGGACTGGAGGACGGGTTGTTTCCCCTCGCGCGCGCATTCGACGATCCGAAGATGCTCGAGGAGGAACGCCGGCTCTTCTACGTCGCGGTCACCCGCGCCGAGGAAAAGCTCTACCTGACGCATGCACGGAGCCGCCGGCGGAACGGGGAGACGATGCCTTCGATCCCGTCGAGCTTTCTTGCGACCCTTCCGCCAACGCTCGTCGAGACGAAGGCGACGATGCGCCTGCGGGCGACCGGGCGCACCGTCCTCCCCCAGCCGCCGTCGCTGCGCCGCCCCGGGTCGCCGTTAGGCAGCTGGCGCAGGGCGCCCCAGGACATGGACCTCGAGGCGTCCCAGGACTCGCCCCGCTACGTGAAGGGCGAGCGCGTGAAGCACGCCCGCTTCGGCGGCGGTGTCATCACCGAGTTGGGCGGCACGGGCAAGGACACGAAGGTGACGGTCGACTTCGACGATGAGACGATCGGCCGGAAGCGGCTGGTCGTCGCGTACGCGGGCCTCGAACGGGAGTGGGACTGAGTGTCGGTTACCATCGATGACGTCAAGCATGTCGCGCGGCTCGCCCGTCTTGGCGTGAGCCAGCCGCGCGCCGCCGAGCTCGTGTCCGAGCTCAACCGGATCCTCGACCACATGACGGCGCTCGCCAAGGTCGACACCCGCGGGGTCGCCGAAGCCGCCGGCGTCGGCGCCGCCGGAATGCCGCTTCGGATTGACGCCGGCCCGCCCATCGCGCTCGCGCGCGCGATCGAGGACTTCGCGCCGGCCGCGCGCGACGG
>JANMAM010000193.1:0-12755 GCA_031359795.1 Gemmatimonadaceae bacterium
ACCGCACGTGGGCGCGGTCGCAATGCCACCGCGCCCTCGTGTTGCAACAGCGTCGGACCGGGCCGCCGCTGCTGACCTCTACTTCATCACGATCATCTTCTTCGCATACGTCGTATTGTCGACCTGTACACGATACAGGTAGACACCCGACGCGACCTCCCGTCCGGAGCGGAGGTACATCCCGTCCCAGTACGCGGTGTATTCCCCACACCTCAGCACGACATTGGCGACCGGCTGGCCAGCGTTACCCGAGGTCCCTTGCAGGATCGGGGTCGCCACCAGTTGCGCGAGTACGTTGTAGATGCGCAGCGTCACGTGGTACAGCCGACCGTTATCCGGACAGGCAGGCGGCGCGCCGACCTTGAACGGAATGGTGGTCGTCGGGTTGAAGGGATTGGGGTAGTTCTGTCCGAGCGAAGCGATCGTCCGCCCATCGCCCCCTACCGTCGCACCCTGGCCCGCCGCGTGTCGCGGTGCCACTACGCTGAGGGTGAGCACTGTGATGAGTGCTACCCAACGAAGCTTCATGAAGCTACTCCGAGCTGACGAAAGAGAATCGAGCGCGAGACTCCTGAAACGGGTGGACACAGGCCAAGCGAACTGTCACCGCGAACATATGAATCGGGGTGGCCCGATGTCAAGGAACGTATGTCACAGGCTGGTACTGGATTGAGCCCCTAAGCTGCCAGTTACGTGCCCGCGCGAATCCGGCCGCTGTCCTGACGGACGGTAATTCCGCGACGGTCGCAGTATTCGAGAAAAGGGATTAGGTACTTTCTCGAAAGTCCTGTCATCTCACGAAGTTCGGCCGGCGAGTAAACACGGCCCGCGAGCAGCGATCGGCCAAGAGACGCGACCAGACCCTGCAGCGCCGCGGCAAGGTAGTACCGGTCTTCCGCGATGGCGACGACGACTCCAGTGCGCTCGAGAAACCGAAGCACCGGGCGCGGGTCGGCGCCGATCGCCGTCGCGAGTTCGCCCACCGACGGCGGCTCGGTTCCAGCCCGGCGGAGCTGGTCCTCGACGGCCGCGGCGATCGCGGCCTCGTCGCGGCCAAGCGTCGGGGACCACCCGGCGAGGCGCGCCGTGGCCCCCTCGACCGTCACGGTGCCCGCTGCCGTCAGGCTCCGGAGCGCGAGCTCGACGACCCCGTCACCAACCGCCAACGCTGCCCTGAGTGTCGCGAGCGGCACGCCGGAATCGAGGGGGAAGCGCCGGTGGTGCTCGCCCGCGATCGACGCCGCCCGCTCTGCCGCGGAGTCGACGATGCCGCGAGCAACGAGCCGCCCGTCGGCCGCGGGCAGCGCGCCCCGATGCGTGCCGACCAGCGCAGCCACCTGGTGCGGCGCGATCCCCAGCCGCACCGGGAGACTTCGCTGTGCCACGCCGTTCCCACCCCCTTCCGTGAGCAGCGCCTCGAACCGCTCGGCCACGCCCATGCCCGGTAGCCATGGCCTCGGCCTGGCCACCGACGGGAGCGGGTCGCTGACGACGCCCCCGCCGATCGTCGCCGCGGGCGACGGAAGCCGCAGGACGAACCGGTCGCCGGCTCGGGCAAGTACCGGCTCGTCGAGGAGCACTCGCGCGCCCCGGATGGCGCCGGGGGCGAGTGGCCCGCCGGCCGCAACGATGCGGGCGCCCACGTCCTGCGTGCCGAGGTGAAAACGCACCCGCGTCCGAGGCCCGAGGGCCGTCGCGTCATCGAGGAGTGCGACATCCGCCCGAATCACGCGTGTGGCGGGCCACTCTGGTTCCGTCACGATCCAACTGCCTCGCGGGACATCGTCGCGCTCCATGCCGGCGATCGATAGCGCGACGCGCGCACCCGGCGTGGCGCGCGGCGTGCTCGCACCGTGCGACTGGATGCCGCGGACGCGCGCGACTCGTCCACTCGGCATGATGCGGACGGCCGAATCGGATGGGAGCGAGCCGCTCCACACCGTCCCGGTGACGACCGTCCCGGTGCCACGGACCGAAAACGAGCGATCGATGGGCATGCGGAACAGGTCGTCCGGATCACGCGCTGGAACGCGCCCCGCGGCGTCGACGAGTGCCTGCCGCAGCGCATCGACGCCGGCTCCGGTCGTCGCCGAAACCGGCACGATGGCCGCGTCGGCGAGCGGCGTGCCGGCCAGTGCGGCCCGAACGTCGTCGCGCACCAGGGCGAGCCACTCGTCGTCGACGAGGTCCGTCTTCGTCAGCGCCACGACGCCGGCGCGCACGGCGAGCAAAGAAAGAATCGCGAGATGCTCGCGGGTCTGCGGCATGATCCCCTCGTCGGCCGCGATGACGAGCAGCGCGAGATCGACCCCGGTCGCGCCCGCGAGCATGGTGCGCACGAACGCCTCGTGACCGGGCACGTCGACCACCCCGGCGATCCCGACTCCCGGCAGCGCCAGCGGCGCGAATCCCAGCTCGATGGTGATGCCGCGCTTCTTTTCCTCGGGCAGTCGGTCGGTGTCGACGCCGGTGAGCGCGTGGACGAGCGTCGTCTTGCCGTGATCGATGTGCCCCGCGGTGCCGATGATCACCGCCGCTCCACGGTGGCGCTACGCATCGCCGGCGATCGTCGCCCAGGAGTCGAACGCGCGGACGGCGCGCCCGTCGGCGAGATGCTCGCGGACGAACTCGTGCAGCAGGCGCTGGTGCGCGCGGCCCTCGCGCGCGCCTAACGCGAGCGACGCGTCGCCGGCGAGCCAGGCGCGGAGCGCATCGAGCGCGTCACGCGGAATTGCCCGTCCGCCGCTGTGACTCTGCGCGCAGCGGGCGCAGAGAATGCCCCCGGCCCGGTGATGGAAGAGCACCGCCTCGCCGACGAGGACGGGGGCGTGGCAGATGCTGCAGGCATCGAGCGACGGCGAGAAGCCTAACGCTCCGACGATCCGCCAGATCGCCCCGACCGTGCGTTCGCGGGCCGTGCCGGGCGGCGCCGCGGCGACGTCGTCCAGCGCATGCTCGACGATGTCGAAGAACTCCGGGCCAGCGTCATCGTGGGCGAACCTGAGCACGACCTCGGCGATCGCGGCGGCGCCGTTGAAGCGGGCGAGATCCTCGGCGAGGGGGCCGCGCGCGCGCGCGACCTCGAAGCCGGTCAGCGTCTGCAGGTCCCGGCCGGGCTTGACAAGAATCTGCGCGCTGCCCTGCGCGAACAGGTCGAGCGCCGCACCGAAGCGGCTCTTCGGGCGACGCGCGCCCTTGGCGATCACCGCCTGCACCCCGCCCTCGCGCGTGATCAGGCGCAGGATGCGTGACGATTCCAGATACTCCATCATGTGGAGCACGATCGCGTCGGTGACGAGGAGCGCCATGCTCGAAAAATAGCGCCATGCCGCTCGCCGCGCCGTCGTGTTCGATCAGTCCGTGTTCGATCAGTCGTGGAGGCGAACTCCGATGAAGACCACCCGGCGTGGCGTTTCGAAGCCGTAGACGTTCTCGTACGAGCTGTTGGTGAGGTTCTCACCCCGGGCGATCAGCGCGACGTTCCATCCCCCACCCGGCGTCGCGACGCGAAGCGGCACCTCCGCCGAGGCTTCGACCAGCGTGTAGGGCGCGAGCCGCGCCCGGTTGTCGGGATTTCCGTAGACGTAATCGTCCCGCGCGCCGACCCGGTGCAGCACGGCGGTCAACGCGAGTCGACGCGACGTGTAGATCGCGTCGAGGGCACCGCTTCGGCGGGGTCGGCGAAGGAGCGGCTTTCCGTTCGCGATCGTACCGAAGCCGCCGTTGCCCTCGTTTGTCACCTCGGTGTAGAGGAGGGTGTACGTCCCGTGAAGGGTGAGGGGACCAATCGGCGCGGCGCGGCTCTCGAATTCCCACCCGCGGGCGCGCGCGGCGACGATGTTGTAGAAGTTCGGCGTCGTGTTGTCGACGCTCCGATCGACGTCCTGATATTGCACCAGATCAGCGAAGCGTTGATCGAACGCGGTCGCGCCGATGGTGACGACGCCGCCGGGAATCCGGACCTCGGCGCCCGCCTCGCGGGATCGCGTGCGTTCCGGGCGGAGATTGCGCGCACCGCTGCTGAAGGGCCCGTCGAAGATCTCGTCGAATGCGGGCTCCTTGAAAGCCGTCGCCACGCTCGCGCGCACCACGGCACCGGGGAGAATCTCCGACGCAAGCCCGATGCGGCCCGTGTTCACGAAGCGGCCGTTGTCGAGTCGCTCGCGGCGCCCGCCCGCCTCGGCGGCGAGCCGCGCACGTCCAGCGCTCGCCTGCGCGTAGACAGCGCGATTCGTGCGCGTCTCGTCGAACGACGTCGGCGGAGACGCGAAGCTCGCGAAGCGCGACGAGCCGCGCGAGCGCATGCGCTGCCCTTCGACGGCGCCGCCTAACGTGAGCGTCGCCGACGCGGGGAGCGCCGCGACCAGCTGGAGGTCAGCGCTCTCGCGCAGGGCGCGGCCATGGGACCGGCTGTAGAAGCCGGTCGTGTCGCCCGGGCTGTCCGGCGCGTCGTCGGAGACGCTCCGCGTGTCGGCGCGGCCAAGCTGGGCTCGCGCCGACATCAGACTCGTTGGCTGCCAGGCCGCGTTCGCCGAGAACGTCAAACGGTTCGCTCCGGTGTACGCGTTGGAATCAGTGGGCACGCCTCCGCCGGTCGTCGGATAGTGGTAGCGCGAGTCGCCATACGTCGCGCCAACCGCGAGCTCGCCGCGCGATCCGGTGAGGCGTCCGAGGGCATTGGCGGTTGCGTTGCGGTACTGGTTGTTGAACGGAAGAAATCCATCACCGCGATGGAGACCACCGCCCAATGTTCCGCTCAACCGCTTCGAGCCATCGAGTCGCGCGCTGCCGGTCGCGCCCGCCGTCGCGTCGTACTGGCCGTCGCGGTTCGCCGCGCGAAACATGAGGTTCGCTCCCGGATCGCGCCGCGTGAAGACCTGGACGACGCCGCTCATCGCGTCCGAGCCGTACTGGACGCTCGACGGTCCGCGGAGAATCTCGATCCGATCGATGTTGTCCGTCGTGAGGGTCGAGATGTCGAGCGCGCCGCCGGGGGCGTTCACCGGTACGCCGTCGATCAGGACTTTCGTGTAGTTGCTGTTGCCGCCGCGGAGAAACAGTGATGACTGCGAGCCTGCGCCGCCGAGTTGGGCGAGCGACACACCCGGCACCGTTCGCAGCGCGTCGAGTAGCGTCGTCACGCCGCGCGCGCGGAGCTCTGCGCCGGTGAGGCGCGTTGTCGCCGCGGTCGATACCGTCGCGGCGGTCGGTACGCGCGTCGCGGTGATGACGACCGGCGAAAGCGAAACGGTGTCGGTGGTCGCTTGCGCAACCGCTACGGAGCAGGGCGACGCGATGGTGCAAAGCGCCAGGCAGGCGCGCAGTCGAATGGAATCATTCACGGGCTGGGACGGTGAAGGTGGGGGTAAATGTCGAGTTTCAGCCGCGACGGCCGCGCAGCGGGACGAGCGAGGGTGCGCCGATGGCCGGGTCGCGCGTGACGACGACCGGCCATTCGTAAACGCGCTCGAGGATGTCGCCACGCATCACCTCGGCCGGCGTGCCGGTCGCGGCGACAACGCCGCGATGGAGCAGCACGATCTGGTCGGCGAACCGGGCAACGAGGTTCAGCTGGTGGCTGACCAGCAGCACCGCGATGCCGCCGCGAGCGAGCGATGCGAGCAGCTCGAAGACGCTCATCTCGTGGGCGATGTCGAGAAAGGTGGTCGGCTCATCCAGCACCAGTGATGAGGCCTGCTGCGCGAGCGCGCGGGCGATCCGTGCGCGCTGCCATTCCCCACCGGAGAGCTCGTCGCTGCTGCGGTCGACAAGGTCCTTGATCCCGGCCTGGTCGATCGCGGCGCGGACCGCTGCCTCATCGGCCGCACCCCACCCGGAGAAACTTCCGAGGTGCGGGTGCCGCCCGAGCGCGACGAGCTCCCGAACCGGGAGCGGAAACGCTGAGCTCTCCCGCTGCGGGACCACCGCGACCCGGCGCGCCCGCTCCCGCGCCGGCAGCGCGGTCAGATCGTCCTCGTCGATCGAAATTCTTCCGCGCTCGAGTGGGAGGCGGCCGAGCATCGCGCGGACGAGCGTGCTCTTGCCACTGCCGTTAGGGCCGACCACCGCGGTGATGCGGCCGGCCGGCGCGACGAGCGACACGCCGTCGAGCGCGAGCGCACTCTGGCCATGGTACCGGGCGGCGACGTCGAGAAAAGTGAGCATCGTCAGCGCAGCGAGCGGAGGCGCATCAGGAAGAAGGGCACACCGATGAGCGCCGTCACCGCGCCTAACGGCAGCTCGGCGGGCGGCATCGCGACGCGGGCAAGGACATCCGCGGCGATCACCAGCGCAGCGCCGAGCATCGCCGCGGTCGCGAGCAGCGAGCGGTGGTTCCGGAGTCCGGTCGCCCGGGCCAGGTGGGGTACGACCAGCCCGACGAACCCGACGAGGCCGGCCGCGCTGACCGTCGCCGCGGCAAGCAAGGCCGAGACGAGGTAGACGAGGCGCGTCGTTCGCTCCACCCGAACGCCGAGCGCGGCGGCGGCCTCCTCGCCGAGCGTGAGGACATCCACGTCGCGCGCGTTGGCCCAGAGCACGCCGCCCCCGATCGTGATGTAGACGGCGAGCGCCCGGACACCAGTCCACTCGGCCCCGGACACGGAGCCCATCATCCACCAGGTCGCGTTGCGGATCGCGTTAGGCGGGGCGTTGGCAAGGGTGACCATGATCGCGGCATTCGCGAACGCTCCGACGACGACCCCCGCCATGAGCAGCACGCGGCCATCGGCGCGCCCGCCGGCCGCCCGGGCGACGAGCAGCGCGACGACCACCGCCAGCACCGCACCCGCGAACGCGGCCAGCGGTACCGCCGCGACGCTGACGACTCCGGCGACGACGGCGAGCACGGCACCGACCGCGGCGCCGCCGGAGACGCCGAGCAGGTAGGGCTCGGCGAGCGGATTTCGGAGCGTCGCCTGGAGCGCCGTGCCGGACATCGCAAGCCCGGCGCCGACAAGCGCGGCGAGCGCGACGCGCGGCAACCGCAGGTCGCGCACGACGGATAACGTGAGCGGATCGCCCTCGCCGGCGAGCGCCCGGATGACCGCGGCTGGCGCCAGCGGGATGGTGCCGAACGCGACCCCGGCGATGCCGAAGACAACGAGCAGCAGCATCGAGAGCGCCATGACGATGGCGAAGCGGCGCGTCACGGCCCGGACCAGCCAGGATGCAGAGCGCGAGCGAGTGAAAGGGCGCCCATCCCTAACGTTACTCCGGGGCGATTGAGCAGCGCGTCATCGACATCGAGCAGGCGATCGGCGCGCACGGCGGCGACATTTTTCCAGCGCGGGCTCGTTCGGAGCAGCTCGGCACGCCCGGAATCGAGCAGCACCACCTCGGGGTTGCGGCGGAGCAGGTCCTCGAGCGAGACTGGTGCCGCCGGCTCGGGCCGATCGGCGTAGACGTTTGCGCCACCGGCGATCGCCAGCAGCTCGCTCTGGTAGCTGCCGCTCCCGAGGACGAGGATCGGGTTGTCCCAGAGATACCAGAGCACCCGGGGATGCGGCAGCGCCGATGTCGCGGTTCGGATGCGCGCGAGCGTGCGCTCGACAGTGTCTACCGTGAAACGCGCCGCCGCGGTGTCGTCCGCAAGCGCCCCAAGGGTCATGGCCGCCCGTCGGAAGTCGGCGACCCGGTCGATCTTGAGCCCGACTACCCGAATCCCGGCGGCTCGGAGCGCACGAGCCGCGGCGCGGTTGTCGTTCGACGCGTAGAGGACGACCACGTCGGGCCGTGCGGAGAGGATCTGCTCGACGTTCGGACTGATGCCAGGACCGAGATCGGTGAGAGACTTCGCGGCGGCAGGCCATTCGTCGTACGTGTCGCGGCCGACGAGGCGTCGCTCGGCGCCGATCGCGAAAAAAAATTCGGTCGTCGTCGGGTTCAACGATGCGATGCGCGCCGCCGGCGCGATCGAAACCGTGTCACCGAAATCGTCGACGACCGTGAGTGCGAGTCGGTGTCTCGTGCTATCCGACGGAGACCGTGCATCGCTCGAACAGGCGACGACGGGGGCCGTGAACAGCATAGCGAAAGACGCGACCCGCGCGAAAGACAAAGGGCACCCCGTGAACGGCGGAGGTGCCCGAAACGATGCACGACGCACTCGATGGATAACGGACGGTGCGGGCGTGGTCGCCACGATTCCTCCCCCGAGGATCGATAGTGGCGCGGACGACGAGTCGTCTCCTGGCTCCGGGCCGCGGCGCTCGCCTTCCCGACCGGAGTCAGTGGCGTGTGAGCGTGCGTGTCTGCCCGTTACAGTGGCGGGGCCGCACCGGCGTTGCACCGGTTTCCGTGGCTCCCGTCCGCGAATTCAATTGTCAGTCGAATCTACACCGGGCTGCCGCGACGCGCAATCGCGTCGGCGAGACGCGCCTTCAGGTCGGCGCGTTTGAGCTCGTACGTTTCACGCGCTTCCGCCGTCGGCGACGCGTCGCGCTCGAACGCCGCGTCGAGCGCCGCGATCCGCCGCGCGAGCGCATCCGGATCGCGCGACCATGCCGGCTCGTACTGGCCGGCACCGCCCTGCCGGCGCCCTCGCCGCCAGGTCGTGCGGGCGAGCACGACCAGCATCGCCGCGCCTAACGCGAGCGCGACGATGGCGATGAAGGCCCCCCTGGTCAGCCGCGATGGCCTCGCAATCTCGATCCTGACGACACTCGAAGGCGCGACGTCGCGTGCCATGAAGCGACGGAAGCGGCGCTCGTCGACACTGACCGGATCGACCTCGGCGAGCCCAGCGCCGGTCGCGGTTCCGAGGCTGTCTTCGATCAGGACCTCGAGTACGTCGGTGTGGTGCTCGCCGGGGATGCTGAGCGGGAACGCGGCCAGCGGCAGCTCGTAGGAGAACGAGAGCTGCTTGAGCCCCGGCGCGATCGGCGCTTCGACATTGACCCGGCCGGCGCTCGTCGTCACCGCGTCGGCGGAGATGTCGCCGTCGCCGACGCGAAATGCGCGGGCGCCCGGCGGAATGCCGCCCGTCCAGGTCTGACCGTTAGGCGGAGCGATCCGGGTCGCCGAGCTGTCGTTGGACAGCTCGAACACCTCGACTACCGACCGTGTGCCACCGGGGGCCGGCGAGGAGACGACGATGTGCCGGCCGCGCTGCGTGATCGTCACCGGCCGGCTCGTCGTGTCGAACACCGTCATGTCGGCATCGTCGCCGCGGATGACCGGCGCGCGGAGCGGCGTCGAGAAATAGGTGATCCCGGCGAAGGTCACGGAGACGAAATGGATCGCGGTCGTGTCGGCCGGTGGCGGATAGTGAAAGGAGAAGCGCCCCTCGCGGTTGGTCTTCACCGAATCGATGGGCTGGCCGCCGCTGCGCGTGACGCGGTGGAGGGTGACCATCGTGCCGGGAACGGGCAGCGGATCCTGCTGGTCGTCGTGCGGGCGCATGACCCGGCCCTCGACGACGCGCGAGCCGCGTGTCCCCGCGCCCGCCGCACGCCCTTGCCCGCCGGCGGCGAGGGGAAGGAAGAGCATGCCCGGCAACGTTAGGCAGGCCGCCAGCCGACCCGCTGCCCGCACGGTCACGGGTTGAACTTGCCGAAATCCTCTGGTCGCAGCGCCTCGAGGTACTTCTTCAGCTGCTCGGCGCTCAGCTCCTCCTCGGCGTCGGCGCGCGAGCGAAAGGAGGGCGCATCCTCATCCTCCTCGTCTTCTTCATCGGGATCGGTGAGCAGCGACTCATCCGCGTAGATCGCCGCGCCGAGGCGGAGCGCGATCGCGATGCTGTCCGACGGGCGGGCATCCACGCGGACGATGTCGTCGGCGCGGAAGAGGTGCATCTCGGCGAAGTAGGTGTTCTTCTCGACCCGCGTGATCTGCACGCGGCGGAGCACCCCACCCAGCCCGACGATGATGCTCTTGCAGAGATCGTGAGTGAGCGGGCGCGCCCGCTTGATGTCCTGCATCTGCATCACGATCGACTCCGCCTCCGGCTGCCCGATCCAGATCGGGAGCAGCCGCTTCCCCTCCCTCTCGCGAAGGATCACGACGAAGCTCTGATTGCTCTGGTCCACGCCGAGGCGCGCGACGACGACTTCGACCATCATTCTACAATCTAACCCCGTCTTGCTAACGAGTTCCTTCGAATGATGGGGGCCCGGTGCCGGGGACCGGGGGGGCAGCGGTGCGATCGTTCGATCCTGGTCCCTGGCCCCTCGCCCCCTCTGCTTGACTAACGGCTGCAGTTCACCGGACCGCCTTCTTCAGCGCCGACGCCCGGTCGGTGCGTTCCCAGGTGAACGTCGTCGCGCGGACGCCGTTGAACTTGACCTTTTCGGATTCACGTCCGAAGTGGCCGTACGCCGCGGTCGGCGAATAGATCGGCTTGCGGAGGTCGAGGGCCGCGATGATGCCGCGGGGTGTGAGGTCGAACACGTCGAGCACGGCGTTGGTGATCACGCTCTCGGGTACTGCGCCGGTGCCGAACGTATCGACCGAGACCGACACCGGTTCGGCGACGCCGATCGCGTACGCGACCTGTACCTCGCAGCGCTTGGCGAGGCCGGCGGCGACGATGTTCTTCGCTACCCAGCGCGCCGCGTAGCACGCCGAGCGATCGACTTTGCTCGGATCCTTGCCGCTGAACGCGCCGCCACCATGGCGACCCATTCCGCCGTACGTATCGACGATGATCTTCCGGCCGGTCAGGCCGGCATCTCCCTGAGGTCCACCGACGACGAAGCGGCCGGTCGGATTGATGTGCACCGTCATCTTCCGCTTCGGCCGGAACTCGGCGGGGATCGACGGCTCGATCACTTCTTCGGCGATCTCGCGGCGGAGCTTCGCCGTCGAAATCGAATCCGCGTGCTGCGTGGAGAGAACGACCGTGTCGACGTGGACCGGGATGTTGTCCTCGTAGAGCACCGTCACCTGCGACTTGCCATCCGGCCGCAGCCATTCGAAGCCCTTCGTGCGCCGGACTTCGGCGAGCTTGCGCGTGATCCGGTGGGCGAGCACGATCGGGAGCGGCATCAGCTCCTTCGTCTCGTCGGTGGCGTAGCCGAACATCATGCCCTGGTCACCGGCACCGCCGGTGTCGACCCCCATCGCGATGTCGGGCGACTGGGTGCCGATGCTGTTGATGACGGCGCAGGTGTTGGAGTCGAATCCGTAGCTCGCGTCGGTGTAGCCGATGCGCTCGATCGTGGCACGTACGATGCGCGGAATGTCGACGTACGTCTTGGTCGTGATCTCGCCGGCGACACAGGCCAGACCGGTCGTAACGAGCGTTTCGCACGCGACGCGGGCCGTCGGATCGTCGGCGAGGATTGCGTCGAGGATCGCGTCGGAGATCTGATCGGCGATCTTGTCGGGGTGTCCCTCAGTGACGGACTCGGACGTGAACAGGCGACGGACGGGCACCGCGATCCTCGTGTGCTGGAGAAAGAAGGCAGCCGCGCAGCGAGGCTCGCCACGGCGGCTGTAGCCCGCTGAATTTAGATGGCTTGGGCGGCGCCGAGCAACCCATCGCCCGACGGAGACTGGTTCGCGAGCGCGGCGGAGAGGCCGCGGCGCAGCTCCATTTCGGCGAGCGCCGCGGTCGCGCAGTCGAGGGCGATCGCGGCCGAACGGGCCGCATCCTCGATCCGCACCGCGCGCACGATGCGCTTCATCAACGGCACGCCGCGCGGCGACACGCTGAGGCTGCGGACACCGAGCCCGATCAGCGCGTACGCCATCAGCGGCTGCGACGCCATCTCTCCGCAGACGGACACGTCGAGCCCATACTCGCGCCCGACCGTCACCGTGCGGTGAATCAGCTTCAACACCGCCGGGTGCAAGGCCGTGAACCGCGACGCGAGATTGGCGTTGCCGCGGTCGACGGCGAGCACGTATTGAACGAGATCGTTCGTGCCGATGCTGAAGAAGCTGACGTCCTTCGCCAGCGTGTCGGCAGAAATCGCCGCAGCCGGCGTTTCGATCATGACGCCGAGCGGAACGTCGGCGCGGAACTCGGCGCCGCGCCGGGCGAGCTCCTCGACCGCTTCACCAAGCAGCGTCCTCGCCTGCTGGACCTCGTCGCGCGTGACGACGAGGGGCAGCATGATGCGCACGTCGCCGTGGACGGCGGCGCGCAGCAGCGCGCGCAGCTGCGTCTTGAACATGTCCGGCTGGTCGAGGCACATCCGGATCGCGCGCCATCCGAGGAACGGATTCGCTTCTGCGGGAAATCCGCCGACCGGCAGCTTGTCACCACCGATGTCGAAGGTGCGAATGACGACGGTCTGTCCAGCGAACGCGTCGACGACGCGCCGGTAGGCGCGGTACTGTTCGTCCTCGTCGGGCATCGTCGTGCGTCCGACCACGAGGAACTCCGTCCGCATCAGGCCGACGCCATCGGCGCCGCTGTGCGCGGCGGCTTCCGCCTCATCCGGCAGGTCGACGTTCGCACGAATGGTGATCGGCACGCCGTCGAGCGTGATGGACTCGACGTGGGCGAGGGCGCGCAGCTCGTCGTCCTCCTGTACCTCGCGGAGCGCGCGCGTCCGATACGTCTCGATCTCCTCCGGCGACGGATCGACCACGATGATCCCCGCCGTCCCGTCGAGGATCAGCTTCTCCTTGCCGGTCAGGCGCGACGTCACGTCGCGCAGTCCGACGACCGCGGGCAGGCCTAACGATCGGGCGAGGATCGCGACGTGCGAGGTGCGGGTCCCGGCGTCGGTCGCGAGGGCGACGATCGCCTCGCGGTCGAGCTGCACCGTGAGGCTCGGCGTCAGGTCGTGCGTGACGAGGATCGC
>JANMAM010000210.1:0-8140 GCA_031359795.1 Gemmatimonadaceae bacterium
CGCCGCCCCAATGGAAAGCTTCGTCTCCTCTACGAAGCCAACCCCCTCGCTTTCATCGTCGAACAAGCCGGCGGCGCCGCCTGCGACGGCAACACCCGCATTCTCGACATCCAACCGACTGAACTACATCAGCGGACGCCGCTGTACATCGGGAGCAAGACCGAGGTCGAGCTGGCGCACGAGACCCTGCGCGGGGCGGCTGCTGTTTCGCGGTGACTTCGGTTCGCAGCCTGTCCGCTGTAAGCGGTAAGCAGTCAGCGTACGGCGGATTCGACTGCGTCTCGCCGGGGGCCAGGGGCCAGGGCCCAGGCGTTAGGCAGCGCGGCGACTAACCGGATTCCAATGCGCGTCGCAAGGCGGCGAGCATGCGTCGAATCTCGCCGACTTCGGCGGCGAGCTCGGTGTGCTCTGCAGCGTGCAAATAGCCGAGGTCGCGTGCAAGCAGCAGTTGATAGTCCACCTCGCCCGCAGAGCCCAAGGCAACATCGATCAGCGCGCGATACGCCCCGCGCGATTCACGGGAGCGGCCCTCGGCGATGTTCGAGGAGATCGAAACAGCGGCCCGACGCAATTGCGAGGTCAGCCCGAAACGCTCATCTGGCGGAAAGAGCCGCGTGATAGCGTACACGCGTAGCACGATCTGATGCGCACGGTTCCAGACAACTAGATTGCGAAAGTCGAAGCGACTCGTCTGCATGCACCACAATGTCGGCCCGTCGGTCCAAGGCTCCTCGCCGTTAACCTCCCAGCGTCATCACTAGTACGTCGACGAGGCAATGGGTGTGGGGTCTCGCGCCCTGGCCCCTGGCCCCTGGCCCCCATGTCCGAAACTTCGCCGTCCGAAATCCCGATCAAGGCGGTCTACACCCCCTCTGATGTGGATCTCGACTACTCCACCGATCTTGCCGATCCCGGCCAGTTCCCCTTCACTCGCGGGATCCAGCCGACGATGTACCGTGGGCGGTTGTGGACGATGCGGCAGTATGCCGGGTTCGGGACGGCGGCGGAGACGAATCAGCGGTTCAGGCATCTGCTGGCGGCCGGGCAGACGGGGCTCTCGGTGGCGTTCGACCTGCCGACCCAGATGGGGATCGATTCCGACTCTCCGCGAGCGTTAGGCGAGGTCGGGCGGGTCGGGGTCGCGATCGATACCGTCGACGACATGCATGCGCTGCTCGCCGACCTGCCGCTCGACACCGTATCGACGTCGATGACGATCAATGCAACGGCGGCGACGCTGCTCGCGATGTACATCGTGGTCGCGGAGGAGCGCGGGATCGATCGGGCGAAGCTGTCGGGGACGATCCAGAACGACATCCTCAAGGAGTACATCGCGCGAGGGACGTACATCTATCCGCCGGCGCCGAGCCTGGCGCTGATCGCGGAGATCTTCCGTTTCTGCGCGGCCGAGCTCCCGAGCTGGAATCCGATCTCGATCAGCGGGTATCACATCCGCGAAGCAGGATCGACGGCGGTGCAGGAGGTCGCCTTCACCTTCGCCAACGCAATCGAATACGTGAAGACGGCGATCGCGGCCGGATTGCGAGTCGACGACTTCGCGCCGAGGCTGTCATTCTTTTTCGCGGCGCACAACGACCTGTTCGAGGAGGTCGCGAAGTTCCGCGCGGCGCGGCGCATCTACGCGCGGTTCATGCGCGAGCGGTTCGGCGCCAGCGACGCGAGTGCGCGGCTGCGGTTTCACACGCAGACCGGGGGCGTCACCCTGCAGGCGCAGCAGCCGCTCAACAACGTCGTACGCGTGACTCTCCAGGCGCTCGCGGCGGTGCTCGGGGGCACGCAGTCGCTGCACACCAATGGCTACGACGAGGCGCTCGCGCTGCCAACGGCCGAGGCGGCAACGCTGGCGCTTCGCACGCAGCAGGTGATCGCCCATGAAAGCGGTGCCGCGCAGACGGCGGATCCGCTCGCGGGGAGCTACTACGTCGAAAGCCTGACAACGGGCATCGAGACGCGGGCGCTCGCGCTGATGGAGCAGGTCGACGCGCTCGGCGGCGCCGCGGCGGCGATCGAGGCGGGGTTTTTCCAGGAGGAGATCGGGCGGAGCGCGTACGACCAGCAGCTGCGCGTCGAGTCCGGCGAGACGGTGATCGTCGGCGTCAACAAGTTCAGCGACAGGGCGGAACCGCTCAGGATCGCGACGCCGGACTTCTCGGCGCTCGAGCGCGAGCAGGCAGCGCGGCTGGGCGCGGTGAAGGCGTCGCGTGATGTCGGTGCGGTGCGTGGTGCCTTGCGCGCGCTCGTCGAGGCGGCAGCGCCATATGCCGAGCCTGGCGCCGCTGCACGCCTGGAGCCGTTGATGCCGCTGGTCATCAGCGCGGTGCGCGCGCGTGCGTCGGTTGGCGAGATCGCCGACGCCCTTGGAACAGTCTGGGGACGCTACACCCCGTGACGTTAGGCCTGACGACCGCTCCGACGAAGAAGCCCCTCCGATGATCCGGAGGGGCTTCTTCACTACGGTCCTTCGAGCTGCAGCCCGCGCTTACCGATAACCCGGATTCTGCGTGAGCCCCGGCGCAACACTGATCTCGCGCTGCGGGATTGGATACAACGCCTGGAACGCCGGCGCGCCCTTCGCGGTCAGGTAGTTGTCGACCGCCCCCGTACGCACCAGGTCCGCCCAACGGTGGCCTTCCATCGCCAGCTCGAGCCGCCGCTGCAGCAACACCTCATCGATCACCTGCTGCTGGGTCGTCAGGCTCACCCCGAAGACCAGCGCCGAGAGGCCGGCCCGAACGCGGATCCGGTTCACCTCGGCGACAGCACCTGCCAGCTTGCTGCCCCCCTGGCGCGCCATTGCCTCGGCTCGGGTCAGGATCACCTCGGCGAAGCGGATGACTTGGATGTCCTCTCCACCGGCGGTCGTGGGATATTTCGTACCGCAGATCTCGAGACCACAGTAGTCACCAGCCGGATCGACCACGATGTTGTTCTGCGCCCGAAGATCCTGCGGATTCCAGTTGTTGAGATCCGTCGTGTTCAGCGACGGCTGGTACGCCTTCGCCAGGGCGGCCGACGGCTCGTTCTCGGTGCGCCCGAGATAGTAGTACCCTTGTGATGACGCGTCGGCCGGGTTGAAGACGAGGCGGAAAATGTCTTCCGTCGTCGTTTGCCCGTCGCCGCTGAACAGGTCGGAGTAGTTCGGCGCCAGCGCGTAACCCATGCCTTCGACCACGGTCGCCGCCGCTTCCGCTCCGGCGTAGTCCTTCTGAAACAGCAGCACGCGCGCCCGCAGGGCACGGGCCGCGCCTAACGTTGCCCGGGTCGGGTCGGTGACCGACCGATCCAGCTTGCCCTCGGCTGCCGCCAGATCGGTGAGGATCTGCGCGTAGCTCTGGGCCACCGTCGCCCGTGTCGCCTGCGCCCCGACGCTCGCGTCAGCCGCGGGTGCAAGGGGGAGGGGAATCCCCGGGTCGCCCGGGTTCCGCCCGCCATACGTCTTGACCAGGTCGTGGAACGCGAGGGCCCGCGCAAAATACGCCTCGCCAACGAGCTGGTTCTTTTCCGCCGTCGTGATGCCGCTGATCGACGGTATTTCCGCGATCACGAGATTCGCGCGCGCGACCGTCGTGTACATCGCGTTCCAGATGCCTCGCACCGAACCGTTGTCGGCACGGAGGTTGTTGTCCTCCGCGTCGGCGAAGGTAGTGAAGGTGCCGGTCCAGTCGACGTCATCGGAGGACACGTCCGTCAGGATCACGAAGTCTCCCCCGTAGTACGATCCGTCCTGGAGTGCGTCGTAAATGCCGGCAACCGCCGCGCGGGCGCTCGTCGGCCCGGAGAGGGCCTGTTCCCGCGGAAGCTCGGATATTGGCTTGACGTCGAGGAAGCTGTTGCAGGCAGCGGCGCCAAGCGTCAAGGCCGCCACCGCCCCGAAATATTTCAATCGCATGAGGGGTCTCATCAGGATTTTTAGCTCGGGTTCAAGGGCGGGGCTCAGAAGCCCGCCTTCACGCCGAAGGTGAACGACCGGTTGACCGGGTACGCATAGAAGTCCGTGCCGAGCCCGATGTTCGCAGTCGACCCGGCGCTGTTCACGTCCGGCGTGTAGCCCTTGTACTTGGTGTACGTGCGCAGGTTGTGCCCCGACGCGTAGAGGCGCGCCGAGCCAAGACCCGACATCCGCGTGAATCGGGCAGGAACCGTGTAGCCTAACGTCACGTCACCGATCCGGACGTAGGAACCGTCCTCGAGATAGCGGCTCGAGATCTCGAGTGCGCCCGAGCGACCGCGGCGGCTGGCGCGTGGCTGATCGGTGATATCACCGGGCTTCTGCCAGCGACGGAGCACATCCTTGAACTTGTTGTCGAAATAGCGGCCGCCGTCATCTGCGAATACGCGGATCGCGTTGAAGATCTGGTTACCCTTGTTGAACTGGACGAACGTGTGCACATCGAATCCCATCCAGCTCATGTCGTTGGTGAAGCCACCCTGATACTTCGGGTGGGGCGACCCAACAAACTCCTGCTCGTCGCTGTACTTCGCGTCCCCCGTGGCTGGATCGACGCCGAGGAATCGGTACATTCGGAACTGGCCAAGCGGATGGCCAACCTCGACGCGATTCGCGCTGTACAAACCGCCGGAGAAGGGCTCGTCGTTGTAAAGCGACACGACCTTGTTGCGATTAGCCGCGATGTTCAGGTCGGTAGTCCAGGTGAAGCCTTTCGGATCATCTGACACGAAGTTCCGTGTCGTGATCTGCCCTTCAACGCCGGCGTTCTTGATGCTACCAACGTTGCTTAGCTCGCTGGTCTGCCCGGTCGTGGCGCTGATCGGACGGTTGACCAGAAGGTTCGATGTCAGCTTGGTGTAGTAGTCACCGATAAGCGTGAGGCGCGTACCGAACAGGTCGAGGTCGAAGCCCCCGTCGTACTCGCGGGTGCTTTCCCAACGCAGATTTGGGTTAGCGAGGCTGACCTGACCGATGCCGATGACATCCGCGTAGTTCTTGCGCGCGAAACGCTCCAGCGACCCGAAGTCCTGCGGGAGCGCCTGGTTCCCCGTGGTCCCGACGCTGCCGCGCAGCTTGAGGGAGTTGCCCTGGCCGAGCATCCCACCGAACCACGGCTCTTCGGTGAGCTTCCAGCCGATTGACACCGCCGGGAACGTACCCCAACGGTTGTTGACGCCGAAGCGCGATGATCCGTCGGTCCGCACGCTGGCCGTCAGGAGGTAACGGTCGAGAAGGGAATAGTTGGCCCGGCCGAAGAAGGACGCGAGGTTGTTGCCCGTCCAGCCACCGTCATAAACGGTGATGCGCGTCGCCGACCCGGGATACCGGAAGCCTTCCGAAGCAAACCCTTCGCCGCGGAGGAAATCATATTCGCGGCCGTTCTGCTCGGCGCTGGCCCCGGCAGTCAGCAGCAGCTGCTGGCTGCGCTGGCTGAGCCATGGCACGTCGTAATTGGCGAACCCCTCGAGCACGTAGCGGTTGAAGGTGTTGTTGCCTTGCTGGGCAACCCCGCTGACCGAGGAGGCGTAGCTCGCTTCGACGTTAGGCGATTCCCAGCGCAGGTCGCGGAGATTGCCGACGTCGGCACCGGCGCGTCCGGTGAGCTTCAGCGAGGGCGTAAAGTTGTACGTCGCCTCGAGGTTGCCGAGCGTGCGGATTGACCGCGAGTTCGCCGAGCTGAGGTTGGCGATCGCAACGGGGTTCGGGTATGCGAGCTCATTTCCCGTATAGCTGCCATCGAGCCGCCGCACTGGCTTGTTCGGCTGGTCGGCGATCGCGTTGGTGACAACGCCTTCGATGGTATTGTCGTTCTCCGAACGAGCCCAGTTTTCGCGCGAGACGTTGATCGACGTCTTCAGCGACAGCTTTCTGGTAGCGGCAAAGTCGAGATTCACCCGGCCGCTGGCCCGCTGGTAACCGGTGGCGATGACGACGCCCGTCTGGTTGAAATAGGAGCCGGATACGAAATACTGAATCCGGTCAGTCCCGCCCGTCGCACCAATACTGGTGTTGTTGATGGGCGCGGTCCGGAAAATCTCTTTCTGCCAATCGGTGCTGATCGTGTCGTCGATGCCTGGTCTCCCATACCTGAAGAGCCGGGGGTCGCCGTCGTTCGTGTTTGCCTCGTTCCTGTACATCACGTATTCCTTTGCGTTCAGCAGGTCCCATTGCTTGGCGACGTTCTGGAACCCGGAGTAGGAATCGAGGTTGAGGCGAGGGGTGCCATTCCGGCCGCGCTTCGTCGTGACCATGACGACGCCATTCGAGCCGCGCGACCCGTAAATCGCGGCGGCAGCGGCATCCTTCAGCACAGTGATTGATTCGATCTCGTCCGGATTGAGCCCGCTGACGCCGTTGATGTCCTGGCCGCCGAGCCCGAGTTGCGAAAGGGACGAGTTGTTGAGCGGGATGCCATCGACCACGAACAGCGGTTGATTGCTCGCGGTGAGCGAGGCGGCGCCCCGGATGCGAACGGTGATCGCGTTGCCCGGGTTGCCGGCGTTGGACGTCACCTGAACGCCAGCAGCCTTGCCTTGGAGCGCCGCGTCAACGCCGGCGACGGGGATACCAGCGATCTGTTCGCCGCTGACCGTCGTCACGGCGTTGCTGACACTCGCGCGCGTGTCGGTCCCGTACCCGACGCTGACCACTTCGGAGAGGATACGCGCGACTTCCGAAAGATTGAAGGTGGCCGTTCCGGTTTCTCCCTCGGCGACCGTTACGGAACGTGTTTCGGGACGGTAGCCAATGCGCTGTGCCCGCACCGTCAACGTGCCGGCGGCAAGGCCACGAATCGCAAAGCGGCCTTCCTCGTCGCTGAACCCGCCGCGGGTTGTGCCGACGACGACGATCTGCACCGCGGGGATCGGGCGACCGGATGCCGAATCGCTGACCGTGCCATTGATCGACGCATTACCCTGCGCCGCTGCCATCGCCGGGGCGAGAAACGCCGCGGCAATGAGTCCTACGACCGAGCTCCGACTGAGCAAGTGTCGTCTCATCGACCTGCCTCCTGAGTGGGTGGAGAATACGGCCACAGGTCCAGGCTCTCAGGGCCGGGACGCGCGACGGGAAATGACTGGGCTGCCCGCGACGGAATTCTTCACGGCGGGAGACCCGCTACAATGAGGCAGGGCAGGGTGGTCCGCAAGAGCCAAGAGTTGCCTTGAAGGCACCCTACGCCGGGCTTATCGTTATCTGCTTCGCCCCCTAACAATTTGAACCGAATGCCAACCTACGAATATCGCTGCCCCGAAGGGCACGAGTTCGAGAAATTTTTTCGTACCATCTCGGGCGCGCCGACGTCGGTGAACTGCCCGACCTGCGGTGCGGTTGCGGCGCGCGAGATGTCGAGCGGTGGGGGGCTGCTCTTCAAGGGATCGGGCTTCTATCTCACGGACTACGGCAAGAACGCTCACGCCAACAAGGGCCCGAAGCCTGCGACCGCCGAAGGGGGCAAGTCCGAAGGCGGCAGCGCACCGTCAGGCGAGTCGAAGAGTAGCTCCGAGTCCCCCGCGGCAGGTGGTGGCGCAGCGTCAGGAAGCGGTCAACCTTCCTCCGGTGCAAGCAACCCTGGCGCGGCTTCGGGAAGCGGCGCGTCGAACAGCACCGGCGCCAAGTCGTCGAACAAGGGATCCTCGTCGAACAGCGCGTCAGGCGGAGGCAGCTCGAGCGGCGCGTCATCGAGTGGCGGCTCCTCGAGCGGCGGGTCCGGGAAATCGAGCAAGGAATGAGCGCGCCCGATCGGATTCGCGGCGAACTGGTTCGCGCCGCTCGCGCCCTTGGCGCGCCCGACCCCGTCGAGCCCACGCTCGAGCGGCCGCGCGACCCGCAGTTCGGCGAATGGGCGACCAACCTCGCCATGACGCTCGCCCGCCCGCTCAGGAAATCGCCGCGTGACGTCGCGAACTCGCTGATCGCGGCGATGGACCTGGGCGCCGCCGGTGTCGCTGGCGCCGAAGTCGCGGGACCGGGGTTCATCAACTTCCGGATCGCCGCCGGCGATCTCGCCGCCGGGCTGCCGGCAATAGTATCAGACGGTACTAATTTCGGCCGCCGGACCACCGGGCAAGGGCGGGCCGTCAACGTCGAGTTCGTGTCCGCCAACCCGACGGGCCCGCTCCATGTCGGACATGGGCGCCAGGCGGCGCTCGGCGATGCCATCTCGTC
>JANMAM010000044.1:0-13577 GCA_031359795.1 Gemmatimonadaceae bacterium
GTGCTCTTGGCGCCGAGGTCCACGAGCAGGCGGATCGGAACGACCGTCCCATCGGCCGCGGTGAGCTGGCCGTCGAGCATCGGCACCCCGCTGCCGACCTTGATCGGCAGGACCACGCCCGTCCCGTTGTACTGCCAGCGCTTCGGATCGTGGACATGCATCACCCCCGCGCCGAAGTCGAGCTCGACGACGTGCTCGATGAAGAAGCGCGACCCGATGATGCCCGGCGCGCCGCGACCCTGCGAGGGCCCGAGCAGCGAGTCCATCTCGCCGATGACCACGTCCATCGGCCCGAGCGCCACGCTGCCGACGCGAAGCGAGACGCCGCGCGCTCGTCCCTGGCGGAGGCTGTTCCTGCCGGCGCCGGTGGTCGTGCCCGCGTCGGCGACCGTTAGGCGGAGCGCCGCTGCGACGTTGGCGTCGAGGATGGTCGGGTAGGCGCCGCTGTCGAGGATGAACCAGCGCGGCGTGGTGCTGTTGACGCTGACCGGGACGAAGATGCGCGAGTCTTCGAATTCGAAGGGCACGCTCGTGGTCTGCGCCTCGAGTGGGCTCGGTGCGAAGGCGAGGAGCGACGCTGTGCAGGCGCTGGTCAACACGGCGAGGAGAGATGATCGAGGACCCGATCGAGAGATGAGAGCCAGGCGACGAAACAACGATCGGGTTGCCTGCACACCCATCGCTGCCGTTCCGCCGAGCCGGTTCTCTCGTCTGTTATCTCTCAATCGGAGCCTCGATCATCTCTCTTCGCAGTGTCATAGCCCGCCAGGCGCCGCGCACCCCGCATAGCCGGCCAGCCGCGCACCCGGCCCGCTCTCGCGCGAACCGCTCTTCGGTCGTAACCTTGGGCTCCCCCCCCAACACGGAGACCAGCGATGCCGATTGGCGCTCTCGCACGTGGCACCCGGAGTGTACTCGTTCTGGCGGTAGCCGCGCTACTTGCCGGCGCGGCGCGCCATGCGCCCAAACCGAACGTTGTCATCGTCGCGGCGCATGACTTCGCCCTCAGCATGCCCGCGTCGATTCCGGCGGGCGTCACCACCTTCCGGCTGCTGAACAAGGGCAAGCAGATCCACCACATGTCGATTTTCCGGCTCGACGACGGAAAGACGGCGGCCGAGGGATTGAAGGCGCTGATGGTCGCCGGTCAGGGGCCCCGGCCGGCGTGGCTCCATCCGGTCGGCGGACCGCAGGCAGCAATGCCGCGCGCCGAAGCGAATGCGACGGTCGTGCTCGAGCCGGGGAATTATCTCGCCTTCTGCGAGGTGCCGGGACCGGATCCCGCGCCACACTTTGCGAAGGGGATGGCGAAGGCGTTCACGGTGACCGGGCCGGCGCGACCGGACACCCTGCCAACGGCGGACGTCCAGCTCTCACTCAGCGATTACGACTTCATTTTCGCGAAGCCGCTTTCGCGAGGCCGCCACACGGTCGCCGTCACCAATAGCGCCGCGCAGGGGCACATGGTGGTGTTGGTCCGCTTCCCCAGGGGCAAGGGCATCAAGGAGTTCCTCGACTGGTCGATGGACCCCAAGGGGAAACTTGCGCCAGGCCGCGCGATGGGTGGCGTCGCCGAGATCGGACCCGGGCAGACGGCGAGCTTCACGGAGAACTTCACGCCGGGACACTATGGGATGATCTGCTTCACGGCGGACTCCAGGGATGGGAAGCCGCACTTTCTCCATGGAATGCAGAAGGAGTTTGATATTCCCTGACTGGCTATGACACCGCAATGAGAGATGATCGAGACTCCGATAGAGAGAAGAGAGAGGAGCAACGAAAAGACGATAGGGTTAACTGCATATCCCCCGGGCCGATGCCGCCCCGCCTTGCCGCTGGTTAGTTTCTCTCATCGCTCCTCTCTCGATCGGAGTCTCGATCGTCTCTCCTCGCCGTGTTGACCATGAACTGGCTAAGCGATCCCAACGCCTGGGTAGGACTACTGACCCTCACGTCGCTCGAGATCGTTCTCGGGATCGACAACATCATCTTCATCTCGATCCTCGCCGGGAAGCTGCCGGCGAGCGACCAGGCGAAGGCGAGGAAGCTCGGGCTGCTCGGCGCCTTCGTCACGCGATTGCTGCTGCTCCTCAGCATCGCCTGGATCGTGAAGCTCACCCGGCCCCTGTTCGAGCTCTTCGGACATGGCGTCTCGGGGCGCGACATCATCCTGATCATCGGCGGCCTCTTCCTCATTGCAAAGGCGACCTTCGAGATCCATGGAAAGCTCGAGGGTGAAGAGCATGGCGCGGGCGACGCAGTCAAGAGAGCGGCGCAATCGCTGCTCAAGGTCGTGCTTCAGATCATGGTCGTCGACATCATCTTCTCGCTCGACTCGGTGATCACCGCGGTCGGCATGGTGGACGACGTCTCGCTGATGATCACCGCCAACGTCATCGCGTTAGGCATCATGCTGCTCTCGGCGGGTACCGTCAGCGGCTTCGTCGACCGGCACCCGACGGTCAAGATGCTCGCGCTGTCATTCCTCGTCCTGATCGGCACGAACCTGGTCGCCGAAGGCTTCGGCGTGCACGTGCCGAAGGGCTACACCTACTTCGCGATGGGCTTCTCGGTGCTGGTCGAGCTGCTGAACCTCAAGCTCCGGAAGAAGTCCGCGGTGGTGCACTTGAGGGAGACTGGGACCCACATCTAGCCCCCCCTCGGTGCCCCCACACCACCGGACTCGGAATTTTTGAAAAACAAATGATTCGGACCCCTCTAGCCTGTGCCCGAGATCACGTGCACCTTCTTGGACCGCCGACCCGAGCCGGGACGGCACAGGCCAATCAGATGAGGGTCCAAGATGCACACGAATTTCCACACAGCACGGAACGGAGCTCTCGCGCTCGCGGTGATTTTCGCAGCCGCCTGCGCCGACTCGACTTCACCGGCGTCGCCTGACGGCGTACTGCCACCGACGCTGTCCCGCGTCGGGTCGGCCTCGAGCAGCCGACACGTGATGGACTTTGCCGCTGGCGTACCCGCCGACATCGCGGCGCAGGTCCAATCGCGGGGCGGGAAGCTGGTGCGCGTCGATGACGGCATCGGCATGGTCGTCACCGAGGGCCTGAGTGACTTCGCGGCCGACGCGATCGCGGGCAGGTCCAACAACTCGCGCGACCTCGAGGCCCGCTGGATTCCGACGCTCGAGGAAGAACAGGCCACCGTTTCGGCGGACGCACTTCCCGACGCCGGCGCGGACTTCACCGCCAAGCCGCCGCTCACCGCCTTCTTCTACGTCACCGGACGCCAGTGGAACATGCAGCGCATCCACGCCGACCAGGCGTGGGCGCAGGGCCGCACCGGCATCCCGAGCGTTCGCGTCGCGATCCTCGACACCGGTCTCGACCCCGACCACATCGACCAGAACGGAACGGTCATCGACAAGGCGTCGAGCACCTTCTTCACCCCGTCGATCGCGCCCGAGCCCGGTCCCCGCTGGATGGACGACAATTTCCACGGCACCCATGTCGGCTCGCTCGTCACCACCAACAACATCGGTGTCGCCGGCGTTGCGCCTAACGTCACGCTGGTCGCGGTCAAGGTACTCAGCGCTTCCGGTTCCGGCTCGTTTGCCGACGTCATCTCCGGCATCTACTACGCGACCAACGCACGCGTCCAGGTGATCAACATGAGCCTCGGCGCGTACTTCCAGAAGGGTGGACGCGAGGCGGCGCAGCTCATTCGCCTGATGAACAAGGCGATCAACTACGCTCACGCCCACGACGTGCTCGTCGTCTCGTCGGCCGGCAACGACAACATCGACCTGCAGCACGACCGGAACTTCATCTCCGTCCCGTGCGAAGCGGGCGTCCAGATGTGCATCTCGGCCACCGGCGTGACCGATGCGAAGGCGTCGTATTCGAACTACGGCGTCAACGCGATCAACGTCGCGGCACCGGGCGGCGACTTCGATCGCTTCGTGCTTGGCGCGTGCAGCAGCCACAGCGTGCTCCCCGGGCTCGCCCCCTGCAAGACGCGTAATCGCTACCTCAACGTCGCCGGCACGAGCCAGGCCGCGCCGCACGTGTCTGGCCTCGGCGCGTTCCTCGACTCGCAGTTCGGCGGCACGCTCAAGCCGTCGCAGATCATCACCTCGATCCAGCAGCACGCCGACGACCTCGGCGAGCCCGGCACCGACCCGTTCTACGGCAAGGGCCGGATCAATGTCTTCGCCACCGTGAACGACGCCACGCCCTGACCGCCGCTGACGCCGCGCCAGGCAGTGTTTGGACGGTAGTGATGAATGAATGAGCAAACGGCGTTGGGGTTACGGACCCCCAACGCCGTTCGCTTACTGCTAATGGCTAATGGCTAACGGCTGCCGTTCAGCCTACCAGATCTTCACCCGCTCCTCAGGCGCCAGGTACATCTTGTCGCCTGGCTTCACGTTGAACGCCGCCTGGAACGCGTCGTTGTTGATCAGCGGCACGTACGCGCGGGCCGTCCCGGGCGAGTGCGGATCGGTCAGCAGCTGCTGGCGAAGCGCCGCATCGCGATACTTGGTCCGCCAGATCTGCGCGAAGCCCATGAAGAAGCGCTGGTCGCCGGTGTAGCCGCCGATCACCGGGGCTTCCTTGCCCTTGAGCGAGATCTTGTAGGCGCGGTACGCCTGCGCGAGGCCGCTCAGGTCGCCGATGTTCTCGCCCATCGTCAGCTTGCCGTTGATACGAATCGAGTCGATTGGCATGAGCGCATCGTACTGTGCGCCGAGCTTGGAGGTGCGAGAGTTGAACGCCTCTGCGTCGGCGGCGGTCCACCAGTCGCGGAGGTTCCCCGTGCCGTCGGACTTCCGGCCCTGATCGTCGAAACCATGACCGATCTCGTGGCCGATCACGGCGCCGATTCCGCCGTAGTTGACCGCGTCGTCGGCATCGGGGTTGAAAAATGGCGGCTGCAGGATCGCGGCCGGGAAGACGATCTCGTTGCCGCTCGGGTTGTAGTACGCGTTCACCGTCTGCGGCGTCATTCCCCAGCGCGTGCGGTCGACCGGCTTCGGCAGCTGGCTGACCATGTACTCGTACTGGAATTCGTTGGCCCGCCTGGCGTTGCCGAACAGATCGTTAGGCCTGATCGTCAGCTTCGAGTAGTCGCGCCACTTGTCCGGATAAGCGATCTTCACCGTGAACTTCGCGAGCTTGTCCTTCGCCTGCGCCTTGGTCTCGGGGCTCATCCAGGCGAGGCTGTCGATGCCGATCGAGTAGGCCTCGCGGAGGTTCTGGACGAGCGTGTCCATCCGCGCCTTGGCCGCCGGCTTGAAGTTGCGCTGGACATAGAGCTTGCCGACCGCTTCGCCTAACGTTCCGGCGACTTCGTCGACGCCGCGCTTCCAGCGCGCTGCCATCTGCTCCTGCCCGGACATCGTGCGGCCCCGGAACTCGAAGCGCGCGTTCTGGAACGCCGACGGCAGCTCGGCCGCGTAGGAATCGAGGAGCTTGAACGTCAGGTACTCGCGCCAGGTCGACGCCGGCGTCGCCTTCATGATGGCGTCGATTGCCGGGATGTAATCGGGCTGGCGGACGATCACGTCCTTCGCCCTGGACATCCCGTTTGCGGCCAGGTACGACTTGAAGCTGTAATTGGGCGCCATCGCGGCCAGCTCGGCGACGGTGCGCTTGTTGTAGGTCGAGTCGCGATCGCGGTTGCGCGCGCGCGTCCAGTGCTTCTCGGCGATCTGCGTCTCGAGCGCGACGATCCGTGCCGCGGCGCCCGATGGGTCGGGCTGCTTCGCATGCGTCAGCAGCTGGACGATGTAGTTCTGGTATGCCTGACGCGTCTCGGTCATCTTCGCGTCGTTCTTCAGGTAGTAGTCGCGATCGGGCATCCCGAGCCCGGACTGGCCGACCTGGACGATGTTGACCATCGAGCTCTTCGCGTCAGCGCCGACACTAACCGCAATCGGCGTCTGAACACCGATCCTCGCAAAGTGCGCGAACGTCGCCGGCAGCTGCTTCACCGACGTCACCCTGGCGATGTACCTCAGCTCCGGCTGCAGCGGCGTCAGGCCTAACGCTTCGACGCGGGCCGTATCCATGAAGCTGGCATAGAGGTCGCGCACCTTCTGCACCTCCGACCCGGCCGGCGCCTTGACGGTCTGCACCGAGTCGACGATCGAATGCAGCGCGGCACGGCTCCCCTCGCGCAGCTCGTTGAACGACCCCCAGCTCGCCGCGTCCTGCGGGATCTGCGTCTTCGTCAACCAGCCGCCATTCACGAAGCGAAAGAAATCGTCCTGCGGCCGCACCGACCGGTCGAAGTTGGCGGTGTCGACGCCGAGCTGCGTACCAGCCTGTGCAGTAGCGAGTGCCGGGAGTGCCGCGGCCGCAAAGGCGAAGCTGCCGCCGAGTACGAGGCGACGAATCGCCCCGCGTGAGCTCTCTGTCATGAGTACTTGTCTCCAGATGGGTGACGATGCGGCCGCCAGGGGCGAGCGCGCAGGGGCTGACTGCAAGATACGCGGGGGGAGACGCTGGCGTTGAGGGCTCGAGCCCTCGCCCCAGCGGCCGAGCCGAGTGCGCCGAGCGACCCCCGGTCAACATCTTCCTGCTTAACAGTCAACCACCGGATCGGCCGCTGATTTAATAGCATATTGCTACTAATAAAGAACAAGTACAAGCAGTTGCCCTGTGAACCCTGTGCACCCTGTGGTTAATGGTTCTTGCTCGAGCAAAAGCATTTAACCACAGGAGGCACCGAGCCGTTTGCCTTCTCGCAACTGGGCCCGCGTCAACAGCCGGCTCGCTGCACCGCGTCAGCGCTCGGTCAAGACGACGTCGGCGGTCGCGCGAATTTCCCCACCGATTTGGAGCACCGCGCTCACGAGGATGTCGAGAT
Organism: Gemmatimonadaceae bacterium; assembly: GCA_031359795.1. Taxonomy (GTDB): domain Bacteria; phylum Gemmatimonadota; class Gemmatimonadetes; order Gemmatimonadales; family Gemmatimonadaceae; genus JABFXC01. The sequence continues at coordinate 6,835 of JANMAM010000044.1, forward strand.
CCTCGCGCTGCGTTCGGTGATTGACGTTGGCGACACGAATCGCGTAGCGGCCACCGAGCACGGTCCCCGAGGGAACAGCGATGCCCGACTCCTGGAGCCTGATCAGCAGCTCGGCGTTGAGCGCATTGAGCTCGTCCGCGCCAAGGCCGCGCGGTGCATAGCGGAAGCAGGCGATGTTGAGCGGCGCCGGCGCGAGAAGCTCGAGGTCTTCATGCGCGTCGATCAGCCCGACGAGATACTGCGTCTGTGCAACGTTCTTCTCGATGATCCGCACCAGCTTGTCGACGCCGTCCGCCTTGAGCGAGAGCCAGACCTTGAGCGCCTTGAAGCTGCGCGTCAGTTCTGGCGCGCGGTCAGAGAACGGAAGCCCGCCGGCAATCACTCCTCGTGTCGTTGGCGCGAGGTAGCTGGCGGGGGACGCGAACGCGGCGGTGTGCGTCTCACTGTCCCGAACGAGCACGCATGCACATTCGATCGGCAGCGATCCCCACTTGTGCAGGTCGAAGCCAATCGAGTCGGCGCGTTCGAGCCCAGCCACCTGCGGGCGAAGCGTTTCGGAGAGGTACGCCAGCGCGCCGAACGCGCCGTCGATGTGGAACCAGAGACGTTCCGCGTCGGCCAGCTCCGCGAGCGCGGCAAGGTCGTCCGACGCGCCGGTGTTCACCGTTCCCGCAGTGCCGATCACGCAGAATGGCATCAGCCCCGCCGCGCGATCTTCGGCGATCAGCCGCTCCATCGCGGCCACGTCCACCTGGTACGCGGCGTTCACGGGAACGCGGCGGAACGAGCGACCTCCAAGCCCGAGCAGTTCCGCCGCCTTGCGCGCCCAGCCGTGCGTTTCCGATGACCCGTAGAAGACGAGCGGCGGCCGGACGGCCTCGCCCGGCCACGCCTGCATTCCATCGGCGCGCGAGTCGAGCCCGAGCTCGCGCGCCTTGGAGAAGCGCGCCACGGCGAGGCCGACCGTGCTCGCCATCGTACCACCGTTGACGAGGATCCCGCTCGCGCCGGGCATGCCGAGGAGGGCACCGAGCCACCGGATGACCTGCTGCTCGACGAGCTTCGGCGACTGGTCGAAGCCGCCGACATTCGCATTCATGCCTGCGGCGAGCATGTCGGACATCATGCCGAGCGGAGTGCCGGCGCCCATCACCCACCCCCAGAACCGGGGATGGCGGTTGCCGTTAGGGTACGGCAGCACGTGCTCGACGAACTCGGCGTACGCCGCCTCCGCCCCGATGCCGGCCCGCGGCAGCGGCTGCGGTATTCCCTCGCCTAACGCTGCGCGCACTTCTGCCGGCATCTCTCGCCAGGCCGGCTTGTCGCGCAGTGACGCGAGGTAGCCCAGCATGTCGTCGATCATCCGGTGGCTCAGCCTCCGGAAGGCGGCCCATTCCTCGGGGCTCGCCGGATCGAGCGTCTCGTCGCGCGGGGGCGTTGGCGGCATGTCGGCGTCGGGGGATGCGCGCCTAACGCTCGGGCGTCAGTCGCGGTAGGGGTAATCCGGATCGAGCGCGTCGCGATCGGCGCGAGCGATCGCCTCGGGCCCGGCGATCTGGCGCGCGAGGTCGATCAGCATCGGGCTGAGGTGCGCTCCGTAGCGGAGGAGGTTCTCGGCCCGCGCACGCCGCCCAAGAAGGAACGCGAGGAACGGCTTGTCAGCCTTCGCCGCGTTGCAGGCCGAGCACGAGAGCACGAGGTTGTCGCGCCGGTCGTAGGCAGTCTGCCCCTTCCGAGGGGTGACGTGGTCGAGCGTGATCGTCCTCGCTCCGACTTTCCGCTCGCAGTAGGCGCAGGTGGGCCCATGCTGGGCGAGCAGCCAGTCGCGGGTCTCGGTGTACGCGTTGCGGCTGGTCGGGAGCGACGTGTGCTGCGACTCCGCTGGCGACCCCCGGTAGGGCTTGCGGGAGCGGCGGGAGCGCTTGGCCGGAGCCTTCGCCGCCGTCGACTTCGCGGGGGCTCGGGATCTTGTTTGCTTTGCTGCTGGTTTTTTTCGATCTGTCATGCGGTCGTACGGGGTCCTTCGATAAAGAGTGAAATGCCGGGCCCTGTTGTCTGGCCCGCTTCTATGATACACCCGGAGGTGCGAATTGGCTTGGACTCGCCGTAAAGCCCGGGCACGCGGCGGAAGGGCCTTCCCACGGCGCGACCACCCTTGTTAGGTGAAGCATGCCCTCGACACTGTCGCTCCGCGCCGGTCCCGATGCCATGCGCATCATCCGCGAGCGTGGCTTGCGGGCCGAGGACGTGGACATCGTTCCCGGCGCATCGGGTGGGGCGAAGTGGTTGGCGCTGGCCGGTCTCGACCGATTTCTCTTTGGAGAATTCCTTGCGACCGAGCGCGCGCGCCCCCTGCACCTGATCGGGTCGTCGATCGGAAGCTGGCGCATGGCGGCGCTCGCGCAGCGCGATCCGGTCGCGGCGCTCGACCGTGGGCATCGCGCGTACATCCACGAGCAGCAGTACTCGCTGAAGCCGACGGCGCGCGAGGTCACCGACGTCGGGCTGCACGTGCTCGATCGATTGCTGGGCGAGACGGGTGTCGACGAGATCCTCGGCAACCGCACGAAGCGCCTCCACATCATCACGACCGAAGGCCGCGGGCTGGCGGCGAGCGATCGTCGCATCCTGCTCGCGGCCTCGATGGCGGTCGCCGCCGCGGGGAACCTGCTCAGCCGCCGGACGCTCTCGCTGCAACTGCGCCGTTACATCTTCCACTCCGCGGGCGACACGACACCGTTCAGTGGCCTCGCCGATTTTGCAACGACCCACGTTGCGCTCACCCGCGAAAACATCCGCCCTGCGCTGCTCGCGTCGGCGTCGATCCCGCTCGTGCTGGCCGGAGTGACGATCCCCGGCACCGGTGGCGTGCACTGGGACGGCGGCGTCCTCGACTACCATCTCGACATGGACTTCGGGGCCGGCGACGGACTGATTCTCTATCCTCACTTCTACTCCCACATCGTCCCAGGCTGGTTCGACAAGTCGCTGAGCTGGCGCCGCGCCCGCGTCGACAATTTCAAACGCGCGCTGCTGATCGCCCCCTCTGACGAATTCGTCGCGACCCTCCCCAGCGGCAAGATCCCCGACCGCCGCGACTTCTACACCTATCCCGAAGCCATTCGCATCCCTCGCTGGCAAGCCACCGTCGACGCCAGCCAACGCCTCGGTGACGAATTGCGTGAACTGCTCGCGAGCGGCCGGATCGCCGACCGCGTGCGGCCATGGTGAGGCCTAACGGTACGGCGGACACGGTTGGCGGTGAGCAGATTCGTCTCGGTGGCGCGATTGAGGCGACTGCCGCTGGTTGGTTCCTCTGGGCCGCTGGCGCCCCGGCAAGTCGGCCGTACGCCTCAGCATTCGCTCTTCGTGACAGTCTGTAACGGTGAGACACCGAGACACCGAGGTCACCGAGAACAGCCCGCAGGACTGAGCCGTTGCACCAGCACCGAACTGCTTTGGGGCACGCCGGTGAGATGGTCTCGCCCGCGTGCCCCGAAGCTGTTCCGGCTCGTGCGATCGTGATGTGGCAATGCCAGCTCGGTGCTCTCGGTGTCTCGGTGTCTCATACCATAGACTGTCACGAAGACGGGATGCTGAGGGCCGCGGCCGACTTGCCAGGAAGCCAACGGCTCAGATGAACCGACCAGAAACAGCCGCAGTCTACGCCGTCACTGACTGCATGCCGCCTATCGCTTACAGCCGGCAGCACCGCGAGTCAGCGCTTCTCGCCGATATTGGCCGGGTTTCCCGTGCTCGGCGTGGCGAGGGGTCCGACGATCGCGCGGAGGCGGCGGGTCTCTGACAGGACGCCGGGGGCGGGATCGGTCTCGAGGAAGGTGCGGATGCGGGACTCGTACGTCCGCCCGACCCGGAGCGCGGCGTGGGCATCGCCGGCAGCTTCGAGCGCGTGCATCAGATGGAGCGTCGGCTCGGCCGCGTAGGGTTCGATCTCGGCGCGACGTTGCAGAGCGTCGATCAGGCGCCGTTCGGCGCCCTGATCGCGCGCGGCGGCCGCGAGATCGTCCAGCACCATCCCGGCCCGGTGACTGAGCCGAAGGCGCTGGTCGCTCGCCCATTGCTCGAAGTCGACGGCGTCGTCGAGGAAGAATCCTTCGAGAAATTCGCCGGCGTAGGCGGCCGCGGCCCTGTCGAGATCGCGGGCGTCCGCCGCTGCCTCGAACTCGATGACGTCGGCGGTGACGCGAGTCGTGTCGAGCTGCAGGACGTCGCCGCGCTCGAGCACCGCATCCTGTCCGAGCTCGTCGCGGAGCGATGCGAGGAGCTCGGCGAGAAGCTCCCGTCCGCGCGCGGTGCCCTGTTCGCGCCAGAGCAGCGAGAGGACCTGCTCGCGCGAGACACCCTGCGCGCGCCCGATCGCGAGCAACGCGATCAGGGCGAGGCGACGCGGAGGCGATGCGCGTCCCCTCGTGTCGTGAGATCGCTCCGCGGCTGCCGCGGCGCCGAGGAGGCAGATCGTGGCGGAGCAGGCACTCATGACGGTCGGTGTTTCATGGACTGTCGCGTGGGGGGATCGCGAACGTAGCATTTCACAATCGCGGTCGCCAGCGGGAGTTACTGCCTCACGCTGGCGTGTTTCCATTCTTACCAAAGGGTTCTCGTGCCGAATGCATCCGGCAACTCGGTATCGCCGGGATGACGCGACGCGACGACTACATCGCCTTCCGCCGATCGCTCGGCCCCACCCGCCGCGAAGAGCGCGCGCATCGAGCGCGATGCTGATGACGTCGTGGCGATTCGCGAAGCGTTAGGGATCGCGCGCTGGGACCTGCTTGGGCATTCGTGGGGTAGTGGAATAGCACTCCTTGCCGCCGCGACGACCCTAACGTTCAGAGCGCCCACGCCCGCGCGCTCTACCCGGCGTGGTTCGCGGACGCCGCCCTCGCCGGGCTGTTCTCTCCTCCACGGGCGACGAGCGTGACCGGCGCCGCTGTTTCCGCGGCGCTGCGGCGGGAGGGCTACGACTGGACCGTACTGCTCAGTGCCCTTCCTGTGCCTGTGCTCGTCATCCATGGAGAGCGCGATCTGCTGCCCTTCGAGGCCAGCCGCAACCTCGCCGAGTGCCTCGGATCATCGGCCAGGCTCGTGGTAGTCCCGGATTCGGGACATATGCCCTTCTGGGAAGCACCTGAGCGCTTTTTCGCTCTGACCGAATCGTTTCTGGTTTCACCGCAGGAATGGGTCCCCCCATGAAGCAGAAGCTACTGGTCGCTTCAATCACCCTGAGTCTCGTCGCCGTCGCGACTGCCGCGCTCCCCTGGGCGCGACACCCGGCGCCGCACGAGTCCAGCGCGTCAGGCTCCCTGGCCTCCGCGCGGACTCGCTCCGCGCGGCGCGCGGGCGATGCCTCCGAGGTGAAACGGAAGCTCCAGGAAGCTGAGCCGGGCACCTACATCGGCGAAATCCTCCTCACCCGCGATTCGGCGCTTGCTCGCTGGCACGATCGCACCGAACAGCCGCTCAACGTCTGGATCCAGCCGGCCAGCGACATCGCCGACTGGCAGCCGACCTTCGTGCAACAGGTCCGCGGCGCGTTTGCTGCCTGGTCGGCCACCGGGATCCCGATTCATTTCGTCTTCGTCGCCGATTCATCGAAGGCCGACGTCCATGTCAGCTTCATCGACCACTTCTCGACTCCGATCAGCGGCAAGACTCGCTGGGCGCGCGACGACAATTGGTGGATCGTCGACGCCGACATCATTCTCGCCGTGCACCACGACGGCGGCGAACCGCTCGACCGGCCCGCGGTCCGCGCGATCGCTCTCCACGAGATCGGCCACCTGCTCGGCCTCGATCACACGTCGGACGTCACGAACATCATGACGCCGCGCGTCCGCGTGCGGGACCTCTCCGCTGCTGACCGTTCGACGATGCAGCTCCTCTACTCGCTCCCCCCGGGGCCGGTCCGTTAGGCAGATGCGCCGCGCCGAATGGGCCGCGGTCGTCATTGTCGGTGGCGTGGTCGCCGCGGTCGGGACACTGATCGCCACCGCACCGCGCCGCCCGGCGAGCGTCGTCGCCAGCGCCGGCGACACGTCTGCTGCAACGGCCGACAGCGGCGCGCATTCGACGCTCGACAGCTCTGCGACAGTCGCGCTCACCACATCGCAACCCGCCGGTGGAGAGCTCCGCTACCGCGTCGTTCGCTCGGGGAACACAGCACCAGTCCGCGATCGCGATGAGATCCGGCGCCACCTCGCGCTCGGCGCGCCCGGCACTTACATCGGCGACGTCATCACGAAGCAGGACTCGCAGCTCGTGCGCTGGCCCGAGTCCACCGTCTTCCGCGTCTGGATTGCACCGACGACGACCGCGACCGATTGGACCCCCGCGTACGCGGACACGGTGCGCAAGGCGTTCGACGCATGGACCGCGGCTGGTGCGCCGATCGGTGCGCAGTTCACCACCGACTCCGCCGCCGCCAACGTCCGCATTCATTGGGTCGACCGCTTCGCTGAGGGCGGGACGATCGGGCAGACGCTGCAGACGTGGGACCAGCACCGCTGGCTCGTTGCCGGCGACATCACCATCGCGACGCACACCACCGGCGGGCAGATGCTCGGCGCGGATTGGGTGCGAGCCTGCGCGCTCCACGAGATCGGCCACCTCTTCGGCCTCAATCACTCGTCGAGCCCGGGCGACATCATGGCGACTGAAGCCCATTCACTCGAGCTGTCGCGCGCCGATCTCGCCACCCTGCGCCTGCTCTACGCGCTTCCGCC
>JANMAM010000059.1:0-29719 GCA_031359795.1 Gemmatimonadaceae bacterium
GCAGCGTGATTCAACCGCCCCCCCCGACTCGGCGAAAAAACGCGGTATCAGCATTACGATTCGCAGCCACGATGATACAACGCTCTTCACCACCGACTCGTCGAAGCGGGCGGCGAAGCGCATAGCGGTTACTCCAGCGCATATCGCGACGGCGTACGCAAACGAAGCGACCCGCCAGCTCGTGCTCAAGGCGCGCGACGCGCGACTGGCGGTCGATTCGACCCTCCGCTCGTACGAGGGGCTGACGTACCAGCGGATGTCGGCGGGGATTGCCCTGCGAGCGCTCGCCCGAGAGCGGCTCGCGGCGCGCGGCGAGCAGTCAGCGCGCATCTCGTGGGATCGCGATCGCGGAGCGCTGCTTCGCATCACCGGGGGGCGCGCGGTCGCGCCGATCGCGGACGAGGATGGTGAGGAGGACTCACCCTCGCCCGAGACTCTCGAGCTGCCCTTCGTACCAGGGGAGGATCGGCTCTGGCCAGTCAGCAGGTTCAAGGTCGACGTCAACAACGAAGTCATCATCCACCCGTTGGCCGCCGGCGCCGAGGCGTACTACACGTACTCGATCGGCGACTCGGTGGTGATCAGGATCGCGCAGGGTTCGTCCTACCACCTCGTCGAACTGCGCGTCAATCCGCGCACCGAGCGCTGGAACGCGATGGTCGGATCGCTCTGGCTCGATCGCGAGAGTGCCCAGATCGTCCGCGCCGCGTACCGGCTCTCCGCCCCACTCGATGTCTGGCTGTCCATCGAGGCCGGAGCGGCCGCGGACACCACGCCCGACGGGAAGCCAAAGCGCAAAAGGAACGACGACGATGAATTCCCGGGCTGGCTCAAGCCGGTGATGAATCCGATGCGCCTGTCACTCACCGCGGTGACCCAGGAGTTCGCGCTGCAGGGCGGGCGCTGGTGGCTGCCGACATCGCGAACTGCCGAAGGGCTGTTCGAGATGGGACCGATCCGCAGCCCGCTCAGCTGGGAAGAGCGATTCACCTACGACGCGGTGCGCGGCACCGCGATGCCTAACGCGACGATCGACTCGCTCTCGTCCCGCTATGCCGACCGGCTCGCGATTCTCGACTCCGCGAGGAAGCTCCGCGCCACGTTAGGCGACTCGGCCGGGTGGAAGCACCGCCAGGGACTCGACTCGCTCGAGAACCAGGAACGCGAAGCGTGCAGAAAGGCGAACACGGGTACCCGGCTCGAGGTCATGCGGCGCGAGAACGTTCCGTACTACGTCGTGATTCCCTGCGACAGCGCTGCTCTCATCCACTCCGCCGACCTGCCGCCATCGATCTATTCGTCGAGCGACGAGCTGTTCGGGACGACCGATCGCGAGGAGCTGCGCCAGTGGGCGATGTCCGTCCAGGCAATGGATCCGGAAGGAAAACCGCCGCGCCCGACTTTCCTCTATGGGCTGGGGAGCGGGTTGCTTCGCTACAACCGTGTCGAAGGGCTATCGCTTGGGCTTCGCGCCGACCAGCGCCTGCAGAGCGGTTACGGCGCGCACGCGCTGGTCAGGCTCGGGGTGGCCGACCTGAACCCCGGCATCGAGCTCGGCATCGCGCGTGCTGACGCGCGGCGCGCGCTCGACCTCACCGGATACCACCGGCTCGCTGTTGCCGGGGACTATGGGGATCCATTCACCCTCGGCGCATCGTTAGGCGCGCTCCTCTGGGGGCGCGACGATGGGTTCTACTACCGCTCCACCGGCTTCGAGCTGACACGGACATCGCTCAGCAGCGAAGGAATTCGCTGGCGACTCTTCGGCGAGCATCATGGGGATGCGTCGGTCAACACGAACGTCTCGCTGGCACACCTTGGGCATGGGCGCTTCGACCCCAATATCGTCGCCGAACGGGGCAACATTGGCGGAATCGGCGCATCGCTGACACGAACCACAGGCGAGGATCCGCGCGGCTGGCGGCTGATCAGCGATAGCCGGCTCGAGGCGGCGGCCGGCAGCTTCGACTACGCGCGGGCATTGTTCGACCTGACGCTGTCCCACCCAATCACCTCCGCCGCGACCGCGTCACTGACCGGAGTCGCCGGCGCCGCGAGCGGACGTCCGCCGATCCAGAAGCTGTTCTTTGTCGGCGGACCGCAGACGGTGCGTGGCATCGATCCCGGCAGCGCGATCGGCAACGCGTTCTGGCTCGGGCGCGGAGAGCTGGGATACGGCGCGAGGATCGCGAGGCCAGTGATCTTCGGCGATCTCGGCTGGGCAGGGAGCCGCGACGATTGGCAGCACCCCGGCACTCCGCTCGCCGGTGCCGGTGTCGGCGCGTCGTTCCTCGACGGGCTCGCCCGCCTCGACGTCGCGAAGGGCATCCGCCCGTCTGGTGGAGTGCGGGTGTATCTGTACGTCGACGCGCGCTTCTGATTGCGCCTGATTGCGATCGTGAGGGATTCGTATGCAAGATGACGGGGACGGAACGATTGCCGCCGCGTCCTGCTTGATCCTTCGCGCCCAATTTGCTGCTCGACTCGCACCGACCCCCCACCCCCCGCCATGAAAGCCAACACGATTCTCGACACGATAGGCGATACCCCGCACGTCCCACGGAGCCGGCTGTTCCCGGAGAACGAAGTGTGGATGAAGCTCGAGCGCGCGAATCCCGGCGGCAGCATCAAGGACCGCATCGGGATCGCGATGATCGAGGCCGCGGAGAAGAAGGGGATCCTCAAGCCGGGCGCGACGATCATCGAGCCGACATCGGGAAATACCGGAATCGGCCTGGCGATGGCGGCGGTCATCAAGGGCTACAAGCTGATCCTCGTCATGCCCGAGTCGATGTCGGTCGAGCGTCGGCGCATTCTCGTGGCCTATGGGGCGCAGCTCGAGCTCACGCCGCGTGAGGTCGGGATGAAGGGAGCGATCGCGAAGGCGCAGGCGCTGATCGCGAGCACACCGAACTCCTGGATGCCGCAGCAGTTCGAGAACCCGGCCAACGTCGAGATCCATCGGGAAACCACCGGCGAGGAGATCCTTCGCGACTTCCCCGAGGGGCTCGACTACCTGATCACCGGCGTCGGTACCGGCGGCCATATCACCGGCGCGGGCGAGACGCTCAAGAAGGTGATGCCCCAGCTCAAGGTGCTCGCGGTCGAGCCGGCGAAGTCGCCAGTGATCAGCGGCGGCGAGCACACCCCGCACAAGATCCAGGGGGTCGGCGCCGGATTCATCCCGGCCAACCTGAATCGGGGGCTGCTCGACGGCGTCGTGACCGTCACCGAAGAAGAGGCCTTCGCCTGGGCCGTTCGCTCGGCGAAGGAGGAGGCGATCTTCATCGGCCCGTCGTCGGGCGCTTCGCTCGCAGCGGTCGCGAAGACGCTCCCTAACGTTCCGGCAAAGAGCCGGATCCTGACGTTCTGCTACGACACGGGTGAGCGCTACCTGTCGGTGGACGGACTATTCGTTGCTTGACTGGAGCGTCCTTCGACCGTAGCGTGATCTCATGATTTCGCCGCGCGCCCTCAACTGTTGTCGTCCGATGCTCAATCCGATGCATCGGGGCGAAGGGGCGCGCGCACCAGCACACTGACTCAGGGTCAGCGTCACGGAAGCGCAACGCCTCGGTCCCTCGGGAACCGGGGCGTTTTCGCTGCTGTTCGTAGCCGTGACGCTCTCGCGTGTTTCGATGTCGTACCGGCCCGAATCGTCGGGCGGATCTGAGGCGCTCGCGGAATGGCAACCGCCGCGGCGCCGTCACTCTACCGGAGAGGTTCCACAATGAAGCCGATCGCGATCTATCACGAGCACCCCGACTGGTTTCGCCCGCTGTTCGCGGAGCTCGACCGCCGCGGGCTGCCCTACGTGCGCCTCGATGCAGCCGCGCACTCATACGACCCCTCGGAGACCACGGTCCCCTGGTCGGTCGTCGTCAACCGCGCTTCCCCGTCGGCGTATCTCCGCGGGAACGGGCAGTCGACCTTCCACACGCTCAACTTCGTCCGCCATCTCGAGCGCCTTGGCGTTCCGGTGATCAATGGATCGAAGCCCTACGAGACGGAGATCTCGAAGGCGTGGCAGCTCGACATCCTCACCACGCTCGGACTGCCATTCCCAAAGACGATCGTGGTCAACTCGGTGGCGCGCGTCTTCGACGCGGCGGCAGCGCTTCGCTATCCCGTGCTCGTGAAGGCGAATATCGGCGGCAGTGGCGCCGGCATCGTCAAGTACGATGATGACGCCGCGCTCCGCGCCGCGCTCGCCGCGGGCCGCGTCACGTTAGGCATCGACGACGTGGCGCTGGTCCAGGAAGCGGCACCACTCCGCGATGGCCACATCACCCGCGTCGAGCTGCTCGGTGGAAAGTTCCTCTACGCGATCGACGTCTTCCCGGCCGAGGGCTCGTTCGACCTCTGCCCGGCCGACATCTGCCAGACGACGCGCGGCGAGTCGCTGGCCCGGGCGGCATGCGCGGTCGATGCGCCGAAGAACGGGATGACGGTGCAGGTTGCGAAACCTCCGGCCGAGATCATCGCCGGCGCGGAAAAAATTGCCGGGGCGATCGGGCTCGACATCGGCGGGATCGAGTATCTCGTCGATGACCGCGATGGCAGGCACTACTACTACGACGTCAACGCGCTCTCGAATTTCGTGGCCGATGCGCCGCGAGTCATCGGCTTCGATCCATGGCAGCCCTTCGTCGACTTCATCGAGGTGCGGGCGGGAATCAGGCCATCGCCGAAGTCGCCTAACGGCAGCGGGCACCGCCCGAGCCGGGAGCCGGCGTCGAGCGGCGCGTACGCCGCGGCCCGGGCACGCGGCGAGGGCTGACCATGAGCGACAAGATCCGCTACGGCTACTGGCTCCCGGTGTTCGGCGGGTGGCTGCGCAACGTCCCGGACGAGGGGATGGATGCGTCATGGGACTATGTGAAGCGCCTTGCCCAGCGAAGCGAGCAGCTCGGCTACGACCTGACGCTGATCGCCGAGCTTTTCCTCAATGACATCAAGGGAATCGACGCGCCGTCGCTCGACGCGTGGAGCACCGCCGCTGCGCTCGCCGCGGTCACGGAGACGCTCGAGTTGATGGTCGCGGTGCGGCCGACCTTTCACAACCCGGCGATTCTCGCGAAACAGGCGGCAAACATCGATCGCATCGCGAACGGACGGCTCTCGCTCAACGTCGTGTCCAGCTGGTGGAAAGACGAGGCGCGCCGTTATGGCGTCCGCTTCGACGAGCACGACGACCGCTACGCGCGGACTGCCGAGTGGCTGACGGTGCTCGACGGGGCGTGGACCCAGCGCGAGTTCTCGCACCGCGGCAGCTACTACGAGGTGAACGAGACGATCCTCGAGCCGAAGCCGCTGCGCCGCCCGCGTCCCACGCTCTATGCGGGCGGTGAGAGTGAGACCGCGAAGAACCTGATCGCGTCGCGGTGCGACGCGTACGTCATGCACGGCGATCCACCGGAGCGCATCGCTCCGAAGATCGCCGACATGCGCCGCCGCCGGGACGCCGCCGGACTGCCGGCGATGGAGTACGGCATTGCCGCGTACACGATCGTCCGCGACAGCGAGCGTGAGGCACAGGATGAGCTCAAGCGAATCACCAACGTCACGCCGGGTTCACCTGGCTACGGCAATTATCAGGACTGGGTCTCGAACACACAGCTCGAGTCTCGCGTCACGCTCGAGGACTACTCGGTCTCGAACCGCGGACTGCGCGCGGGTCTCGTCGGAACCGCGGAGCAGGTTGCCGAGCAGGTGCAGAAGTTCGAGGAGGCGGGCGTCGGGCTGCTGCTGCTGCAGTGCAGCCCACAGATCGAGGAGATGGAGCGTTTCTCCGAAGCAGTGATCCGCCCGCTGGCGGCGGTGTAGACTCGCTCAGCCCTCGCGACTAGCGTTCAGCATGGCCGACACACCCCGCCTCACTCTCGAAACGTCGCCGGAGCCCGCCGAGGAGCAGGTCATCCTCGACGGGCTCCGCGCATTCAACGTCAGCGTGATTGGCGACCCGGCAATCCAGCCGGTCGACGTCTTCGTGCGCGACGCCCGGGACCGCGTCATCGGTGGCCTCGTTGGCCAGATCAAGTGGCGCTGGCTGTACGTTTCCAAGCTCTGGCTCCCCGACTCCCTCCGCGGCTCCGGCACTGGCACACGGTTGATGCAGATGGCCGAAGACTACGCATGGAGCCAGGGTTGTCTCGGCGTGCACCTCGACACATTCGAGTATCAGGCGTTGCCATTCTACCTGAAACTGGGCTACGAGCTGTTCGGAACGCTCGAGGGATTCCCACCGGGGTACAAGCAGTTCTATCTGAAGAAGATGCGAGCGCCTTGAACTGGGGTTTCGGAGCTGCCGATTGGCGCTGCACGAAGCAGCGAGAGGCGGGGTATCGAAAGGTCCGACGCTGCACGAAGCAGCGCGAGGCGGCGTGGCGAAAGTTCCGCTGCTCGAAACCGCCCTGCCACGCGGCAACCAGCCCCGCCGTCTCAGTTCCGGGGTGGCAGGGCAGTTTCGTTCACCGCCAATCATGGGAGCTTCGCCACCCCGCCTCTCGCTGCGTCGTGCAGCGTTGATTTCGCCACCCCGCCTCTCGCTGCTTCGTGCAGCGTTGATCCCCGGGACCCGAGACCCCGCCGGACCATAACGGAGCCGCAACGAAGATGCGCCGTACGATGTGCAAGTCGAAAATCCACCGTGCCACGCTCACCGGCGCTGATCTCCATTACGTCGGCAGCCTGACGGTCGACCGCGACCTGATGGATGCGGCCGAGATGCTGCCGTACGAGCAGGTGCATGTCGTGAACGTCAACAACGGCAACCGGCTCGTCACCTACGTCATCGAAGGCCAACGTGGCAGCGGCACGGTCCAGCTCAACGGCGCCGCCGCCCGATTGGGCGCGCCTGGCGACATCGTCATCGTGATCACGTATGCCGAGTACGATGAAGCCGAGTTGAAGAAGGGCTTCGAGCCGCGAGTGGTGTTCGTCAACGACGAGAACAAGCAGGTCGAAGTCAGCGCGCGCGCGGGAAGCGAGTAGCAAGCGCGATTCACCCCCCGCCGGCTGCCGTTCACCACCGCTTCATTGCGGCGCCGGACGGTGCATGCAACCTTCGCCTCCCTACTCCATGAGGAGGCTCGTCGTGCGCCAAACCGCTCCCCTGATCGCCATCTGTATTCTCGCCGCTGCGTGCGGCGAGCAAAGGCGCACCGTCGCCGCACCGGACTTCACCCTCGCCGTCGTGGCAGACGCGGGACACAGCGGCGAGGGTGAAGACCACTTCAACCCGAAGCTCCTCGGCAAGAACGAGAACCCGCCACGCCTGACACCAGCGCATGGCCGCGCCGTCTTCCATGTCTCGGACGATGGCCATTCGGTGGATTACATGCTCGTCGTCAACGACATCACCAACGTCAGGCAGTCGCACATCGCTCCCGCGAACACCGGACCGGGCGACTTCCCGGGCGGCGAGATTCGCGGGCAACTCATGGACAAGCACGAGGAGTGACCACGATGCCAATCCAACATCGCTGCATCATCGCCGCGCTCACCATCGTCGTGACTGGTTGTCAGGACAGCGCCGCCCCGACGTCTCCGGCCGCGCCGCTTGCCACGGCGCCATCGGCTGACCGCGTCCGCGGCGGCGCCCCGTCGGCGGTCGAGCTCACGCTTCTCGCCGACGGCTTCACGCAGCCCGTCGGGATGGTCCACGCGAACGACAAGAGTGGCCGCCTGTTCGTTGCCGACCAGCCCGGCCTGATTCGCGTCATCAACGGTGACGGGACTGTGCGTCCCGAGCCGTTTCTCGATCTCAGGAGCAGGATCGTTCCCCTGAATCCACGCTACGACGAGCGCGGGCTGCTCGGTCTTGCCTTTCATCCGGAGTTCAGGCACAACGGGCGCTTCTTCGTCTACTACAGCGCTCCGCTGCGACCGGGTGCACCAGCGGGCTACAACCACACGAGCACGATTGCCGAGTATCGGGTCTCGATGGATCCGAACCGCGCCGACCCGGCGTCCGGGCGGATCCTGCTGCAGATCGACAAGCCGCAGGGCAATCATAACGGCGGGACGATCGCGTTCGGACCGGAGGACGACCACCTGTACATCTCGATTGGCGACGGCGGCGGTGCCAACGACGTCGGCCTTGGCCACGTCGAGGACTGGTACGCGGCGAACCCCGGCGGGAATGGCCAGGACGTTACGCACAACCTGCTCGGTAACATCCTGCGCATCGACGTCGATCACGGTGTGCCCTACGGCATCCCGCGGAGCAATCCGTTCGTCGGGCGCGACGGGCTCGACGAGATCTACGCCTACGGCTTCCGGAACCCGTGGCGCTTCTCCTTCGACATGAAGGGCGACCACTCCCTCATCGCCGGCGACGCCGGGCAGAACCGCTGGGAGGAGGTGGACCTCGTCCGTCGCGGCGGGAACTATGGCTGGAACGTGAAGGAAGGCGCGCACTGCTTCGACGCCACCAATCCGAGGGTTGACCGCGCGTCCTGTCCGAGCGCGATGCCTGACGGTACACCGCTCATCGATCCGGTCATCGAGTATGCGAACGCCGGGCAGGGAGCCGCTGGCGTCGGCGTCGTCGTTGTCGGCGGTGTCGTCTACCGCGGTCATCGGGTGAAGGCGCTCGCCGGGCGCTACATCTATGGGGACTGGAGCCGCACGTTCTTCGGTCCACCGACCGGGCAGCTCTTCGTCGCGACGCCGATGGGGCAGCGGATGTGGCCGACCTCGAAGCTGTTCATCGCAGCGAGCCCGGACGGCGAGCTTCACCATCGGGTCCTCGGCTTCGGCCAGGATCCGAAGGGCGAAGTGTACGTCCTCACCACCGACAACACCGGACCGTCAGGCACCAGCGGCAAGGTCTTCAAGATCACGGGCCCACGTCCGGCGGGCGATGTCGACGATGGCGACGACGACGGCGACGATAATTCGTGACCCGTCGCCCGAGCCGCTGACGGCGGGTCCGGAACTCCGTGACTCCTGTTCAACAGCAGCTGGTTGTTGACAGGAGTCAGGGAGGGCACGGAGCGATCGGATGACGGCGGCTACCAGCCCTTGATCCCGCACCGCTCGGCCCCGCAACGGCCATCCTGCTCGAGAACGCCCCGCGCCTAACGCTTACTGCGCTCCGCGGCGACTGCGGTCTCCCCCGTCACCATCGTCACCGGCGCATCGATCGCGCGGGCCTCGACGAGGCATTCGAGCTCGCGTTCACGGAGATTGAACTCGTAGCCGGGACCGATCATGCCGACGCGGAGGTAGCTCAGCGTGAGGCGAGCACCGCTGCTCACCTCGTTGGCGTTATCGAAGCGGACCCCGCGGCCGTCGACGAAGGTGACACCGCCCTTGCCGACGACTTCGGCAAGATGTCCGTTCACGACGAGCGCGGTGTCCTCGTCGATGCCGAGTCCCATCAGGTCGGGGTTGGCGGCGATCGCGACGAAGAGGCGATGCAACCGTCGGCGCTGCGCGAAGTGCGTATCGATCATCGCCCGGAAGCCAAGCAGGCCGAGTCCTGGGCCGATGTGCATGTCGCTGTGCTTGCCTGATTCATCCACTTCGCCGCCGGCGAGAATCGTCTCGGTGAGCGCGGCCGCGCCAGCGCTCGTACCGCAGACGACCGCACCGCGGCGATACGCGTCTCGGATCGCGTTGCCGACACGCGACCCGCCGATCGTCGCGACGAGATGAACCTGGTCGCCGCCGCCGAGGAAGATGCCCTGCGCGCCTTCCACGATTTTCGCGATGCGCGCGTCCTGCGCGGTGTCGCGCCGGTCGACGATCGGGATCTCGACGTTGGTCGCACCGGCGACCTTGAGGTCGTTGCGCCACGCGAGCGCGGATCCCATCGGATCGCTCGACGCGGTCGTGAAGCCGACAATGCGCCCACCCTCCTTGCCGTTGCTTCGTTCGACGAACATGCCAATCGCGTCACCGTTCGGGCTGCAGGCGCCGCCGATGAGGACGAGCGTGCCCGTCGTGTCGCCGGCGCGGCGCTTGGTCCGGGCCGTCCCTGCCACGGCGCCAGTCTTCCCGTTCCCAGCGCGCGCGGAGCCGTTCGCCGGCGACGCGGCGCCCATCGCAGGCAATGGAGTGGACGACGAATTCTCAGGGGGATGGGCTGGCGGCATCTCTAGTGTGTATCGGTGCTGGAAGACGGTTACGTTCAGCTGCGGGGCGACTTGCGTCGCGACGGCTGCTGCCACAGCTGCGCCGCGAGTGCGGCGGCGACCTGGGCGGCTGCCGGAGCGTCGTCCCGGAGTGGACCGGCGTCGAGCCGGCCAGAGTCGATGTCGAGCAGGATGCGCCCCCGCTCCACGAGAGCGACGGCTCCCGCCAGCTTCTGGTCACGCCGCGTGACGTCGTCGTCAACCGCAAAGATAGCGACTCGGCAGCGCTCGTCGCGCACTCGTTCCTGAACTTCCCACGCTTTCGCTGGACAGACGACGAATCCGTCGCGGCGCACCTCATCGGCCACGACCGACACCAGTCGGCTGGCGCGCTCCGGATCCTGGTAGCGTTCGGGGACGTCGGTTGGATTCGTGTCGAGCACGATCGCGAACTCGGAGCGCGAATAGGGGAGACCGACCTGCAGGATGTACGACGGCGATACGTCGATGATCAACTCAGCGTCGCTGATCCCGCGCTTCATGAGCTCGGCCCGCGTCTCGCCACGACCCTGGCCGCCGGTGATGCCGCAGAGCACGCGCTGGTTCGGCGCCGGAACGTCAGGCAGCGCAGCCAGCGACTTGAGCTCGCTGATGTACGGCCCGACGGTCGCGAGAGTACCGGCGAATGCGCGCTGCACCGTCTCCAGCGCGAGCGCCGCGGCACGGAGCCCGACCTGTTCGTGACTCCGCTCGAAGATCAACGTGTACTCGCCCTCGACGTCACCACCACGGGTGCGGCCATAGCCGACGTCGTGGCCGATCATGGTCTGCAGCTCGAGGGCGACATGCTCGATGATGTGCGGCGCATAGGTGCCGCGGCGCAGGCGGAGTATGAATCCCCCGCGCTCACCAATGCTGCAGCGGTGCTCGATCAGTCCCGGCATCGCGCCGACGAGGGCGTCCGTCACCCCGGGGACGTCCGCTGACGAGATGTCCTCGTACGCGCCGACGACCAGGTCCATGCGCACGATGGGGTCACGAAGCCAGTAGTTGGCGCCGCGCGTCGCCTGGAGCGTCGCCAGCCGTATCTCCGACGCCGGGTCGGGACGCCGGTCCCGCGCGTTAGGCAGCCCGGCCGCGGCGGAGACGCTCACGCCGGGCGAGGCTGATGTCTGCTCAGCAGCTCGAGCACCCCGGGAACGTTGTCAGCGAGCACGACGACGACGTCGTGGTCGGTGAGCATCGAGACCGCCCGCTCGACGGCTTGCATCTCATCGAGCATCACTTCGGTATTTTCGCGCGCGAGCCCACCCTCCGCGAGACCCTGGATCATCAGCTCGGCGATCGTGCCCCGCTCGCGGCCACGGGTGTCCTCGTCCTCCTTCACGA
Source organism: Gemmatimonadaceae bacterium (assembly GCA_031359795.1). Lineage (GTDB taxonomy): Bacteria > Gemmatimonadota > Gemmatimonadetes > Gemmatimonadales > Gemmatimonadaceae > JABFXC01. The sequence continues at coordinate 11,472 of JANMAM010000059.1, forward strand.
TTGCATAGTCGAGCGCCGCCGCGGCGAGCCGGCCGACGATGCGGATGTCGTCGTCGCGGCGATCGCCTGGCGCGGCAACAACGCCGATGCGGCGGTTCGCCGGCGTGTGGGCGAGGAAGTCCATCAGCCCTTCGACCGCCGCGGGGTTGTGCGCGTAATCGACGATCACCCGGTTCGAGCCGAACCTGATGACATTGAGCCGCCCCGGCGTCAGCGATGGCGACGGGAAGAAGGAGAGCAGTGCGGCGCGGATGTCGTCGTAGCGCGTGCCCTGCACGTATGCCGCACAGATCGCGGCAAGAACGTTGCCGCGCTGAAAGCGCGCCGCACCACCAATCATCAGTGGCACCTCCCGCTCGCTCGCGATCGGGATGCGGAGCCGCCCGCGACGGATCACGAACGTATCGTTCTCGATCCGCGCGCCGATTCCGCCGCGGGCGATGTGGTCCTCGAAGATCTCGTTCTGCCCGTCGTCCTGCGTCGAGAAGAAGACGATGTCGCCACCCGTCTTCTCGCGCATCGCGGCGACGAGTGGATCGTCGGCGTTGAGCACGGCGTGGCCTTCGCGCTTGACGACGCTGGCGACCACCGACTTCACCTCGGCCAGCTGCTCGACGGTGTTGATGCCGCGGAGCCCGAGGTGGTCGGCTGTCACGTTGAGGACGATGCCGACGTCACACTCGTCGAAGCCGAGGCCGGCGCGGATGATGCCGCCGCGCGCCGTCTCGAGTACCGCGACCTCGATCTGCGGGTTGGACAGGATGATGTTTGCGCTGAACGGTCCGGTCATGTCGCCCTCCATGACCATGCGGTTCTGGAGATAGACGCCATCGGTCGTCGTGAAGCCGACCGTCTTGCCGGTGTGGCGGAAGATGTGCGCGATCAGTCGCGTCGTCGTCGTCTTGCCGTTGGTGCCGGTGACCGCGATGACCGGGATCGTCGGCTCCGTGCCCGGCGGATAGAGCATGTCGATGATTGGCGCACCGACGTTCCGCGGCGTTCCCTCGGTCGGATGCGTGTGCATGCGAATCCCGGGGGCCGCGTTCACTTCGATGATCACCGCGCCGTTCTCGCGGAAGGGCACCGAGATGTCCGGCGTTATGACATCGATTCCGGCGATGTCGAGGCCGACTGCTCCCGCCGCCATCTCGCACGCGGTCACGTTGTCGGGGTGCATGTCGTCGGTGCGGTCGATCGATGTCCCGCCGGTCGACAGGTTCGCCGTCGCGCGGAGAAACACCCGCTCGTCCTTCGCGGGCACCGTCTCGAGCGTGCGACCCTGCTCGGCGAGAAACGCCTCGGTGAGTCGGTCCGCCGGCAACCGGGTGAGGATCTTCGTGTGCCCGAATCCGCGCCGCGGATCGAGGTTCGCGCGCTCGACCAGCTGCCTGACGGTGCTCGTGCCATCACCGATGACGTGCGCCGCAACGCGCTCGGCCGCGGCCGCGACCTTGCCGTTGACGACGAGCACGCGGTGGTCGTTTCCCTCCGCGAACGTCTCGACGACGACGCGGCGCCCCAGCTCGCGAGCGTTAGGCCATGCCTTGGTGATCTCGGCGGCGTTCCCGACCCGTCCCGAGATGCCGCGTCCATGGCTGGCGTCGAGCGGCTTGAGGATGACCGGGTACCCGATCTCCGCGGCGATCTCGATCGCCCCCTCGTTCGTCGTCGCGACATCGCCCTTCGGGACGGGGAGGCCGATGTTCCCGAGCACGCGCTTCGTATCGTCCTTGTCCTGCGCGATCTCGATGCCGATCGCGCTCGTGAAATCGGTCATCGTCGCCTGGATGCGGCGCAGGTTCTTGCCGAGTCCGAGCTGGACGAGCGAGTGGTTGTTGAGGCGCCTGACGGGAATGCCGCGGCGGCGGGCCTCCTCGACGATCGCCGCCGTCGAGGGACCGAGCCTCACGTCGGAATACAGTTGCTGCAGCCGTTCGACGATGTCATTCGCATCGACCGGGTCGCCGACGAGCGACGCGCGCACGATGTCGACCGCTTCGCGCATGCTCTGCAGGCCGAGCTCCTCCTCCTCATAAGCGACGATCACCCACCAGACACCTTCGTCACCGCTGGCGACGACACGCCCGAACGACACGTCGGCGCCGGCGAGCGTCTGCAGCTCGATCGCGACGTGCTCGAGGATGTGCGGGATGTGGGTCCCCTCGCGCAGTCGCTCGATGAATCCGCCGGCCTTGCCCCGCGTGCAGGGATGCTCGTCGAGCGTCGGGATGGTGCCGATGAGCCGATCGCAGAAGCCCGGGACGTCTGCCGAGGTAACTTTCTCGAGTGTGCCGAGCCGGATGTCGCAGGCAATGACCGGCGCGAGCCGCCAGTAATTGGGTCCGCGCAACGCCCGAAGCCGCGCCATCCGCAGCTCGTCGGGGTCGATCGCTGGCGAGGCGGCGGCAGCGTTCAATGTCTCTGTCATGCGACGCTTTCACTGCGCGATATGCCCGCGACGGCTGGTCCGTTCGCGAGCGGATCAAGAGGGGGCGCTTCGTGGCGCGTGCCGGCCACAACTGGCACGAACCGTACCCACTACCGGACCCCGTTCTCCCTGGCAATGTAATCGCGGCCGGGTGCGACTTGGCGAGAGCGTTGGGTGGCACGCTTATCGCTCGGGTCGTAGCTGCGCCGGATCGACGTTCGTGTTGACGTCGTCCCGCGCGGCAGACTCGAGGAGTACACGGAGCGGCTCCCCCCCAATCGAGCTGACATCTTCATCCGAGCGGCAACAATGGAAGTGCTTCACAAGCGATGGATCGTTCGCGACAGCGAGCGATTCACCATCGCCGAGGTGGACGCGCGGAGCGTTCCCGGCGCCCGCGGCAGCTGCTGCCTGATCTGCGAATCCGATCTGTCGGTGCGTCGGCTCTGGAGCTACCCGGCCGACTGGAACCGGATGGAAGACGCCCGAGTGCTCGCACTGTTCGCGGCGCCGGTCGTGCGGAATACGCCGGTGAAGACGATCGGACTCGAGGCCGCCCTCCAGCGTTAGGCCAGACGCGGTTAGGCAGGACGAGGAACTCCCTGCCCCATGGCTCGTGACTGAGCCTCGTGACTGCCGCATGAGGCAGGAACCCGCCCTGCCAGGAGGCACCAGGCAGGGGACCCGCCCTGCCAGGAGGCAAAACGACACAGGAAGCTGCCGTGCCAGGAGGCGTGCTGCAGGGGCATGAGAGCAGGCGGCACGAGGCAGGGTAGGGGCCACGCGGCACCACAACGGCACTGCCGCCACCGCCGCCACTGCCGCCACTGCGTTGTTCTGAGCCCATGGCCGATCCCCTGCCTGGTGCATCATGCCGCATGACCCTGCAGCACGCCTCCTGGCCGGGCAGGTATCCTGTGTCGTTTTGCCCTCGTGGCAGGGCGGGTTCCTGCCTCATGCGGCAGTCACGAGGCAATCAGAAGGCAGTCACCAGGCAATCACCAGGCAATCAGAAGGCAGTCACGAGGCAATCAGAAGGCAATCACGAGGGCCACCCACGAGGCTCAGCCCGGGACCTCGATTGTCCCTTCGCTCATCATAACGCTCGCGCCCCCAACTCTCACCGCGCTGATGACGCCCCCCGCCTTGTCGACCTCGATTTCGAGGATGCTGGGCCGACCCATCTCGAACCCCTGCTCGACGACCCAGCGAAGGGTCCCGTCCTGGCGGGTGTCGCGGGCGGCGAGGTAGCCGCCTAACGCGGCGCAGGCGGAGCCGGTGGCCGGGTCTTCGGGGACGCTGATCCCGGGCGCGAACATCCGGGCCCGGATGTCGGAACCTTCACGCTCCGGGTCGCGCGAGAAGACCATGATCATCGACGCCCAGGCGTTGCCTAACGTGCGCTCCCACTGGTCGACACGGATCCGCGAGCGCTTGACGCCGTCGCGATCGCGGAGCGCAACGAACAGGAACGGCAGCCCGCAGGAGACGCTCTGCGGCGAGAAGTGCCCGCCGACCAGGTCCTTCGCCTCGAGTGAGAGCATGCTCGCGAGCGTCTCCCGCGTCGGAACCGGGGGCCCGACCTCGGGAAGCTTCGCCACGGAGAGCTGCGCGAACACCGGCTTCCCGCCGCTCGCCCGGATCGTCACCGGCACCAGACCGACCTCCTCCTCGAACACGATCGCGGTGGTCTCGCCCTCGAGCTGGATCTCCCCGATCGCCGCCAGCACGTGCGCGGTGCCGACTGTTGGATGCCCCGCAAACGGCACCTCTCCTCCCGGCGTCCAGATGCGCAGGCGTCGCGTACCACCCTTCTCCGCCGGAAAGACGAACGTCGTCTCGGAAAAGTTGAACTCTCTCGCCAACGCGAACATCTGGTCGTCCCCCAGTCCGCGCGCATCCGGAAAGACGGCAAGCTGGTTGCCGCCAAACGGCTTGTCCGTGAACACGTCAGCGGTGAGGAAGCGGTATTTCATCGTCGCCCTATTCGGCATCGAGGAACGGATACCGGTAATCCGTGGGCGAGACCATCGTCTCCTTCACGACACGGGGACTCACCCACCTCATCAGGTTGAGCCTGGACCCGGCTTTATCGTTGGTTCCGGAACCGCGGGCGCCGCCGAACGGCTGCTGCCCGACGACCGCCCCGGTGGGCTTGTCGTTGATGTAGAAATTCCCCGCCGCGTTGCGCAGCGCGACCATCGCCTCGCGCAGCGCACTCCGGTCGCGCGAGAAGACGGCACCGGTCAGCGCGTACGGTGACGTCGCGTCGACCTGGCCGAGCATCTCGGTCCACTTCGAATCCTCGTAGACGCTGACCGTGACCACGGGCCCGAAGATCTCTTCGCTGAGCAGCCGATAGTTCGGGTCCGCGGTCTCGACGAGCGTGGGCCAGACGAAGTAGCCGCTGCTGTCGTCGGTCCGGCCACCGGCGATGATCCTCGCGTTCTGCTTTGCGTCGGCGATGTATTCACTGATTTTCGTGAATGCCTTACGGTCGATCACCGCGCCCATGAAATTTCGAAAATCGCGGACGTCGCCCACCTTGATCTCGTTGATCATCGCTTCGCAGCGATCGCGCACCTCGGGCCAGAGCGACCTCGGTACATACACCCGGCTCGCTGCCGAGCACTTCTGGCCCTGATATTCGAATCCGCCACGGACGATGCCGACGGCGAGAGCGGCGGGGTCGGCGCTCGGGTGGGCGACGATGAAATCCTTGCCCCCCGTCTCGCCGACGATGCGCGGGTACGAGCGATAGCTCGCCATGTTGCCGCCGATTGTCTTCCACATGTTGTTGAAGACGGGGGTGCTGCCGGTGAAGTGAACGCCAGCGAGATCGCGATGCGAGAGCGCGACGTCGCTGATCATCGCCGCGTCACCGGGGAGGAAGTTGATCACTCCCGGGGGCAGGCCCGCCTCCTCGAGAATCTTCAGCGTGTACCAGGCGCTGAGCAGGGCGGTCCCTGCCGGCTTCCAGATGATGGTGTTGCCCATCAGCGCTGGCGCGGTCGGAAGGTTTCCGCCGATCGCCGTGAAGTTGAACGGCGTCACCGCGTAGACGAAGCCCTCGAGCGGCCGGTAGTCCATGGTGTTCCAGACGCCGGCCGAATTGATCGGCTGATCCGCGTACAAGTCCTGCGCGAAGCCGACATTGAAGCGCCAGAAGTCAATCAGCTCGCAGGCGCTGTCGATCTCCGCCTGATACGCCGTCTTCGACTGGCCGAGCATCGTCGCCGCGTTCAGCGTCGAGCGTCGCGTGGTCGACAGCAGTTCGGCGGCGCGGAGAAATACCGCCGCGCGATCCTCCCAGCTCCATGCGGCCCACTCGCGATGCGCGGCACGGGCCGCATCGATCGCCTGGGTTACGTGCGCGCGCGATGCCTTGTGCCAATCGGCGAGCACATGGCCGTGCGCATGCGGCATCGTCGTCTGCGCCAGCTCTCCCGTCCGAATCTCCTTCCCACCGATCACGAGCGGGATCTCGACGCGCTCCGCGCTCATCGATGCCAGTCGCTCCTTGAGCGCCGCCCGCTCGGCCGTTCCGGGCGCGTACGAGCGCACCGTCTCGTTGACCGGCAGCGGAACCCGACGAACCGCGGCAAAGGCACCCAATCCAGTCCCGGGACCCACGTCCGCCGGCAGCGCGTTCTCGTTTCCGGTGGCCGCCGACCGAGCGGAAGACTTCGGGACAGTTGGTGCAGACATGAGAGCCTCGGATGACGTTGAGTTCCAGTCTCCAAGATAACCAGTGAGCCGTGAGCGGTTAGCTTGATCGCGGTGTACAATCGCAGTCGCTCAATGCTAAAAGCTCATGGCTAAAGGCCTGTTTCTTCGATACTCCATCGCGCTGGCCGCGGCGGCAGGCGCCGCGTGCAGCAACTCGTCACCGGTGGCGTGGGACGCCGCCGTCACGCGCAATGCCGACGCGCTCCCCGGCCGTCTCGCTCTCGACAGCAGCGCGCCCGGGTTTCGCGCGGACACCGCGATGTTCATCGCGCCGTTGCGCGACGGCGCCTGCGCCGGAAGCGCGCGCGTTGCCCTCAGCGGCACGAGTGGCACGGAGCGCTACGTCGCGTGGTGGTCGCCGCGGCCCGACTCGAGCGCGGAGCTGCTCGCGGCGCGAAGCATCGATGGCGGCCAGAGCTGGGGCGCGCCCGAGGTGGTCGACACCGCCGACCATACGCCGGTCGGCTGCAAGCGCCCTGCGCCGGCAATCGCCGCCGATTCAGCGAGTGGCTACGTCCACGTCGCGTATGGGATGCGAGACGCGCAGGGGGCGGGAGTATTCTTTTCGCACTCGATGGAGCGGGGGAGGATGTTCCACTCGCCTGTCACCATTGTGTATGGCGAGCGACTTGCCAGCGTGGCGATCGCGGCGCTCGGCGACACGGTCGCCATTGCCTACGTCGATCCCAGCTCGGATCATCCACCACTGGGTCTCGCGCTCTCGCACACGATGGGGCACATCTTCGAACACCGATTGATCGTTCCATCGACGAAGGACGTCAGCGATCCGGCCGTCGCATTGAACAGCGGGCGGATCGCGGTCGCCTTCGTGCACCGTACACCCGGCGGCGCGACGTCGGTGGTGTCGCGCGTCGGCCGGCTCGGAGTCGAGCAGCGGTGAACGCGGAACGCCTCTCCCGTCCATTGCTGGACCGCGCTGTGCGCGCGGCGACGCGAGTGCTGGTGGCAGACGCTTCGCAATCAGCGCGGGCGATCATCTGCGGCGTGGTCGAGGAGCGGGGCTACACCGTCGTGCTGGCGAGCGATGGGGAGGAGACGTGGCGTGCGTGGGACCGTGAGCGCCCCGCGCTCGTCTTCATCGACGCGGGCATTCCGGCGCTCAACGGGCGCGGGGTCTGTGCACGTATTCGCGCGGCCGACCCGGCGCGCTCGACCTTCATCATCGCCCTCGCCACGCATGACGGCGAAGATCTCGACCGCATACTCGACGCCGGTGCTGACGACTACCTCTTCACGCCCCCGACCGCGGTGCGCGTTCGCGCCCGCCTGACGATCGCCGAGCGCCGCATCGCACTCGAGGAACAGCGCCTCGCCGCGGAGACCGAGTTGGCGCGCGCGCGCTGGCAGGAAGGAATCGGCGAGACCACGGTCGCTGTCGAGCACGAGATCAACAATCCGCTCGCGGCGTTGATGGGGTACGCCTCGATGCTCGAGAAGTCCGCTCAGCTCACCCCCGACGACCGCGCGTACGTGAGCGTCATCACCGAGCAGGCGCAGCGCATCGCCGCCGTCGTCAAGCGGCTGTCGAAGTTGAAGAACCCCCAGTCAGTCGAGTATCTCCAGGGGGCAAAGATGATCGACCTGTCACATTCCGCCAGCGACGATGGGAGCGACGAATGACGGCCTGCCAATGAACACTCACGAATGAGCACTCACTACTTCGGCGCGCACACCATCGACAACGGTGGCATCGACATGGCGGTCAAGCGCGCCGACGCCGCGGATATGAAGGCGCTGCAGATCTTCACCGCCGTTCCAAAATACTACAACGAGAAGATCGGGGTCCGTCCCGAGCGCGCCGAGCGATTTCGCGACGCATTGAAGGCATCGAAGATCCCGGCGCGCAACACGATCGCGCACGCTGCGTACGTCCTCAACGTCGCCACTCCCGACGAGGAGAAATGGTCACGGGCGAACAACGGCCTCACCAAGGAGCTCGAGCGCGCGACGATCCTTGGCCTCGGCGCGGTCTGCTTTCACCCGGGCGCGGCGACGGACGGCGACCGTGAGGCAGGCGCGCGCCGCGTCGGCAAGGCGATCACGAACGCCCTTCGCGCGATCGACGGTGACACGAAGCTCCTGATCGAGAACACCGCTGGCGCGGGCAACACGGTCGGCCGCGCGCCGGGGGAAATCGCGGCGATGCTCGCAGAAATCCCCGACTCATTTCGTGCGCGCAGCGGCTACGGGCTCGACACTTGCCACCTCTTCGCCGCCGGATACGACCTGACGTTCGGCCCTGACGCGGCGACTGCGATTCTCGATGAGTTCGAGGAAGCGACTGGGCGGACACCGTCTTTCTTCCACCTGAACGACAGTCAGGGGGCGCTCGGTTCGAACGTCGACAGGCACGCGTTGATCGGCGACGGCGGAATTGGTACGGATGGATTTCGCTGGCTGCTCGCCGACCGCCGCACCGCGGGAATCCCGCTCGTGCTCGAGACACCACAGAAGAATTACGAGATTGCCGAGGACGATGCGAGTCCCGATCCGTGGGACGAAAAAATGATTCGTCTCCTCGAAACGTTGGGCTGAGCCAGGGGGTCTGTGACCTCGTGGAACCGTTCCGGAGGCGGTTCCACCGAGGGGAAATGCCGGTCCCGGCACCGTGCGTGCGCGAGGGGAGTCGTTGTCGCCGAGGTCATTCTCAGAGGGAAAAACGGCGATTCTCCTATGGGAAAAAGCAGATTTCCCTATTGCGTCCCGCGTGAGGCCGTGTAGTTTCGGGGCGTCGGACAGGTATTTCCTCCAGAGAAACCGCACTCCGATCATCACAAAGGAGAAACGCATGGCAGCGAAAAAGAAGGCCGCGAAGAAGGGCGGCGCCAAGAAGAGTGGCGCGAAGAAGGGTGGCGCCAGGAAGAGCGGCGCGAAGAAGTCGACCCGCAAGGCCGCAGGCAAGAAGCGCAGCGGCGCGAAGCGCACCCCGAATGCGGCGTTCATGAAGCCGATGCAGCCGAGCGAGCAGCTGCAGAGCGTCGTCGGCAGCAGCCCGATGCCACGTACCGAGATTACGAAGAAGCTGTGGCAGTACATCAAGCGGAAAGGCCTGCAGGATGCCAAGAACCGCCGCATGATCAACGCCGACGAGAACCTGCGTCCGATCTTCAAGAAGGATCAGGTGTCGATGTTCGACATGACGAAGCTCGTCAACAAGCACCTGTCGTAAACTGTTGGAAACAACGGGTCGCTTTCGAGCGAGCCGCAACGAGGGGGTGCGACCATCAACATGGGCGCACCCCTTCCTCGCTTACGGCGCTGCACGAAGCAGCGAGAGGCGGGGTGGCGAAAGCGACGCTGCGTGAAGCAGCGCGAGGCGGGGTGGCGAAAATTCCGCTGCACGACACGACCGTGCCACGAGGCAACAAGCACCCCCGTTGCTGTTCGGCAGTGCCAGGCAGGGCGTCGTCCCTCGTGTAGCGCTATCTTTCGCCAAACCGCTCACCGATGATGTTTCGTGTAGCATCGATTTCGCCACTCCGCCTCTCGCTGCTTCGTGCAGCATCGATTTCGCCACACCGCCTCTCGCTGCTTCGTGTAGCATCGATTTCGCCACCCCGCCTCTCGCTGCTTCGTGCAGCGCGCATCCTCGCCCCTCGTCCCGTATCAGCGTCTCGTGGCCCAGCGTAAGCGTCCTTCCTCCCCTTCCGGCAAGCAGAAAAGCACCGTCGCGCAGGCGCGCAGCGGAAAGAGTCCCTCGTCGGGGCGCAGCTGGGAATCCTTCAAGTCGCTGATCGCGCTGCTCGCGATCTTCCTCGCGATTCGTGCGTTCGTCATCGAGGCGTACCGGATCCCGTCGGGGAGCATGGTGCCGAGTCTCCTCGTGGGCGACTGGTTGTTCGTGAACAAGTTCATCTACGGTCCGACCATCCCGTTCACCGGCAAGCCGATCCGTGCACGCATCCCCGGCACGCCGATTCGCTTCTATCGCGACCCGCGCCGTGGCGACATTGTCGTCTTCCAGTCGCCGCCCCAGCTCGACCAGCCCGAAGATCCGACGCCGACGCTCGTCAAGCGGCTGATCGCGATGCCCGGCGACACGATCTACATGCGAAAGGGGCTCGTCTACGTGAACGGGATGCCGCAGCGGCAGGGCTACGGCTCACACGAGCCTGCGCCGCCTGGCGCAGGCGAGTCTTACAGTCCGCTCTTCGAGTGGCAGCACGGGTACGAGGTGAAGGGCTCGCGCTTCGGTCCACCGCCCGCACGACCGACCCTCGACGACTGGGGTCCGCTCCGCATCCCGGAGACCCGATACATGATGCTCGGCGACAGCCGCTACAACTCGAAGGACAGTCGCTACTGGGGACTGGTCCCGCGCAACAACGTTCGCGGCCAGCCGATCTTCGTCTACTACTCGTACGATCCCGAGTGCGGGTCGGGCGTCTGTCCGCTCACCGACATCCGCTGGTCGCGCATCGGCCACCTCATCAAGTGACCTGCCTAACGGTCGACAGATGAGCGGGGCGAAGCTCATCCGCGGCCTCGGACTGCTCGGCACCGTGGCGCTGGTGGTCGGGAACATGGTCGGGACGTCGATCTACACGCTCCCCGCCTCGCTGGCCAAGGCGACCGGCCCCTTCGGTCTCGTCGCCTGGGCATTCGTCGCCTTCGGCTACCTGTTCGTCGCGCTGGTCTACTCGCGCCTCGGCACCCGCTTCCCGCGAACCGGCGGTCCCTACGTCTACGCCCGGCACGCCTTCGGCGACCTCACGGGGTTCATAACGGTCTGGTCGTACTGGCTGAGCGCGATCATCGGCAATGGCGCGATCGTGACCGGCGCAATCGGCTACCTCTCCGGCTTCTCGCCCGCCCTCGCCGCCAGCGCCGGGCTGCGCTTCGCGCTGGCCCTCGGACTGGTCTGGGGACTGTGCCTCATCAACATCATCGGCGTCAGGCAGAGTGGCCGCGTGCAGACGGCGGTGATGTTCCTCAACCTCACGCCGCTGTTGATCGTCGTCCTCGTCGCGCTCACGCACTTCGACGCCGCCAATCTCCATCCCTTCGCCCCGCAGGGCTTCAGCTCGATCGCCGTCGGCGCGGCGCTGGTCGTCTGGGCCTATTCGGGCGTCGAGTCGGCGACCGTTCCCGCCGAAGAGGTCCAGGCGCCCGAAACGACGATCCGCCGCGGCACCATGATCGGCTACTGGGTTGGGACGTCGGTGTTCCTGCTGACCGCGCTCGCCGTCGCGGGGTCGCTGCCTAACGCAACGATTGCCGGATCGGCACGTCCGGTCGCGCTCGTGGCGGAGCTCGCGCTCGGCCCCTCGGCGGGGACGATCGTCGGGATCGCCGCGGTCGCCGCCGCGCTCGGCACGCTCAATGGCTGGATCCTGATGTCCGGGCGCATCCCGCTCAGCGCCGCCCAGGACGGTCTGTTCTTCCGCCCGCTGGCCGCGATCCACCCGAAATACGGGACCCCCGCCGTCGGCCTGGTGGTCGGTGCCGTCGTCACGAGCGCGATGTTGCTGCTCTACTTCTCGCGCTCCCTGCTTGCGGTCTTCGATTTCATTGTCCTGCTATCGGTGCTGATCACGCTGCTGCCACACCTGCTCGCGGCCGCCGCCGAGTTTGCGCTCGCCGCGAAAACAGGCGCCGCCGGCCGCAACGCCCGCATCATCGCCGCCATCGCCTTCGTCTTCATCCTCTTCGCGATGTACGGAACGGGGTGGACGGTGATAGGATGGGGAACGCTCGTAGTCCTGGCGGGGCTGCCGCTGTATGTACTGCTCAAGCGCGGGTCTGGGACCAATGACCGGGGGCCAGGGGCCAGGGACCAGGGCCGCACCGCCTAACGCCCGGCCCCTGGCCCCCGGCCCCTGGTCCCTGCCCCCTGGTCTCCGCCAGCGCACCGAAACCTTCACCCGAAGAACATGCCGGTCCACTTCCCCTTCGACCCGAACATCGCCAACGCCGCCACGATTCCTTCGCGGCTGTACATCGACCCGGTCTACCTCGAGCTCGAGCGGGAGAAGATCCTCGCCCGGACGTGGCAGCTGGTCGGGCGGACCGAGCAGGTCGCGGAGTCGGGGCAGTTCTTCACGACCGAGGTGGCCGGCGAGTCGCTGGTCGTGCTCCGCGACGGCGATACGCTGCGGGCCTATCATAACGTTTGCCTGCATCGGGCCGGGCCCGTCGCGTACGGGTGCGGCAAACGCCAGACGCTGCAATGCAGGTACCACGGCTGGACGTATGACCTGAAGGGGAACCTGCTGCGCGCGCCGGAGATGGAGGGGGTCGAGCGCTTCTCTCCCGCCGACATGCACCTGCAGCCGATTCAGGTCGCCGCGTGGGGGCCACTCGTGTTCGTCAACGTCGACCCAAAGGCGCCGCCGCTCAGCGAATTCCTCGAGGACATCCCCGAGCGCGCGGCACACTTTCACCCCGAGCGGATGCGCTGGGTGATGCGGAAGGACTACGAGATCGGCTGCAACTGGAAGGTCTACGTGGACAACTACCTCGAGGGCTACCACCTGCCGGTGGTCCACCCCGGGCTCCACAAGGAGCTCGACTACGACCAGTATCGCGTCGAGCCGCATCGCTACTACTCACTGCAGCACGCGCCCCTTCGCCCGGTACCGCCGCACCTCGCCGCGCAGCGGCAGTACGTGCCTAACGGTCCGGAGGACCAGGCGCAGTACTACTGGCTCTTCCCGAACACCATGCTCAACGTCTATCTCGGGCAGGTGCAGACGAACGTCGTACTCCCGATGGGCCACGATCGCTGCAAGGTCATCTTCGAGTGGTTCGCGCTCGAGCCGCCCGCCGACCCGGCGACCGATCCCGCCTGGTCGAAGCTCGTCTCGTTCAGCGACGAGATTCAGGCCGAGGACATCGAGATCTGCGAGGCGGTGCAGAAGAACCTGCACTCCCGCGTCTACGATCGCGGCCGCTACTCGGTCAAGCGCGAGAACGGTGTCCATCATTTCCATTCGCTGCTCCACGAGTTCATGACCTGAGGCGACGCCCCCCTGAAACGCACCCCTTGCTGGGGCGTCTTTCAGGGGTGACGGGAGCCTGGTGGACAGAGAGAACTGCGAGCGATCGGGCGACGCTCGCCGCGCGGCTGATCAGTCACGCGGCGCTCGGGCTTCTCCTGCTTCGCCTGGTGAGCACATCCCCCGCCCTGGTCACCGCCGGAAGCATCGGCCTCGGCGTGTCGACGATCAGCGTCCTCGTCGCCTTCATCATCGCCGCGCACCGGGCGACCGACGTCTGCAAACCACTCTACTCGGGCGTCGCGCTCGCGACACTCGGCGGAGTGCTCTCGCAGCTCCATAACGTCGTCGCCCACGTCATTCCCGGCCGCACGCCGTCGCTTCCCAATCCGTCGCTCTGGTTGCTGGTGCTTGGCGTCAACCCGGTGCTCGCCGCGACGTTCGCGCTGGTGATCGGACGCCGCCGCCGTCAGGCACTCAGCCTCGCCGAGCTGCTCGACGTGGTACTCGTCGCCACCGCGGCGGCGGTCGTCGCGCTGATGCTCGCGCAGCTTTCGCCAGGCGACCCCACCTCCGGTACCGGAAGCGCCGAGACGCTGATGCTGATCTGGCGCAGCGGGATGATCGCCGCGATCGCGCTGGCCGCGCTGCTGCTGGCGACCCGTGGGGACGCAATCGGTACTCGCCCGGCCGCAATGCTCGTCATCGGCACCGCGCTGCTCGAGGTCGCGCATGCAGTCGTCGCGCGCCAGGCGGTCGCGATCGGGCACGTCGACGCGACCGGTGGCGACCTGTGGTGGGGGGTTGCCGTCAGCGTGATGAGCCTCGCCCTCCCGGCCCGCATCGTCTCGCGCAGGATGTACACGGCGATCTTCCCGGCATTTGCCGAGCCGCGAGCGGGAGTGAACGAACCGTCGGACGTCACCGCGATCGATGGGCTGCGGGCGCGGGCCGTAATCGCGGCGATCGTCATCAACGCCGGGGCCGCGTTCGTGCTCGGCGTGACCGGTGAGCGCAACCTGCTGCTCGCCGGGGGCGTCGTCATTTTCGGGTGCACGCTGGCGACTCGCGCCGGGATGGTGTTCGACGCGGAGCGCAAGGCCCGGCAGGTCCTCGCCGTCAATGTCATCGCCGAGCGCGAGCTCTCAGCGACGCTCGAACGCGCCGTCGATTCGCGCACCGCCGAGCTGGCCGAAGCGCAGCGCGTGCTGCAGCGGATGTGGACGTTAGGCCAGCAGATCTCGCTCGAGCTCAATCCGGCACGCGTGCTCGACCGCTTCATCGAAGCGGTCGTCGATATCGTCAGCGCCGACGGTGGCGCGCTCGGCCTGATGACCGACGCCGGACCGTTAGGCCTGCTGGCCGGCGATGGCCGGGTGCGTATCGCCGCGGCGATCGGGATCAGTGCGCCGCTCGCCGGACGCGAGGTGCCGGTCGGCGAATCGGCGCTCGGGCGGGCGATCCGCGCCGGGAAGCCGTGGACCGCCGCCGATGCCGCGGCGGAATCGGGGCTGCTCTACGAGCCGCCGGGCACGTCGCTCCTCGTCCGCGGAATTCTGATCGTGCCGATCCATCGCCGCCGAGAGCGAATTGGCGCGGTCGCGGTGACGAGTCGAACCGTCCGCACCTTCACGCCGGCCGAGATCGAGCGGGTCGAGGCAATGACCGACCTGCTGACGATGACGCTCTCCAACGCCGAGCTGGTCGAGAGCCTTCGTCAGGCCGAGTGGCGGTTCAGGACATTGTTCCGCGCGGCCCCCGATGTCGTGCTGACCGTGCTGCAGAGCGGGCGGGTTCGAGAAGCGAACGATGCGGTGCGCGAGGTCGCCGGAATCGATCCCGTGCACGTCGTCGGGCGTATGCTCGCCGACATGGTCATGCCTGACGACAGGCTGGCGGTCACCGACGCGCTGTCGCGCGCGATCGGGGGAACGGCGACCCGCTGCGAGGTTCGCATTCCACGCGAGAATGCGCCACCTCGCGTCGTCGCCTTCGCGGCAAGCCGCCTCCCCGAGGCCGACCCACCGTCGGCGCTGGTGATTGGCCGCGACGTGACCTCGGAGCGCGACCTGCGAGCGCGGCTCGTCGAGACCGAACGCCTCGCCGCGGTTGGCGAGCTGGTCGCCGGCGTTGCGCACGAAGTGAACAACCCGTTGAGCAGCATCAGCGCGTTTGCCCAGCTGCTTCTCCGCGACCCGACGCTGCCCGAGGTCCACCGCGACTCGATCGAGGTGATCAGGTCGGAGACGGCGCGGGCGAGCCAGGTCGTGAAGGACCTTCTCGCCTTCGCGCGGCGGAGCGATCACCGGCGCGAGGCGCTCGACCTCGATACGCTCGTCGAGCGCACGCTTCGCCTGCGCGGCTTCCAGCTCACCGACGCCAACGTCGCCGTCGACCTCGACCTCGATGGCGCGCTGCCGCCCGTGGTCGCCGATGCGCGGCAGCTTCAGCAGGTCGTGCTCAACCTCGTGACCAACGCCGTGCAGGCGATGGCGCCGTTAGGCGGAGGGACGCTCCGGATCGCGACGCGCGCGTTGCAGGGGAGCGTCGTGCTCGAGATCGGGGACACCGGCCCGGGCATCGCACCGGCGGCGCGGCCGCATGTCTTCGAGCCGTTCTTCACGACCAAGGGCGAAGGGGAGGGCACCGGCCTCGGACTGAGCGTGAGCTACGGCATCATCACCGCGCATGGGGGCTCGATCGGGGTTGCCGATACCTCCGACCACGGGACGACGATGGTCGTCTCGCTGCCGACGGCCGCAACGGGTTTGCCGGGCACGGGTGCCGCCGGCGAGGTCCCGGTAGCCGCGGTCCGTTCACCACTGGCCGGTCTCCGTGTTCTCGTGGTCGATGACGAAGAGATGCTGCGGACCGTGCTCGACCGATTCGCGGCACTGCGGGGCTTCAGCATCGTCCCGGCGGGCAGCGGGGAGGAAGCGCTGACTGTCCTCGAGAAGACGAGCGTCGACGCGATCGTCTGCGACCTGCGGATGCCGGGGATGGACGGCAGCGCGCTCCACGAGGTGCTGCGCCGCGACCGGCCCGGACTTGCCGCCCGCACGGTGTTCATGACTGGCGACGTCACGGGACGGGCAGTGCGCGGTGGTGCGATCGGCCGCCAGCCGGTCCTGATGAAACCATTCTCGCTCGACCGGCTCGAGGAAGTCCTGGTCGCTCTCGTTCGCGGGCAGCCGGTCCCGCAGGTCTGACCCTCGCGCGCGAGCATTGAGTCTGCGCGCTGGCGGGGACATCTTTGGCCAATGAATATCCCTGCCTTACGGTTATCGCTCGCGGCCGCGATCGCACTCGCCTGCTTCAGCGGCCAGGACTCGAAACGCGACCCCACGGGCAAGGAGCGGGTTCCCGCGCAGCCACGATCGGCCGCGCAGGAGCAATGCGCGACGACCCCCACTCCGATCACGGCGCAGGGGATCGGCCCGGTGAGAATGGGCGCCAGGGTCTCCGCGATCGCGAACGCCTGCGAGACGCGGGATACCGCCATCACGCTCAGTGAAGGACTCGTCGAGAGCTCGCACGTGATATATGTCGGCGGCGGGTCCGTCACCGTGATCTCGACGGGCAGCGCCGACACGAGTGTCATTCGCATCATTGTCCGCGACACCGTGTTCCGCACCGCGAAGGGAATTCACATCGGCAGCACCATCGGCGCGCTGCGCGCGGCGCACGGTGCTTTCTGCGCGGCCGTCGGCGAAGGCAATGTCGTCGGCTTTGCCGGCGATGTGCCGGGCATCTCGTTCGAGACGAGCCTCTCCCCTGGCGACCTGCGCGGCGGTGCCCGGGCAGTCGAGCGCGATGCAAGCGTCATCCCCGACGCGGCGACGATCGCCGCGATCTGGATCACCGGGACCCCGGCGCCCTGCCTCCAACGTTAGGCAGGGACGCCGGCACATCACGGCTTCAACGCCGGCGATGCCGGCTGCTCACTGCCGGATGAACCGCAGCACGTTCTCCTGGAACCGGTCCCCGCCCACTTCGCCGCCCGCTCCGCCGTTCTCCGTGATCAACTGATCGACCCGCTGCAGGCGATTGCCCGGATCGGGGTGCGTGCTGAAGAACTCGGGTGTCCGGCCGCCCTTTGACTGCTGCTGCAGGACGATCAGCAGGTCGTGCATGCCGCGGGTATCGTAACCCGCCTCCTTCATCAGCCGGACGCCGAGCGCGTCGGCTTCGAGCTCGTCTTCCCGGCCGAAGCGCAGGTTCACGACCTGGCCGATCGCCGCGGCGATCGCGGCGTTCTGGACGCTCGAACCCGGACGGTCTGGGTTGTACGACGCAATCGTCGCCGCCCCAACGAGCGTCTGCGAGAGCTGCTGCTTTGCAAGGTGCTCGGCGCTGTGGCGTCCGACGACGTGCCCGATCTCGTGGCCGAGCACACCCGCCAACTCGGCTTCGTTGTGCAGCCGCTTGAGCAGACCGACGGTAATCGACACCTGCCCGCCGGGGAGGGCGAAGGCGTTGATCGTTTCCGGATCGGCGAGGACGTGGAAGTCGTACTTGTACGGACCCGACCCGGCGTCGCTCTTGGCGACGACGCGCTGGCCGACCTGCTCGACGTAATTGCTGATACCCGGGTGGTTGATCTCGCCCCCGAACTGCTGCGCCATCTCCGGAAATGCCTGCAGCCCGAGCGCGACTTCCTGATCGGGCGCGATGCTGATGTGCTGCGTTTCGCCGGTCACCTCGTTCTTCGAGCTGGACGAGAAATAGGTGATCGCTCCGATGATCGCCATGATGATGCCGGCGATGAGACTTCCTCCGCGTCGCACTGTAGCCTCCGCTGTTGTCGTCGAATCCTTCGCGCCGGTGCAACCGCGAATGTGGCGGGAGAAGCGCAACGAGAGTGCCACGCGGTCGCGATTGCGGGGCGTGCCAGCAGGTCGGCGCCGCCCTGTCGCCCCCTGCTCCGGCTTGGTACGTTAGCCGCGGTGCAAATTCCCTCCCGACGTCCGACGCTCCCTCGATTTGCCATCGCAGCCGCGCCTTCGCGCGCGCTCGCCGTCACGTTGCTCGCGCTGTCGGCAACCGCATCGGCGCAGACTCCTTCGCCCGCGCCACCATCGTCCGAAACATCGGCGCCCGCGGCGAGCGCGCGACCCGCTGGCCGCGTCGCC
>JANMAM010000084.1:0-14969 GCA_031359795.1 Gemmatimonadaceae bacterium
TCCCTCGGGGATACGATAGGAGCGGTATTACATGAGCATGACCGATCCGATCGCCGATATGCTCACGCGGATTCGCAATGCCTGCGGATCGAAGCACCGTCGCGTGGACATGCCGTCGTCGAAAATGAAGATTGAAATCGCACGGCTCCTCAAGGAGTCGAATTTCATCCAGGACTATCAGACGCTCGAGACGGAAGAGGGGCGCCCGCTGCTCCGCATCCGTCTCAAGTACGCGGCGGGTGGGCAGTCGGTGATCCGGCAGCTGGAGCGGATTTCGACGCCAGGCCTCCGCAAGTACGTCGGTGTCCAGGAGATTCCGCGTGTCCGCAACGGCCTCGGCGTCGCCATCCTCAGCACGTCGCAGGGGCTGATGACCGACCGTGATGCGCGCCGCAAGAAGACCGGCGGCGAGCTGCTCGCCAGAGTCTGGTAAGGAGCCCCCATGTCGCGTATCGGCAAGAAATCAATTCCGCTTCCCAAGGGCGTGACGGTTACCGTCGAGGGGAATACGGTCAAGGTGAAGGGCCCGAAGGGCGAGCTGCAGCGCACGGTGCATCCCGAGCTGTCGATCGCGCTCGAGAACAACGAGCTGACGGTCTCGCGGCCTTCGGACGAGACCCGGCACAAGGCGCTGCACGGCCTCACGCGCACGCTCGTCGCCAACATGGTCGAGGGCACGTCGACGGGTTTCCGGAAGACGCTCGAGCTGGTTGGCGTCGGCTACAAGGCCGAGGCGCGGGCCTACGGGCTGCAGCTCGCGTTAGGCTTCTCGCACCCGATCGAATACAAGGCGCCGAAGGGAATCAAGCTCACCGCGCCGATCCCGACGCAGATCCTGATCGACGGCGCGGACAAGGAGATGGTCGGACAGGTCGCGGCCGAGATCCGGTCGTTCCGCAAGCCCGAGCCGTACAAGGGCAAGGGCATCAAGTACCAGGGCGAACAGATCCGCCGGAAGGCGGGTAAGGCTGGAGGCAAGTAATGCGACGCATTCCGAATCCGAAAACGCGTCCGGAGCTGCGCGCGCGCCGCAAGCTGCGCATTCGCAAGACGGTGAGCGGGACGCAGGAGCGTCCGCGGCTCGTCGTGTTCCGGTCGCTGAAGCACATCTACGCGCAGCTGGTGGACGATGCCGCGCGCCGGACGATCGCGACGGTGTCCGACAGCGCGATCGAGACGGGCAAGAAGGTCGAGAAGTCGACCGCGGTCGGCAAGTTGATCGCCGAGAGGGCGAAGGCTGCCGGCATCACCAAGGTCGTCTTCGATCGCGGTGGCTACCAATACCATGGCCGCGTGAAAGCGGTTGCCGACGGCGCCCGCGAGGGCGGTCTGGAGTTCTAACATGACTGAGAATTCGAATCCGCAGGGTGGAAGCTCGGGTGGAAACTCGGGTGGTAGCGGCGGCGGCGCCCCGCGTCGTCCGGCTGGTGGTGGTGGCGGCGGCGCTGCCCGCGGCCCAGGCGGCGGCGGTGGTTTCGGCGGTGGCCGTGGCGCGGGTGGTGGCGGCGGCGGCTTTGGCGGCGGTCGGGGACGCGGCGCGGGTGGTGGCGGCGGACGCAGCGGCGGCCCTGGTGGTCGCGGCGGCCCCGGCGGCGGCGCTGGCCGTGGCGGTCCTGGCGGTGGCGCGGGTCGTGGCGGCCGTCCGGGAGGCGAAGGCGGCCGTCCAGGCGGTGAAGGTCGTGGCGGCGGCGGTCGTGATGGCGGTGGCCGTGGTCGCGGGGACGAGCGCAATCGCGAGGGCGGCGATCTCGTCGAGAACGTGATCGCGATCAATCGCGTCGCAAAGGTCGTGAAGGGTGGTCGGCGCTTCTCGTTCAATGCGCTCGTCGCTGTCGGCGACGGCCAGGGAAAGGTCGGCTTCTCGACGGGCAAGGCGAATGAAGTCTCGGAAGCCGTTCGCAAGGCGGTGGATGGGGCGCGTCGCAACATGAAGTCGGTACCGCGCACGGGATCGACGATCCCGCACGAGATCGTCGGCAAGCATGGCGCGGGACGGGTGCTGATGAAGCCCGCCGCTCCGGGCGCCGGCGTGATCGCGGGCGGTGCGGTTCGCGCGATCATGGAATGCGCTGGCATCAGCGACATCCTGACGAAGAGCCTCGGCTCGACGAACCCGCACAACATGGTATTGGCAGCGCTCGACGGTCTGACCCAGCTGACGACGGTCGAGCAGATCGCGCGCGAGCGCGGCGTCGAAGTGTCGTCGTTAGGCTACCGCTCGCGCGCCAAGGTCAAGGAGGCGGTGTAACATGCCACGGACATTCGTATGGCACCGGACGCGCGGCCCGAAGCACACGGCAAAGGATCAGCCGGCGACGAGCGGCCAGGTGTCGATCAAGCAGGTTCGCAGTGGGATCGGCCATTCGTGGCGGATCCGCCGCACGCTCGAGTCGATCGGCCTCAAACACCATCAGGCGACGGTCGTCAAGCAGGACTCCGAGACGCTGCGCGGACAGATCAAGCAGGTGCGTCATCTCATTGAAGTGACGCTGGTAAAGGAGTGACCCCAGTGGAAAACAACAACAAGATCGGGCTGCACAACCTGGCACCGGCGCCGGGCTCGAACAAGCCGCGCAAGCGTCTCGGGCGTGGTCCGGGATCGGGCACGGGCAAGACGTCGGGCAAGGGTCACAAGGGTATCAAGGCACGCTCCGGCCACCACGGTCCGGGCGGCGGCAAGCCGCAGTTCGAAGGCGGCCAGATGCCGTTGACGCGCCGTCTGCCGAAGCGCGGGTTCACCAACCCGTTCAAGGTGGAGCATCAGGTCGTATCACTTGCCGACATCGCCGACATGAGTGGGGAAGTGACGCGCGAGTCGCTGGTCGAAGCGGGTTTGATCCGCGGTCGCAAGGGTCCGGCGAAGCTTCTCGCGAACGGCGAGCTCACGAAGGCAGTGACTGTGCGCGGCATCAAGCTGAGTCAGGCCGCGCGTGACAAGATTGTCGCGGCCGGGGGCCGCGTCGAGGACTGACATGGCCGACATGAATCCGGCGTCAGCGGTGCGTGACGTGGTCCGCACTCCCGAGCTCTGGGAGAAGATCACGTTCACGTTCCTCTGTCTGGTGATCTACCGGATCGGTGCGCACATCACCGCTCCGGGCGTCGACGTGCTGGCGCTGACGGATTATTTCGCGCAGCAGAGCGGCGGCGGCGCGGGGCTGCTTGGACTCTACGACCTCTTCACCGGCGGCGGGCTTTCGAGGGCAACCGTCTTCGCCCTCGGGATCATGCCGTACATCTCGGCGAGCATCTTCCTCCAGATCGGCGCGGCTGTCGTCCCGCAGGTCGAGAAGATGCAGAAGGACGAAGAGGGGCGGAAAAAGATCAATCAGTGGACACGCTACATCACCGTGGTGCTCGCCGCGGTGCAGGCGTACGGGTTCGCGATCTTCGTCGAGTCGCTGCCGGGCGCGGTTGCGGCACCGACCGCGGCGTTCAAGATCCAGATGATGTTCGTGCTCACGACCGGCGCGCTCTTCGTGATGTGGCTCGGTGAAATGATCACGGAGCGCGGCCTCGGCAACGGCGCCAGCCTCCTGATCTTCTTCTCGATCGTCGAGCGGTTGTGGGGGGGGATCTTCCAGACGTTCAAGTTCGTCAGCACCGGCGCGCTGGGGCTCTTCAGCCTCCTCGTCCTGGTCCTGATCATGATCGCGGTAGTCGCCGGCGTCGTGGTGGTGACGATGGCAGCGCGGCGGATCGCGATTCAGATACCGCAGCGAACAATGGCGAAGGGACGACAGCGAGAGGCGTCGCGGAGCTTCATTCCGCTGCGACTGAACGCGTCGGGGGTCATGCCGATCGTGTTCGCGCAGTCCGTAATCGTTGTACCGGGCGCAATCGCGCAGTTCACGAACAACGACAAGGCGCGGGCGATCTCGGACCTCTTTGCGCCGGGCACGGTCGCCTATTTCCTGTTGTCCGGCTTCCTGATCATGTTCTTCACGTACTTCTACACGTCGATCATTTTCAATCCGGTCGACGTCGCGGAGAACCTGAAGAAGCAGGGCGGGTTCGTTCCGGGAGTGAAGCCTGGCGCGAAGACGGCGGAGTACATCGACACGGTTCTTTCGCGGATCACCCTCCCGGGTGCGCTCTTCCTGACGGTCATCGCGCTGCTGCCGATCGCGCTGGCCGATGCGTTCAGCATTCCGTTCTCGTT
Source organism: Gemmatimonadaceae bacterium (assembly GCA_031359795.1). GTDB lineage: Bacteria > Gemmatimonadota > Gemmatimonadetes > Gemmatimonadales > Gemmatimonadaceae > JABFXC01. The sequence goes on from JANMAM010000084.1 coordinate 4,163, forward strand.
CGGCGGTACGTCGCTACTGATCGTGGTCGGTGTCGCGCTAGACACGCTGGCGCAGGTCAATCAGCACCTCCTCCTCCGGAAGTACGACGGCTTCATGAAGAAGGGCCGGGTGCGATTCCGCGGGCGGCAGGCAACGGGCGGCAGCTTCTAGGAAGGGCCTCGAGAAGTTCAGGCGCCGGACTCACCAGGACCGAGCGCGACGCGAGGATCGCTTGCCGGAGCAGTTTGGTTGCTCCGCTTGCAATGCCAGAGCGTCGCGCTCAGTTTTTTCAGCACTCATGGACATCGTACTACTCGGACCACCAGGCGCGGGAAAGGGGACACAGGCGCAACGTCTCGCGTCCAAACTCGGGATTCCGCAGATCGCGACGGGCGACGTGCTCCGCGCGGCGCTGCGCGAGGGAACGCCACGCGGGCTGGAGGCGAAATCCTACATGGACCGCGGTGACCTCGTGCCCGATGAGGTCATCCTCGCGATCATGAAGGAGGCGCTCTCCGGTCCCGAGGCGAAGCGCGGCTCGATTCTCGACGGAGTGGTGCGCACGGAGCCGCAAGCCGAGGGGCTCAACCGCGTCCTCAAGGAGCTGGGACGCAAGGTCGACGCGGTGCTTTTTTTCGACGTCGCCGATTCGGAGTTGGTGAAACGGCTGGGCGGACGTACCGTATGCGAGAATTGCCAGACGCCTTACACGGGTCGCGATGCGGGAGCCAGGTGCGACAGGTGCGGCGGGAAGCTGATTCGCCGAAAGGACGACGATCCGGACGCGATCAGAAACCGACTCGCGGTGTATGGCAAGCAGACTGCACCCGTACTCGACTGGTATCGGACGCATGGCGCGCTGGTACGGACCATCGATGCGGTAGGGACGCAGGACCAGGTGACGGCACGCGCGCTCGAGGCGATCGGAAAATGATTCAGCTGAAGTCGACGCGCGAGATCGACATGATGGCGGAGGGGGGTCGCATCCTCGCCGCGACGCTGGACACCGTGCGTGGCTCCGTCCGACCGGGAATCTCGACCGGCGAGCTCGATGCGCTCGCCGAGGAATTCATCCGCAGCCACGACGGCGCGGTGCCGGCGTTCAAGGGGCTCTACGGATTTCCAGCGACGCTCTGCACCTCGGTGAACAACGAGATCGTGCACGGCATTCCGTCGAGATCGCGCGTCCTCCGTGACGGCGACATCATTTCGGTCGACGTCGGCGTGAAGTACAAGGGTTACTACACGGACATGGCGGCGACGGTACCGGTCGGCGCCGTGGACGCGAAGACCGCGAAGCTGCTCGAGGTCACCGCCCGTTCGCTCGACGTCGGAATCGCTGCGGCCCAGCCGGGAAACCATATCGGCGACATCGGTGCGGCGGTGCAGCGCGTGGTCGAGGCGGCGGGATTCAGCGTCGTGCGTACGCTGGTCGGCCACGGCATCGGCGTCGAACCCCACGAGGAGCCGCAGGTGCCCAACCATGGCAAGCCGAAGCGCGGGCAACCGCTCATCCCCGGCCTCTGTATCGCGATCGAGCCAATGGTGAACGTCGGCGGGCCGGCGACGCGAACGTTAGGCGACAAGTGGACGGTCGTGACGCAGGACGGATCGCGGTCGGCGCACTTCGAGCACACGGTCGCGATCACCGCTGACGGACCGCGGGTCTTGACTCGGGCGGCGTGACTGCAGCCATTAGCCGTGAGCTAACGGCCAAGCCGCAGTCGGCGCTGCTACCGTTGTCGCTCAACCCTAACGGCTAAAGGCCGATAGCCTTCTCCACAGCCGCGGTCGCACGCGCGGCATGGGCACTCGTCTCGCCGACCGCGCGAGCGATCTCCTCGAGCAGGGCCAAGCCCTGAGACCTGTCATCGAGCGAGGCGACGTTGATGCGGACGTTGTAGGACGCGCCCCTGGCGCCGGCCTCGGCAAGGAGGGCGGCGACGCCGGCATCGGAGGCTGCATTCGTATTCCCTCGTTCGGCGACGGCAGCGGCGAGCTGGGCGACCCGGGCGCAGGCACGTGCCGTTTCAAGTGGGACGATAGCTGCCTGGAGCAGGGCCGCGGTTATCGCCGCCTGACGCGCGGTCGCCGCGGCCTCCGGTTCCTTCGGCAGCTTGTAGGCGTCGGCGACGGTCGCGAAGGCGGCGGCGTCACGGGTCGCGAGCGACGACAGCTCGTTGACAAGCGCGGCCGCGGCGAGCGCTGCCTCCTTCATCTCGGCGTCGACCGCGGCGTACTTCTTCTTGCCGATCGTCAGGCCGGCGACCATCTGCGCGAGCGCAGCGCCTAACGCTCCGGCGTGTGCGGCCACGCTGCCACCCCCCGGGACCGGTGCCGGCGACGCAACGGCGGCTACAAATCCGCTCAGCGATTCGCCGCCGGCGACGACGGCCCGCACCTTTCGCTCGAGCACCTGGTCGATCGTGAACTTGTCGAGCCGGACATGCCGGATGCCAGCGTCGAAAAGCACGCGTTCGGGCACGAGTCCGACGATCTCGCTCCACGTTGGAGTCACCCCCCACGCCTCCGCTTCGATCCGGACCATCTCATAGGCGCGGTGCAGCGGTGTCCGCTCGGTGTCGACGAGGTTCATCGAGACCTGTGCCTGACCATCCACTTCCAGCGCGAGCGCCTTCACTCCCTTCAGCCCGCCTGACGAGCCGCGAACAGCCTTGGCGACCCGCTTCGCGACCTCCATGTTCGTTGCCGGGCCGAGATAGACGTTGTACGCGACGAGGAAGGGACGCGCACCGATCGCCACGGCACCCGATGTCGGGTGGATTCTCTCCGGTCCGAAGTCGGGCGTTCGAGCCGGGTTGCTTCCGATCTCCGCGCGAAGGCCTTCGAACTCACCGCGCCTGACGTCGGCGAGGTTTTCGCGCGCCGGAACTGTCGCCGCTCGCTCGTAAAGAAACACAGGAATCCGCAGCTCCCGTCCGACGCGCTTCCCAAGCGTCCGCGCGAGTACGACGCAATCCTCCATCGTCGCGCCTTCGAGGGGAATGAACGGCACGACGTCGGCCGCGCCCATTCGCGGATGCTCTCCGCTGTGCGTCGTCAGGTCGATCAACTCCTGTGCCTTCGCGATCCCGGCAAATGCGGCGTCAACCGCGTGGTCGAGAGGCACGACAAACGTGACGACGGTGCGGTTGTGCGACGCGTCCGACGAAACATCGAGAATCGACGCACCTTCGACGCTCGCGATGGCGTCACGAATCGCTGTGACGACTTCGGGACGCCGACCCTCCGAGAAATTCGGCACGCATTCGACGAGCTTCATCAGTCAGGACTGGGATTGGTGAGTTTGTCGAGCAGCCACGGTTGCATCGAAGGGTTTCCGCAGACGAGCCCGGAGTGCGTGACTCGCGAATCGACGCCCCCCAGGTCGGTCACGACGCCGCCCGCCTCGCGCACGAGAAGGATACCAGCGGCGACGTCCCACGGCGCGAGCATCATTTCCCAGAATGCGTCAAAGCGTCCACACGCGACCGATGCGAGATCGAGTGCCGCAGCGCCCGGGCGACGGAGCCCCGAAGTCGCCTTCATGATCGCGGGCAGCCGAGCAACATAGGGCGCGACCTGCCCATGATCCTTGAAGGGAAGTCCAGTGCCGAGGAGTGCACGCGCCGGATCGGTGATCGTCGAGACGCTGATGGTCAACCCGTCCCGAAAGGCGCCGCCGCCAAGGGTTGCGGTGAAAAGTTCGTGGCGCGGCACATCGATAATTACCGCCGCGCGCAGCTCCCCGTCGACCATTGCCGCGATCGAGACCGCGTACGCCGGAAAGCCGTGGAGAAAATTGGTTGTTCCGTCGAGTGGATCGACGACGAACACCACTCCTTCGCCGACGCGCTCCAGATGTGGCGAGCTTTCTTCGCTGAGCAGCCGAGCGTCAGGCACTCGGGCGGCGATCGCTGCGGCGATGCGTTCTTCGGCCGCGCGATCGACAAGACTGACGAAATCGGAGGGACTTTTTTCTTCCCAGCGCAGCGTCGCGCGGTTCGGCTCGTGCTGCCGGATCGCGGCGGCCGCATCGTGGGCGGCCGCAATGGCGGCGTCGAGCAACATTGCGTCGTCGGCACGCGAGGCGCCTCTCCGCGACATGCCCTCATTCCCGCGTGCAGCGAATGTCACGGTTGCTCTCCATCCGGCGGGCTTCTAGTTTCGCGTGATGCCAAGGATCTTCAGCGGAATTCAGCCCTCGGGGGAGTTGCACATCGGCAACTACCTCGGGGCAGTGAAGAACTGGGTTCTGTTGCAGGAAACGCACGAGGCGATCTACTGCGTCGTCGATTACCACGCGATCACCGGTTCGTACGAGCCTGACGCCCTTCGTCGCCGCCGTCGCGAGATGACGGTTTCACTGCTCGCCGCGGGAATAGACCCGGCAAAGGCCACCGTCTTTCTTCAGTCAGAAGTGCCGGAACATACCGAGCTGGCGTGGATCTTCAATAGCGTGACACCGCTTGGTGAGCTCGAGCGCCAGACGCAATTCAAGGAGAAGTCGCAGCGCCAGGAGAGCGTGCCCGTCGGGCTGCTCACCTACCCGGTGCTGCAGGCGGCCGACATCCTCCTCTACCGCGCCGACCAGGTGCCGGTCGGCGAGGACCAGATCCAGCACCTCGAGTTGTCGCGCGTCATCGCTCGGCGGTGGAACGCCGCGTTCGGCGGTGGCGTCGACTATTTCCCGGAGCCGCAAGCGCTGCTCACGCCGACGCGGCGAGTGATGGGCCTCGACAATCAGGCAAAGATGTCGAAGTCGCTGAACAACTACGTTGGCTTGCTCGAAAGCAGCGAGCAGATCTGGGCGAAGCTCCGCCCGGCGGTGACCGACCCGGCGCGCATGAAGCGCACCGATCCGGGTACCCCGGAAGTCTGCAACATCTACCACCTGCACAAGGCCTTCAGCGACGAGCAGACCGTTCGGCAGGTGGAGATCAACTGCACCACCGCCGGGTGGGGATGCATCGACTGCAAGAAAGTCCTCCACCAGTCGATGGACGCGGAACTGACTCCGATTCGGCGTCGCGCGACAGAAATTGCGGCCAACCCGCAGATCGTGGATGACGCGCTTGCCGCTGGGGCGGCGCGCTGCCGGGAGATCGCGCGGGAGACGATGGGCGAGGTCAAGGAGCGCATGGGTCTTGCCTGACACTCCGGGAGCCCCTTCCCGGAGGACAGATGGCTGGTTCAGGACCCCGCGGCCTCGTGACGATGGTCTGCATCACCTGCGGAGCCGAGCAGTTTTTCGATCAGAGCGTTCCGTCGTCTATCAAATGCACCAAGTGCGGAAGTATCGTCTTCCGCCAGTTCGCCACCCCGACCCATCCCGACGAGGCGACCATCGCCCAGCTCGAGGAACAGGCGCGGAGCATCTCGTACGGCGATCCGTCGCCGGACACGGCGCCCGACGACGTTCGCGACCTGGGCAACCGCTGACCGAGTGCGCTGACGCCCAGGGCGTCGAACACTTCCCAGCACCCGCCTGTTGGAGCAGGGTCGCACCGCTCGACACAGGCCCATCGTGATCGCATCGCTCGCCGCCCCAGACCTGCCGTCGGCTGGACTGTTCGTCACCGTCCTCCGGCTCGACCTGCTCGCCAAGCTCGCGCTGGCAGTACTCCTCGGGGGCGCGGTCGGACTCGAGCGTGAGCTATCCGGAAAACCTGCGGGACTGCGCACGAACATCCTGATCTGCGTTGGATCGGCGATGCTGATGGACCTCTCGATTCGCATCGGTATCACCGAGGGCGGCGTCCGGGTCGGCGATCCGGCTCGGCTCGCGGCGCAGGTGATCTCGGGGATCGGCTTTCTCGGGGCGGGAACGATTCTTCAGGCTCGCGGCACTGTGGTCGGGCTCACCACGGCGGCGACGATCTGGGTGGTCGCCGCCATCGGATTGACGATCGGCGCGGGAAGTTTCATCGAGGCCGCCGGCGCGACGCTGCTCGTCGCCAGCGTGCTCTATGGATTGGGACGGGTCGAGAAGCGGCTCCTGCAGAGGCGGCGGGTGATCGGCGGAACGCTCCGCGTCCTGCCGCGAACGCCGTTCGACGAGCTCGAGCAGATCTTCAATTCGGGAGGGATCCAGGTGCTCCAGAAAACCGTCTACGAGCACAGCGACGATCGAACCTACGAGCTGAAGCTGATGGGCCCGGCGCGGCAATACGACATCATCTCCGCGGCGCTGATGCGCCGCAGCGACGTGCTCAGCGCGCAGTTCGACTAACGCCGCAGGGCGCGTTGCAGCACATGCCTAACGATAGCATGAACTCACGACTGCTCGTTGTCGACCTCACGGCGACGTCGAAGAACTGGTCGTTGACGCCGGTGGCACGCTCGCGCCTCGCCGCATCGGCGCCGGCCGGGTGGCGGGTACATTTCGTGACCGCCCCGGCGATCTCGGACGGCGATGGTGGCGCGCCTCCCAGCTCGGAGGCGCTGACGCAGGTGGCGAACGCGGAGGCGTACTACGGTTTCGGCCTGTCGCGCGCGGTGTTCGACGCGGGAAAGTCGCTGCGCTGGGTGCACTCGGCGGCGGCGGGGGTCGGGTCGGCATTGTTTCCGGAAATGGTCGCCAGCGACGTCGTACTGACCAATGGGGCAGGCATCTATGCACAGCCGATCGCCCAGCATGTGCTCGGCGGGATTCTTCACCTGCTTCGGTCGTTCGACATCGCGATTGAACTGCAACGAAAGGGGCAGTGGGACAAGCAGCCCTTCGTGGGTGACGGATCGACCGTGCGGGAATTGGGTGACTGCCAGGCACTGGTGATCGGGGCGGGGGGGCTTGGGTCAGCCATCGGCGAAGCGCTATCGCATTTCGGCGCCAAGTGCGTCGGCGTACGGCGGCATCCGGATCGGCCGATGCCGCGTGGGTTCGAGCGGGTAGTCGGGCCCGCCCGAATTGACGAGGAGCTCGCCGATGCGGACGTCGTTGTGCTCTCGACGCCGGCGACCGCCGAGACGCGGCAACTGCTGGACGCCGGGCGGATCGCGCGGCTCAAGCGTGGCGCGATCATCGCGAATGTCGGCCGTGGATCTCTGCTCGACGAGGCGGCGCTGGCCCAGGCACTGGAGGGCGGAGCGTTGCGTGGCGCCGTGCTGGATGTCTTCGACAAGGAGCCGCTCGGGGCGCAAAGCCCTTTCTGGGGCCTTCGCAACGTGCTGCTGACGCCCCACGTTTCCGGCGTCTCCACGTCGCGGTACTGGGAGCGCCAGCTCGACCTGTTCACCGAAAACTGGGTGCGCTACTCGGAAGGGCAGCCACTGCGAAATGTGGTCGACAAGCACGAAGGCTACTGACCGCGCGCGGTCGTGCGGCGTAGCGATGGGAAACCAGAGAAGTGCAACCCTGGCAAACAACGCTGAACTGAAGGAATAGATGCAACGCATCATCAAGGCGGCGGTCGATCGGGGCGCGTCGGACGTGCACATCAAAGCCGGCGATGTATTCCGGGCGCGCATCAACGGCGAGCTCGTGCCGCTGACGCGTCAGGCGCTGACCCCCGAACAGACTCGCGCGATCGCGGTTGACCTGATTCGGAATGAGGAAGATCGGAAACGGATCGACACGATCACCGACTATGATTGCGGATGGGGTGCGCCGGGCATTGGCCGGTTCCGGGTGAACATCCTCCGGCAGCGCGGCAGCTTCGCGATCGTGATGCGAGTGATCCCGTTCGAGGTTCCGACCGTCGAGCAGCTCAAGCTGCCGATGACGTTGACGAAGATCGCGCAGGCCGAGCGGGGAATGGTACTCGTCACCGGGGTCACGGGCTCGGGGAAGAGCACCACGATGGCCGCGCTGGTGAACTACATCAACAGCAACGAGAACCGGCACATCATCACGCTCGAGAACCCGATCGAGTTCCTCCATCGCGACGTCAAGTCCTCGCTGACGCAGCGAGAGATTGGCTCGGATACCGAGAGCTTCAAGATGGGATTGCGCGCCGCATTGCGGCAGGATCCCGACGTGATCATGATCGGCGAGATGCGCGACGCGGAAACGATCGACACGGCGATCAAGGCCGCGGAGACCGGGCACCTGCTCATCTCGACGCTGCACACCCCTGACGCGATCTCGACCATCATGCGAATCATGGCGATGTTTCCGCCACAGGAGCAGGCGGTGGTCCGCATCCGGCTGGCCGAATCGCTGCACGCGGTGATCTCGCAGCGGCTTCTGCCACGGGCTGACGGCAAGGGCCGCGTCGCGGCAGCGGAGATCCTCGTTGTCACCCCGACGATTCGCGACCTGATCGTCGACGGCGGCAACCTGCCGGAGATTCGCGACTACATGGCCGATGGGCGCGAGCAGTACGGAATGCAGACGTTCGACCAGCACCTCACCGAGCTGGTGCTGTCGGGCGACGTCTCGTACGAGGTTGCTCACGCCAATGCATCGAAGCCGAGCGACTTCGAGCTGCAGATGCGGACCTTCGGTGGACTGTCGAAGAAGCCGGGGAACGGCGGCGGGGCGGCGAGCGACGGCAGTGGCCGGACGGCGCCGCAGCCGGAGACCGCACCCGCGGACAATGGCTTTGGCAGCGGACTCGATTTCCTCAATCCATGACCGAACAATCCTCGCGAACGTTAGGCGGCGTCTTCTGCCCGGTGGTGACGACCTTCCGCGGAGACGAGGTGATCGACCGCGACGCATTCCTGATGAACGTGCGCGCGCACCTCGCCGACGGCGTACACGGGATCGTCGTCTGCGGTTCGTCAGGCGAAGCGGCGCTGCTCGACGAGGACGAGCGCGGTGACCTCGTTGGCTGGGCGCGCGAGGCCGTGCCACGGGAGCGGTGGCTCGTGAGCGGCTGCGGCGGCGAGTCCACGCGGATCGTCGTCAAGCGCGCGCGTGAGGCGGCGCGCCGCGGCGCTGACGCAATCCTCGTGGTGTCGCCGCACTATTACCTGACCGCGATGACGCGCGACGCGCTGCTCGCTCATTTTCGTCGGGTCGCCGATGAGAGCCCGCTCCCGGTGCTGCTCTACAATATCCCGAAGTACGCGCACCTCACGCTCGAGCCGGCGCTCGCGGCGGAGCTCGGGCAGCACGAGAACATCATCGGGATCAAGGATAGCTCGGGCGATCTCGAGTTGCTCGGCAAATACGTCGATCTTGCGCAGTCGGACACCTTTACCGTGCTGACCGGGAGCGGGACGACGTTCCATCCGGCGCTTCAGCGCGGAGCGCGCGGCGGGATCCTCGGCGTCGCGCTGTTCGCCGGACCGATCGCAACAAGGGTCTACGAGTGCGCCGTCGGCACCGCGCGAGGCGACGGCGCCACCGCGCGCCGCGCCCAGGACCAGCTCACGCCGCTCGCGGCGCAGATCGTCAACGGCCTGGGAGTGGCGGGCATCAAGGCCGCACTCGACCAGGTCGGACGCCGCGGGGGACCGGTGCGTTCGCCCCTCCTGCCCCTGTCGTCGTCGGACGAGACCCGGGTCGCTGAACTGCTGCGCCGAGCCGATCCGCATCTTGCCGCCTGACGCTCCCGCCTAACGGCGAAGAGTGCTGCGACACGACTCGCCTCCGGAGATCAGCGGCGACGCCGCTGCCATGACGCTGCTCGCGCGAGTCGCGGCCGAGCCGCGCCCCGCCGGTGGCGATGCGGAAGCCCGCGTCCGTACGCTCTGCCGAAGTCGCCTGACGGCGGCAGGATTCGCGGTCGCCGAAGAGCGATTCGACTATTCGGCATTCCCGGGCCGCTGGGCGACGCCTATCGCTGGCCTCGGTGCCTGCCTGACGGTACTGCTCGCGTGGGGATTCGGGCGGGACGCGCGTCCGGGCGCGGCACTGACCGTGATCGTATCGGCGGCGCTGGCGCTTGCAATCGGCGGGATTCTCGTCGGGCGACGGGTCACGACGCTGCCCTGGGCGCGAGCATCGAGCGTGAACCTCGTCGCGACACGCGGGGTTCCGCGGCTCTGGCTCGTTGCCCACCTCGACAGCAAATCACAGCCGGTCCCGATGCTGGTCAGAGTCGCGGGGATCGTGTTTACCGTCCTCGCGCTCCTCGCACTCGCCGTCCTCGCGATCGCCGCGGTCGCCGGCGCCGCGATCCCCCCCGAGGCGTGGAACCTCGTCGCACTGGCCGGAACCGCATCCTCGCTGCCCGTGATGGCGAGCGTCGTCGGCTCCGAGTCGGCGGGCGCGCTCGACGATGGAACCGGAGTCGTGACGGTACTTCTCGCCGCCGAGGCGCTGCCGCACGACATGTCGATAGGTGTGCTCCTGACGAGTGCCGAGGAACTTGGAATGGCCGGCGCGCGAGCGTTCGCCCGATTGCACGCGCCGGCGATGGCAATCAACGTCGATGGAGTGGACGATCACGGCTCGACGATTACCATGCGTCACGGCCGGGCTGCGCGCGTGCGCGTCGGGCTTGCGCGCGCGGCGCGGGCGATCGGAATGACAGTGACGGAGCGGGGAACGCTCCCGGGACTGCTCACCGATGGTGTCGCCCTCGCCGATGCCGGATGGAGCGCGGTGACTGTCAGTCGCGGCGGGATCGGCACGCTCTGGCGGATCCACCGGGCGGCGGACAATGTGTCTCGCCTGCACGGAGGGGGAATGCACGAGATCGCACGCCTCGTGTCGAGCGCCGCGCGCGAGATTGCCTGACGCGGCGCTGGAACTCGCGCGTGCAACCTGCGTAAACTTCGGGATACCGCACGCCGACCAGTAACGCGCATGGGCACTCTCCTTCTCGCTTTCCTGCTTTTCTGCTGCATCATGATCATCCCGCTCGGGCTCCCCGGGACGTGGCTGATCCTCGGCGTCGCGGTGGGCTACGCCGCGCTGACGCACGAGAGCAT
>JANMAM010000111.1:0-4739 GCA_031359795.1 Gemmatimonadaceae bacterium
CAGGTTCAGGTCGGGATCCTTCACCCGCCGCAGCGCCAACTTCACCTGATCGACCGTCGGCGGCGGCTCACTCGGGTCGAACACAGGCGCGCCATCGGCGGCCGGAGTTGCCGTGACCGCAGTTTCAGGGATGGGCGTGTCCATGCAATGAATCTCGTGGCTGGCGGCGGTCGCTACAAGCTCCATCTTCCTTCGTCACTGCTGCAGCAGGCAGGAACCCGCCCTGCCAAGAGGGCAGAACGACACAGGAACTTGCCGTGCCAGGAGGCGTGCTGCAGGGGCACGAGAGCAGGCGGCACGAGGCAGGGTAGTGGCCACGCGGCACCACCACGCGACAGCCGCGGTCCTGCGCCCCTGGCCGATCCCCTGCCTCGTGCATCATGCCGCGTGGCCCTGCAGCCCGCCTCCTGGCCGGGCAGGTTCCTGTGTCGTTTTGCCCTCGTGGCAGGGCAGGTCCCCTGCCTGGTGCCTCATGGCAGTGCGGGTTCCTGCCTCATGCGGCAGTCACCAGGGTCAGTCAGTCACGAGGCACGGAACGAGGAACGGAGCTTGTAGCCGGCCCCGCCAACCGCGAGATTGACTGCATGGACACGCCCGTTTCTGAATCGCCCGTCACGGTGACACCCGCCACCGATGGCGCGCCTGTGTTCGACCCGAGTGAGCCGCCGCCGACGGTCGATCAGGTGAAGTTGGCGCTGCGGCGGGTGAAGGATCCCGACCTGAACCTGAACATCGTCGACCTGGGGCTCGTCTACGACATCGCCGTCGACGATCGGTCGGTGAAGGTCGACATGAGCCTCACGTCGCCGGCCTGTCCGAGTGGCCCGCAGCTGATGGGCGACGCCGAGCGCGCGGCGCGTGCCGTGCCGGGCGTGAAGGATGTCGCGGTGAATCTCGTCTGGTCGCCGATGTGGTCGCCCGACCGCATCGAGCCGCGGGTCCGGGCCTACCTCGGGTTCTGAGCGTTAGGCGCCGAGCTGCCCGACGATACGGCCGCCCGAATGGGGCGGTCGTTGTTTTCGCTCGAGGGGACGACTCGCCGTTACTTTGCCACCCGCCGTCCCTCGCGCGCGACCCGCCAGCCGTTCTCGCCCCGCCTGACGATCTCGAACCCGCTCTCGAAGGCGAAGCGTTGCGGGGGGCCGAGGCCGGTCGTGGTGCGGAAGCGCTGCGCGGCGACGAACACGCGGACGGTGTCGCCCTTTGCCTGGTACACGTCGGAGAAGCGGACGATGTAACCCGGTCCCGGCGACAGGCATTGCGGCGCGCGCTTGCCGTCGTCCGCCGTCTCGCAGCTGCCGCGCGTCATCCCCGCTCGCTGCAGACCGGCGACGACGTCCGGCGAAAGCTTCGCGTCGCGGGCGAAGCTGCCATTCCGCGGAAGGATGGCGGGATCGACGAGAAGAATGAGCGTGCTGTCGACGTCGAATGCCTGCCGTAGTGCCGCATCGTACACGAGCGCTCGCGCCCGGTCGTCGACGGCCGCTGCACGGAGGCCACTGCCGCGGACGTCGGGACCATCGCTGCCGCGTTCGCCGCAGGCGATGACGTTGGCGAACAGCAGGGCGACGGAGGTGACTGCGAGCACGCGGCCAGTGATCCGGCGGAGCGGTGCGGTGTTCTGGAAGGTCATCAAGGTGGGTGGGTACGGCTGATCGACTGCCAGACCGTTCGCCGCGTCACGATACCCGGGGCGAAGCCTACGCCCTCGCGCTGAAAACCTCGTTTTCCTCGAAGTTGAAGAGCGAGCCCTTCACGTCGAGTGCAATAGTGCGGAAACGCTCGGCGATATCGGGGCTCAGCGAGACGCGCGAGAACAGCACGACCGCGAAGATGTCGCCGCTGCGCAGTGCGCCACCGAACCCGACCACCGAGCGAATCCCATAACGCTCGACGAATTCCGCCTGCGCCGGAATGAACGGACTGCCGACCGCGTCCTCGACATGGAAGACGCCGTAGCTCCGCCCGCTCATCTCGCGGACGAATTCGGGCGATGGCGAGACGACGTCGGCGAGATCGAGCCCGAACTGGCGCACGAGCTGCGCGATCATCGGCGCCTGCTCGACGATCTTCGGGCTGGGCAACGGAATCGCGCGGTGTCCGCGCGACGTGTCGCGATCATTCCACTCGGGCTCGTCCCCGGCCGTCCCGAGCAACGTCAGGCAGCGGAGGCCCGGCGGGACGGTGGCTCCGCCGAGCGCCTTGTCGGCGAAACGCCGTAGCGAGGGCGGCAGCCGCGCGTACGAGTGCGTCTTGTAGAGGCGGACGAGCGCGCAGTCGCCTCCGCCAATCAACTCATCAGCGCCGGCGGCAGTGCTCATCTCCCCGAATTCGTCGTAGAAGTAGCGGCAGATCCGTCGCGCGGCGTCTTCCATGCTCGAGGACCCGGCTGCTGCCTGACGGAGCGCGACGCTGCAGCGCAGCATCTCGGTGAGACCAAAGCTTTTCAGGCCCGTGGGCATCTCTCGGCGAGTCAGGATTTGATGTGCGACACTGGACGCGGCGACAGGCGAGCCGCGTCCGTTCCACCAATGATGATGGCTCGCCCCGGCCGTAGCCAGAGCGCGCGACGATGGCGGCTTCAATCACCCGCGGCAATACGCTTTGTTCCACGCCGGCGTTGGTCGCAGCTACCGTTGCTACCCCGGAACCACGGCGGCGGCACGGTTGACGTTAGGCTCGGACGGCGCTGTCGCGACCTCGCCGGGCGAGACCGCCGAATTTCTCATCACTGTGCGGTAGCCCGCACCACGGCCATCTCGCTCAACCGTGGTCACTGCTGCCACATCGGCACAGGCGAGCGGGGCCGCACGAAAATTCCAAGGGCGCGGAGAGGGGGAAAGGGTTATATTCAGAGACAGTCTTCAAGGACAACGACGTGATCGATGGTTTCGAGTTCAACGACGGTACGCGCACGTTCAGCTGCTCGGTCGAAGGCGCTCATTCCGCTCCGCGCGGCGCCTGGTGGTGGTTCCGGGTTTCCACCGATGACCGGCACCGCTACGCGCCCTTCCAGGCGAGCGCGAAAGACACCCGCGCTTCGGTCAGCTCCCGCGTCGTCGCCTACTACGACGACCTGATGACCCGCCGCGCGGCCCCGGCCGCCAGCTACTGGCGCCGTGGCGCACCGGCAAAGCCGGCCGTAGCAGCCGCCGTCCCATCCGAGCCCGCAGCCGAAGTCGTCGCTGAAGCGAGCTGAAAATCGATCGACACGTGCCGCGTAACAGAGCGGCGATACAAAAGGGGGAGCCGCGCATCGCGCGGCTCCCCCTTTTGCTGTTCAGTCGGGGCGCACGCCAGTACTTATCGCGGCGCGATCGCGCCGTACTGACGCCAGCATAAGCGCACCCCATAGCCCCTGCACCAATCCAAAGAGGATGACCGCCGAGACGAGTGCGCCGTCCCAGAGCTTGGCCGCTCCGACCCACCAGAGCGCCAGCTTGAGCGCGATGAAGCACGCGAGGAGAAGCGCCGCCGCGGCCCGGCTTCCGCGCTTGAGCAACTCGCTCAACCCCAACAGGACCAGCGCCGCCGCAACCGTCAACCCGCCCTCGTAGAGCAGGTTCGCGCGGCCCCCACGGCCCGGGAAGAAGATCTTCGCCAGCACGGGGGCGAGCATCACGACCGCGAACGCGCGCCCCGTCCAGACTCCGCTCGCGATGCGCCACCGCGCTTCGGCTTCGCGACCGAGAAGACCGGTCATCCCCGCCCCCCATCGAGCAGCCGCATCAGGTGAAGAGCATTCCCCGCCGCCGCGCCGCTCGCGGTATTATCGAAAATGCACCACACTCGCCGTCCTTCACGCGCATGCACCCTCAGCTGCTCGGCGAGCGACACGAGGTACTCGGTGTCGTACGACGAGTAGTACGTGCGAGGCGACCCGTGCAGGCGATAGTACGCGATACCCGGCCAGCCCGCCGGCAGCTCGCCGCCCGGCGCGCGCACCGGATCGGCGGCGACCCGCCCGACGCGCCGCTCAACCAACAGCGTATCGGCCTGCGCGGTGAACCAGGTCGCGTGCCGCGGTTCGAGCACGACATCGCCCGCCCACCGTTCGCGGAGCGCCGCAAGGAAATCCCGGGCGACCGGCTCGTCGAACTGCAGGCTCGGCGCGAGCTGGACGAGCAGGCAGTCGAGCTTCCTGCCTAACGTGGTCGCTTCGGCGAGAAAGGCGTCGAGCAGCGCGGCTGCTTGACCGAGCTTCGCGACGTGAGTGATCGTCTTTGGAATCTTCGCCGCGAAGCGGAACGACTCCGGTGTCGCGGTGGCCCACCGTGCGTAGACACTCGGCTTGTGCGGCCGATGGAACGACGAGTTTATCTCGGCCGCGGGAAAGACGCGTGCGTAGCGGGCGAGGTGTGGTCCCTCGCCAGGAAATTGCTCCTGCACCGCGCGTGGCAGCGACCACCCGGCCGTACCAACGCGCACGGCTGGCTCGGTGTCGCTCGCCATCGGCCGTATCAGCGTCAGTAGTTGTACATCTCGATCCAGCTCGCCTTCCAGTCGCTGGTATAGAGCACCGTGAAGACCCGGCTCACATCGGGAGCGTCCGCGACGGCGTAGCAGCTGCATGCAGACCGCGCGCCGATTCCGTCGGCACCCTCAGCCACGCGGTCGCAGCCTAACGTTGTCCAGGACCCGGCCGCCGCCAGCTGGCGGCGCAGCGCCGAGCGCTCTCGAGGGGTCATGTAGCGACGGAACGCCGGCGTCACCGGCGCCGCGGAGTCGCCCGCGGCAAC
>JANMAM010000130.1:0-2415 GCA_031359795.1 Gemmatimonadaceae bacterium
GAGAGGTCCGGTCGTGGACGAAGGCGCGTTGGCGTGGGCGCTCAAGGAGCGGCTGATCGCCGGCGCCGCGCTGGACGTTTATGAAAAGGAGCCGGAGATTCACCCCGGCCTGATGGCGCTCGAGAACGTGCTGTTGATTCCCCATCTCGCCAGCGCCACTACCGAAACCCGCACCGCGATGGCCGACCTCGCGGTCGCGAATGCCATTGCAATACTGAATGGTCACCAGCCCCTCACTCCGGTTCCTTAGTGCGGCCGCTCTGGCAGAGCCTGCCGCGCCGAATCGCTCAAGTGCGAAGGCAGGCGAAGCGCGAAGGCGGGAGCGCGTGCTGCGCACGCTGGCGCGCGAGATCGGCGGACTCGCTTTACCCGCGGTCGAGAAGATTTCGGAAAGCCAGAAGAAGGATCCGTTTCAAATCCTGATCTCGGCGCTGCTGTCCGCGCGGACGCAGGACGCCACCACATTGGCGGCGTCGACGAGATTGTTTGCGAAGGCGCGGACGCCGGCTGCAATGGTAAAGCTCAGCGTCAAGCAAATCGAGAAACTGATCTACCCGGTCAGCTTCTATCGCAACAAGGCGCTGTTCGTGCGGGACGCGGCGCGGATGATCCTCGCGAAGTTCGGCGGACAGGTGCCGTCGACGCTCGAGGAGATGATCACGCTGCCGGGCGTCGGCCGCAAGACGGCGAACCTCGTGATGATTCTCGCGTTCAAGAGCAACGAGAACATCTGCGTCGACATCCACGTGCATCGCATCTCGAACCGGCTCGGCTGGATCCAAACGAAAACCCCAGAAGAAACCGAGCAGGCGCTCTACAAGACGCTGAAGCAACAGTGGTGGCCGGTGGTGAATCTGTACCTGGTTACCTGGGGCCAGAACGTCTGCCGCCCGGTCTACCCTCGCTGCCAGGAGTGCCAGCTCGTCACGATGTGTCCCCGCGTAGGAGTGTCATGAAAACATTGATTACGGTCTTGGTCATCGCGCTGAGCGGAGCGGTATCCGCGCAGACCAGGACGTCGCCGGGCGCCGGGCCGTCGGTGGTCGTCGTGGAAACCGAAAAGGGCACTTTCGAGTTCGAGACCTATCCGAACGAAGCGCCGAAGACCGTCGCGCACATCCTCGCGCTCGTCAACAAGCGCTTCTACAACGGCCAGCGCGCGCATCGCGTCGTGCCCGGGTTCGTGATGCAGTTCGGCGATCAACAGACCCGCGACATGACGAAGGAAAAAATGTGGGGCCGGGTGGCAGGGGAGCCAATCGGCGCCGCCGAATTCTCGAAGCTGCGCACCCACGTTAAGGGCGCGGTGGCGATGGCCCACAATGGTGACGCCTCGAAAGCCGATACGCAGATCTACGTGACCCTGGCGGACACGCCCCGGCTGAACGGCAAGTACGTAGTGTTCGGTAAAGTGATTTCCGGGATGGATGTCGTCGAGAAGATCAACTACGCCGATCGGATCGTCAGAGTAACCGTGCGCGAGGCAAGGTAGAGACGATCCCCGCGAGGTCAGGAAAGCGCTCCACCATCTCCGCTGGCATCCGCGCCGTCACCGGCTCGTCGAGCAGCGTCTTCAGCGACGTCGCATTGGCGACCGATTGCGCGGAGAAGTGGTTGTTCAAAAACAGGTACGCCTTTTTCACCATCGCCCGCACAGCGCTGACCTTCTGCGCGATGGGCTCCAGCTCCGCCGGCGAGTAGAAGTAGTTGTAGCGATCTTCCGACTCCGCGTGATCCCACCAGTGGGCGGCATTGCGTCCGTGGAGCCTCAGGTAATACAACTCCGCCCGTCCGCCGAGCAGGTCCTGCCGTATCGACGAGGGGAATTTCGGTTCGTCGATCTGGACCCACGCGGCGTGATGTTCGCCGAGTAGTGCGGCGGTTTCGGTCGCGTCACTCCACGATCGATGACGAAGCTCCACCGCCAGCGGATAACCGGCAAAGGCCTTCAGCAGCCACGCGACGTAGTCGGCGGCTTCGGAGGTTCGCTGAAAGCTCGCGGGGAACTGGATCAATAACGGGCCGAGCTTGCCGGCGGCCGCGAGAGGATCGATGCCGCCCTTGAAGGCGTCGACGTCGGCGAGCGTGACCGGGCCGGGTTCAATGGCCATGTTCGGGTGGGTAAACTTCTGGAACAGCTTCACGGCGAACTCGAAGCCGGCGGGTGTTCGCTTCACCCATCCGAGCGTCGCATTGGCCCGGGGCTGGCCGTAAAACGTGCTGTTGACCTCGACGGTGTTGAAGCGCTCCGAATAGAAGCGCAGCTCGTCGAAGCCCCGCTCGCGATCCTCGGGGAGCGGGTAGAAGAGGCCATTCCACGTTCCCTTGCCGGTTGGGTAGTTCCAGCCCGAGGTTCCGATCCGCAGGGACATAAGAGCTAAAATAATAGGTTGTAGTGCTGACGATTAACGAGAT
>JANMAM010000131.1:0-5509 GCA_031359795.1 Gemmatimonadaceae bacterium
CAGGTTACGCAGGTCCGACTTCATCGCGGCGATGTACGCCTTTTCCTTCGTGTTCGCGAACTTCGGGATCGCGATCGCGGCGAGAATGCCGATGATGACGACCACGATCAACAGCTCGATAAGGGTAAAACCCTTGCGTGCATTGCGAAGCATTGGATGCTCTCCGATTCTGTGGGTGACCTGAATGACCGCCACCAGCATCGGCGGCATATTCACGCTGCCATCTAAAGCAACGGCCGTACCGCAATCTCTCATCGTGCTAACTCATTGCCGTTGCGAACCTTAGCGTTTTTCCGGGGTCTGTTTGCCAGCCCCGCGGGATAGCAGACTGCAAGCGGCGCCGCATTACGCGGCAACGCAAAGGCCGCCTCCCAAATGGGAGGCGGCCTTTGTGAACGCTCACTAACGATCCACCGTTAGGCTATGACGACGTGCGACTAACGCTCCTGCCGCGCGCGGCGCGGAGCCGCCTAGAAAAGCTCCGCCCAGCTCCGCTGCGGCGCCTTCGACGGCAGGGCGGTCCGCTGCAACGCGGTATTGTTCGCGCACCGCGAGAACTGGATCGTCGAGTTGCCGCTCAACATGCTCGCAGTCGTACTGTCGATCACGCTCGCGGCGAGTATGCTGCCGTTGACCTTGTTACCCGTACCAGTGAGCTTCACCGCGCCACGCGCGATGATCGGGCCATACCAGGCGAAGCCGCCCTGGATGCTCAGGTTTCCGTTCACCAGCAGGATGCCCTGGCCGGTGTTGCCGTTGATCGCGACGTCGCCCGGGGCATAGATGATCGGGAAATAGCTCTCGCACGCGCCTGGGATCAGCGCGCGATTCGGATCGCCCCAGTTCTTGAGGTCAGCCGTCCTGCATGCGCCGCCCGACACGCTCGGGCCAATCCCGGTGTTGGTGCCGGTCGCCTGCTTGTCCGCCATCGCGACGAGGTCCGCCCACGCGATGCCGCCGTAGTTGAAGTAGGTGCTGGTATCGTTGGCGGCGGGGGTGACGCTGACCAGCGGCGAACCCTTGATGCAGCTGAAACTGGCTCCGCACGATCCACCGGAGGTGATGTTCGAGAACGACGGGACAACGGCGCCAGCGACGGGCGCGCCCGCGGGCGGGCAGTTCCAGCCGGCGTAGGACGTATCAGTTCCGCTGATCGCGGTCGATCCACCGATCCTCACGCTACCCTTGGTGGTGATCGCGCCGAGCATCTTCACCTGCGGGACAGCCAGCCTGACGATCATCCCGGCGCGGCGGCGTGCGCCACCGCGCGGCCCGTTTCCAGACCGGCCCTCGGAGTTGATGAGGAACGACAGGTTGTTGAGTTTCGTGACCCGCACCGTGTCGATCGAGCCATCGGTCTGGGCGTAGGGCACGACGAAGGTCGTGCCGCTCTTGAACGCGTTCCAGGAGCGGCTCCAGTTCTGATAGATCGCGCCATGGCCATACTCGGCGGCGGTCATCGCGCGCGTCTGGGTCAGCCCGTTCGTGCCAAGACGGTATTCCTGGATGTTGGCGTAATAGGCACCAATGACCATGATGCTGATCACGGCGATCGCGATCAGCACCAGCCCAAGCGCCATTCCCTTACGATTGTTAGTCGAGCGCATGTTTCCTCTGATCGTGAAAGTCACTGCCTGTTGCGCAGCGACACGGTGAAAGCCAGCGAATCGCGGAGGTAGCTGCGGACGCCGCCGACGAGGGCGACGGGCGCCGCAGTCTCCGCGCGAACCACGACATCGATGCGGGCGACGTTGGTGCGAACCGCCGTGACCGCGCCGGCCGAGTCGTAGTACGTGAACTGGACACCACTGCCGGACGCAGCGTACGGCAGGAACGGTCCGGCGACCGGCGTCATTGCGATCGGGTTCGGGCAGACGCCGGCCGGACAATCGTAGTATCCGAGCATCGTCTTCCCCGACGCGGTCGCGAACAGCCCGTAGTGCGCGTGGCGGAAAAACATCATCGACGACCCCTGTGGAGTCGTCGCCGGAACAGCGGCGGAAAGGGTCAACGTGACGCCAGCGGCCTGCTCGGCGGCCGTCGCGGTGAATCCCGTTGTGAGCGGACAGACGCCGACTGCGGGCGCGGCGGTGATCTTGTATGGGCGCCATACGTCGTCGAGTAGACCCGTGCCGGCCCCTTCATCGTAGATCAGCACCGAGTCGCCGGCCACCGGCGCCATGGTCCAGCTGGTGACGCCGCTGCGCGAGGCCAGCGATGCAGGGGGGAGGGTCACTGTCGCGAGGCCCGCCGTGACCTGGCACGCCGTCGACATGCCCATCGGCAAGCGGAAGTCGATCGATGAGTCGGACATCGCATAGATGTCCCCTCCGACGCTCGAGATCCCGCGCAGGTCGGTGGGAAGCGCGGTCGCCAGGTCGCGCAGATCCGCGCGGGTGCTGGTGATTTCCGCCGCGCTCGCGTAGAAGCGCTGCTGCCTGACGACAACGCGAAGAATGACTGCGCCGACGAGGCCCATGATGACGAGAACCACCATCAGCTCGGCGAGCGTGGCACCAACGCGTGCGCTGCGGCGCGAACGAATCTTCAGCATGAAAGTGTGGTCATGTAGGTACGTGTCCTGTCCTGCGCTCGCGACATCTTGTACGTCACGGTCTCGGTGACTGCGACACTGCGCGTGCCCCGAACGACGGTCCAGCTGCTGATGACGCCGCGAACCGTGTCGGTACCGCTCGCCAACGTGGCGCACGGGCTCGAGCGAATGCGTTCGATGCGGGACTGCGCGACCTGCGCGGCGATCGTCTGCCGCTTCGCGCCGCCCATCATCTTCGTCACTGCCGCCGCGGTCGAGGCGAGGGCGAGCATCCCGACGGCGAACATCATCATCGCGACGAGCAGTTCGACGAGTGTGAACCCGCTGCGCCCAGCGCCGCCTGACGCGCGCCTGCGACGGAATCCGCGGCGCGGGCTCATGCCGTGCACCCGGTGCGAGCGACCTTGCCCAGCTTCGATACGCATATGGAGTCGGTGACGGTTGAGTTGCTGAACTTGATCGTCGCGGCGCCGGCGAGTCCGATCGCCAGGCCGCGCGGGTCAAAGCGAACCGTGTCGCGCGGCGCTGTACCGCCAACGGCGACAGTAATGCCGTGTTCCTTATTGAGATCGCGGACGCTCAACGTGACGTAGGTGCCGTTCGAATCGACGGTTACCCGCACCACGTTGCCGCTGCGAATGAAGCGCGCTTCAGATCCGTTCCGGACGGCAGCGGCGCGCGCGATCACCAACATTTCGGTCGTCTGCTGGCGCGCCGATCTGACCGACACACCGTTCGTGGAGTTGCGAAGCTTGGGATAACCAAACGTCCCAAGCATTCCCATCACCACAATGACGATCAGGAGCTCGACAAGGGAAAAACCGGAGCGAACGGCGCGCATGAGTCCTCCATAGAGATAGCCTTCCGGGCTCATCTAAAGCAATTGGAGGGCCTGAAGCTAAGTTGTTATCTCTCAAAGGTTTGCACTTATGACCGATCCGAAATATTCGTCAAAACGCCCGGGCAGGGAGGCAAGGTGCCTGTTTATTTTTCATATGTCTCATTTATTGACACCTTCACCAGACGGCCCATCTCGCGAAGAACGGGGACGAGACCGCGACCGCGAAAATCCGCGCGTCCGGAGCTATGTTGTCTCGGATTAGACGGCTCTAATCAACTCGCGCAACGAACGCGGTGGGCCGGGGGGCCGGAACGAACTGGGGAACGAGTGCGTCGGCTCGTTCCGCGTTCGCAGCGTTAGGCGCCGGTGCGACGCAGCGACGCTCAGCTCCTAACGTCGGCGACGGTGATTACGCGGGCACAGTTTCCGCACGGCGTTCCGCTGAATTCAACCAATGGCGGGCTGCATCAGGCCCTCCCGTGCAGCCAAGGCACCTTCCCATGACGCATTGCCCAGTCAGCAAGGCGACTCTTTTCACGCTCTTGGCTCTCGCTGCCTGCAGCGAAGGTCCATCGGCCGCGGGCGCCCTCGTCGCCCCCGGGTGAGGGTCGCCCGGCGTTAGGCCTCGCGCGGTTGCGCGGGACCGTCGACGTCACGGCCGGAACGCTGAGCTTCGAGGAGCAGCCGGCCGGCGCGCCGCTTTCATCCGCGTCGCCGGATGCGCAGATCTACGGCAACCAGGGCGTGACGGTTCGCATCTACAACTCCACTGTCACGACGAGTGCACCGGTCGCGGGCAAGAAGACCTTCACCGCGAACGTCGGGGTCCGAAACCTTCTCGCGTATCGAATCGGCGACGAGCAGGGCGCGGCGACGCCGGCTGACACGATGGGAATCTACGTCTTCGTGAACTCGGGTCCTGTCGTTTCGGTCACCTCCTCGTCGTGCCCGACGTGTACGGTGACGGTCGCGAACCGCCATGGCACCCTCAACTTCAACGGCACGAACCAGGCGTACTGGTTCTACCCCGAGCTGCTCGGCCCGGCGAACGGCGGCAGCGATACGACGCGTGTCCGGAAGACCTGGATCTTCGAAGCGGACACCGCGGTCACGCGGTGCAACTTCGACGTCCTCGTCAGCGCAGCCTGGGTACCGCCTATCGAGACGTTCTGGAAGATCGAGTACCCCGGCGACTCGCTGCCCGACACGCAAGCGGAACCAAGGTGGCGGAGGTCGGCGACCACGATGGCGTCGCCGACGCTCGTCGGTGGAAACCTTCAGATCGACCTCCGGCGGACGAAGGACAGTCTCCTCTACTCCCGGCGGGATTCCATCAGCACTGGAATGAACGCCTTCGTCGACGCTCGATTCCGCCTCGACGACGGTGGCGGCAACGCAACTCCGCAGCCCGGGTTCGCGCTCGACGACCAGACCAAGTACATCGGGGTGTTCGTCTCCGACAGCGGCGCAGCGGGGCGCGGAAAAGTCGGGTTCGTCGACGCGGCCGGCGCCTTCCTGACGGCCGCGGGCGCCTCCGATACGGTCTCGGTGCGCGCATTCCGTGTCTACCAACTGCGGAAGTTCGGGGCGGACAGCGCAACGGTCTGGGTCGATGGTGTGCCGCGCCTGAAGGTCCTCTACACGAATCTTCCACCGACAAAGGCCACGCCCTCGCGCGTCGAATTCGGGCATACGAACGGCGTCGCCAGGACCACCACGTCAACGTGGGATGATGTCATTTACCAGCTCGGCAAAGCCACGCCTTGACTCTCGGCATTTCACAACGTCTGCCGCAAATTACCGTAGCAGGTGGCCGCCGAGTGAAAATATGAGCGATAGAATGCGTTGTCATATAAAGACTTAGCGCGGAGGCCGAGGCGGTACGGTGGTTGCTTTAGCTAGTGTCGGAATCGCCGCCGAAGCTGGTGGTGAGCTCCTTACCCTACCTCGGAGACACACACATGCTTCGCAACGCACGCAAGGGTTTTACCCTTATCGAGCTGTTGATCGTGGTCGTCATCATCGGCATTCTCGCCGCGATCGCGATCCCGAAGTTCGCGAACACGAAGGAAAAGGCGTACATCGCCGCGATGAAGTCGGACCTGCGTAACCTG
>JANMAM010000166.1:0-2768 GCA_031359795.1 Gemmatimonadaceae bacterium
GCGAGCTGGAGGCCGAAGCGCGATGCGAGTGCGTGGGTCAGCGTGGTCTTGCCGGAACCGACCATGCCGGCGATGCCGAGGAGCATGTCGAGCGCTCGCGAGCTGCGAGGAGAAGGGCAGCGGTCGATCCCGAAGACCGCACCGCTGAAGATGAGCAGAGTCGGCCCGCCCTTCAACCTCCTTGCGCGTGACCGCCCCCGGGGCAGGGCGTCCATTCATTACAGCATTCCGATCGCTGCCGGCCTCTTCCTCACGGACAGCAGGCTCACCGTCAATCGCGTTTCGGCGCAGGATCCCGTCCGATGTGCGCATTCGCCAGAACTCTGCTCCGCCTGCTCGGCCGCGTGCCGATCGCGCTCGTGCTGCTCGTTGCGGCGCTGTTCGCGCGGCCGGCGAGCGCGCAGGGCACGTTGTCGTTCCAGGTCATCGTGAATGCCGCCAATCCGGTCGCGTCGCTGACGCGTGAAGAGACCTCTCGACTCTTTCTGCGGAAAGTCGTGACGTGGAAGGCCGGTGACGCAGTGCGGCCGGTCGACCAGGAGGAGGATTCGCCGGTGCGGCGATCGTTCTCGAAGTCGATCCACCACAGGGATATTCCCGGGGTGAAGAAATACTGGCAGGAGCTGACGTTCACCGGACAGGGAGTGCCTCCGGTCGAGCGGGCGAACGACGGGGAAGTGGTCGCCTTCGTCGCGGCATCGCGGGGAGCGATCGGGTATGTTGCGCCGAGCGCAGCGTTAGGCAGGAAGGTGCGGGCGATCCGGATCGTCGAGTAGCCGCGGATAGCCGGGCGCCGGGGCGGGCATCGACGTCGCGCCGATCACCCGGGACCCGGCGTCATCGCTTGCGGGGAATGCCGCGCGAGGCGAAGTTTAGGGCGTCGACTCGCCGAGTTTTGCCGAGTGAGATCTGGCACCGTGGCCAAGTGGTAAGGCGGCAGACTGCAAATCTGCTATTCGTCGGTTCGATTCCGACCGGTGCCTCTTTGTGAATCAGCGGCGTCCTGCGGAAAATCGGACCGAGCATCCGCGATGACCTGCCTAGCGGCACAACGAGTGCGGCGGTGCCGGCGACGGGCGTGCCGCCGCCTAACGTCCGGATCGCCGCCGCGAATCAGGGAGCTGGTGACAAGGCGACGAACGGCCACTGCGCCAACAGCGCCGCCGTCGCCGGCGAGCGGTCGGGTCGCGCGAGCAGTTCTCGTGCAAGGCGAGCGAGATCGGCGGGGACATCGACATCGTAGTGCTCCTCCATAACGGCCGACGACAGGCCGAGCCGCCGCGTCCGCGCGGTGAGCGCGTCGAGCGCGGCCCCCGTTCCCATCGCCTCCGGATCGAACAGCCCGGCGTGCGCTGCGGTCGCGCCGACCAGATAAAATCCGCCGTCGTCACAGGGTCCGAAGACGACGTCGTGATCGGCGAGTGCGGTGAATGCTGACTCGAGTACGGCAGGCGGGAGATGGGGGCTGTCGCCGTTGAAGGCGATCACTCGTCGCCGTGGCTCGCAGAGGAGCTCGAACGCCGAGGCAAGGCCGTCGGCGAGTCCACGCCCGTGCTGCGAGACGACGCGAACGTCAGCGGTAAGCCACTCGCTTATTTCTTCGGCGTCGCCGGCTGGACAGACGACCACGACGGTGGCGCCAACCGCGAGGCCGAGAGCGAGCGTATCCTCGACGAGCGCGCGGTAGAGCTGGACGACAAGTGTCGGAGTATAGAGTGAGGTGAGGCGCGTTTTGACGTGACCGGCCCGCGGCGCCTTGGCCATGATCGCCAGCACTCGTTCCGGGACAGAATGCGTCAGGGACTTGCCTCCACGCTGGGATGGGTTCAATTCGATCGAGCCGCTCGTGCAGGTCGGGCGAAGAATGCACTGGAAGCTCGCCCCATGAACCAGAGTTCTCCAGTCTGCACGATCACCAGGATCTCACCGCCGATGGTACAGACACCGCTCGCCGCGCGCATCGAGTTGGACGCTGGCGATCGCACATTTCGATCGGGGCTGCTGCTCGATCTGCTGTCGGCACTCGAACGAACGACACCCGGCGACCTTTTCGCGCTGACCGGCCGCAATGGCGCCGTCGTCGACTCCGATCTCGACGCCTGGTCGCGCCTGACGGGCCACACGATCGTCGCCCGAACGACGAGCGACGACGGCACGCGATGGGTGATCCGCAACGGCGCGGCTCCCGCCGCCAATGGCGACGCGCGGCCGCTCGGGGAGCGGCTGTGGCTGTATGTGAACTTTCACTGCAACCTCCATTGCGACTACTGCTGCGTGCGGTCGTCGCCGACGGCGCGGAGGCGGGAGCTTGGCATCGAGCAGGTTCGTCGAATCGCCCGCGAAGCGCCGGCCCTCGGCGTGCGCGAGCTGTTCGTGACCGGCGGTGAACCGTTCCTTCTCGACGACATCGCGGACATCGTCATCGCCTTGGCCGATGCGGTGCCGGTCACGCTGCTCACCAATGGCATGCTGTTGCGGGGGGCGCGCCTCGCCTCACTCAAGCGCATGCCGCGCGACCGCGTGACCCTGCAGATCAGCCTCGACAGCCCCGACCCGGTGCTCCACGACGCGCATCGCGGCCGCGGCGCCTGGCAACGGGCGCTCGAGGGCATCGACACCGCGCGCCGCGAAGGGTTTCGCGTCCGCATGGCGGCCACGGTGACGACGGATGCGGACGAAGCGCGATACCGGGTCTTTCTCGATGCCCGACAGGTCGCTCCGGAGGACCGCGTCATCCGGCGGGTGGCGTTGCGCGGCGTCGCCGAGAG
>JANMAM010000134.1:0-6892 GCA_031359795.1 Gemmatimonadaceae bacterium
AAGACCAAGCCCTGGGTGAAGACTAGCTGCGCGCCCGGGTCGAAGGTGGTGACCGACTATTACGAGAAAGCCAACGTGCGGAAGGATCTCGACGCGTTAGGCTTCAACATCGTCGGGTACGGGTGCACGACGTGCATCGGCAACAGCGGCCCGCTGCCCGAGCCGATCGCGAATGCGGTCGAGGAGAACAAGCTCTTCGTCGCGGCGGTGCTGAGCGGCAACCGTAATTTTGAGGGGCGGGTAAATCCGCTGACCCGGTTCAACTATCTCGCGTCGCCGCCGCTGGTCGTGGCGTATGCGCTGGCCGGGCGGATGGACATCGACTTCAATACCGAGCCGTTAGGCGTGGGGAAGGACGGTCCGGTGTTCCTGCGGGACATCTGGCCCTCGCCAAAGGATGTCGAGGACACGGTGTTGAGCAGCGTGAAGGCGGAGATGTTCAAGAAGCAGTACGCGAACGTGTTCGAGGGTGATCCGGAGTGGCGGGAGCTGAACGTGCCGATCGGTGAGACGTACGCGTGGGATGATTCTTCGACGTATGTGAAGAATCCGCCGTACTTCGAGGGGATGACGCTGGCGGTTCCGCCGGTGCGGGCGATCACCGGCGCGAAAGTGTTAGGCATGTATGGGGATTCGATCACGACCGATCACATCTCGCCCGCTGGCTCCATTCCGGCGTCTAGTCCCGCCGGGAAGTGGCTGATCGCGCAGGGTGTGAAGACGTCGGAGTTCAACTCGTACGGGGCGAGACGAGGGAACCACGAAGTGATGATGCGCGGGACGTTCGCGAACATCCGGTTGCGGAACGAGATCGCGGCGGGGAAGGAGGGGTGGTGGACTGCTGTTTCGCCTGGCGCCGAGCCGGTGCCCTTGTACGACGCGGCAATGAAGTACAAGGAGGCGGGGACGCCGCTGCTCATCATCGCTGGGAAGGAGTACGGGACCGGGTCGTCGCGGGATTGGGCGGCGAAGGGGACGATGCTGCTCGGCGTGCGTGCTGTCATCGCGGAGAGTTTCGAGCGGATCCACCGGAGCAACCTGGTCGGGATGGGGGTGCTGGCGCTCGAGTTCACGGATGGGGCGACGAGGCAGTCGTTAGGCCTGACGGGGTTCGAGACGTTCGACATCGAGGGGGTCGATGCGACGTTGAAGGCGCGGGCGCGGCTGCGGGTAGTTGCGAAGCCCGTTGACGGCGGCGAGGCGAAGACGTTTACGGTGCTCTGCCGGATCGATACGCCGGAGGAGCTCAACTACTACCGGAACGGCGGGATCTTGCCGTATGTGCTGAGGAGCTTGGTGGGGAAGCGCTAGGCGCGACAAAGCGCGCCCCTTAGCGGACTTCGCCTGTCGTCGCCTCCGCGCCCCAGTCGTTCGGGACGATCCCTGCAGTTTGCGGCGAACGAAGGGGCGCGGCGTTGGCGCCGGTCGTGTCCATCATCCATGGCCCGGTCGGGTGGGAATGGCGAATGCCGAGGAACGCGATCTGTCGTCCGTCCGGCGACCACGTCGGATACCGTTCGAAATCGTAGTTAGGCCCGGGTGAGACCGGACTCAATCGCACTACTCTTGTTCCATCCGCGTGGATGACGAAGATGGCGCCCCCCGGCGCGTCGTCGCAGCGGTACGCGATGCGGTCACCGTCCGGTGACCAACGCGCCTCCTGCACGTTGCCGATGCAGGCAGCGTTTCCCCCGATGAGTCGCTCGTCCGTCCCGTCAGGTTGCGCCGTGTAAATCGAGCGCGACGCCCGCGCCGCGCGGCGGCCGAGATAGAGGAGTCGGCTTCCGTTAGGCAGCCAGTCGGGAGCGAAGCTCTCCGCCGCCGCAGTAAGAAGGCGTTCACCAGTCCCATCGGCGTTCATCACATGCACCCGCATGCCGATACCAGGATCGTTCTGCGCAAAGGCGATACGACTCCCATCCGGTGAAAAGGCCGGCTGGAACGCCTCGCCGATACCATGATAGAGCAGCCGCTTGCCGCTTCCATCAGGGTTCATCACGTAAATGTCGGCCCACCCGGTGCTGTGCGGAATCGGTCGCTCGGCTCTCGAGAAAACGATGATCCGGCCGTCGGGGGACCAGCGCGGATCGAGATCGTTCGCAGAGTCGCTTGTCAGTTGGCGCAGCCCGCTGCCGTCGGAGCGCATCACATGGATCTCGGCGGGATACGCAATCGTCGCTGTCAGAATGAGCCCGCGCGGGTCGGTGAGTGGCGGCTCGGGGGCGGTCGATCGATCGTTATGACAGGCCGCCAGCAGCAGGAGGGCGGCAGCGAATGTGGAGCTCGGCGCGCAAGGCCTCATGATCACGCTTGAAAAGGGTCAGCGTTTCCGTAAAGCCAACCGAGCAAACGCGGCGGCAGCAATACCAAACTACTCGCGGGGCCACGCACCGTCGCCCTCCGATTTCGCTTGACATTCCCTCGTCAAACCCCGATTTATGACGTCTCGGCTCCCCTCCCCCCTGCCTCCGCAGAGCCCGAGGCCCGCCTCTACACACTCGACTCGAGTGGAAGGCCCCCCATGATGCTTCCCGTTCGCCTCGCTCTCCTCGCCGGTGCGCTCTGCTGCGCCGCGATGTCGCCCCGCCCGATTCACGCGCAGCAGCCGACCGGCACGATCGCCGGTCAGGTCGTCGACAGCGCGAGCCGGCAACCACTCCCCGGCGTCAGCGTCGTCGTCGAAGGGACACGGCTCGGAACAATCTCGCGCGACGACGGCACCTTCACGATCGGCGGTGTTCCCGCCGGGACGTACGCCGTCCGCGCACGCCGCATCGGCTACGGCTCGGTCGCGATGACAGTAAATGTCGAGAGCGGGACGACAGTCTCCGTGTCGTTCGTGCTCGACAAGCGCGCGGCCGTGCTCGACCAGGTCGTCGTCGTCGGCTACAGCTCGCAGCGGAAGTCGAGCATCAGCGGCGCCGTCGCTACCGTCGACGCGGACGAGCTACAGGCGAGGCGGGTGCCTGACGTTGCCCAGGCGCTCCAGGGGCAGGTGGCCGGCGTGCAGGTCGCGCAGAGCACTGGCGCACCGGGCGACGCGATCAGCATTCGCATTCGCGGTGAAGGAACGATCGGCAACAACAGCCCGCTCTTCATCGTCGACGGCGTCCCGACGCGCGACATCTCGTTCCTCAATCCGTCCGACGTGCAGGCGTATTCAGTCCTCAAGGACGCATCGGCGGCCGCGATCTACGGCTCGCGCGCATCGGCCGGCGTCTTCGTCATCACGACGCGCCGTGGCACCGCCGGCAAGTCGAACTTCGACATCAACTATTACTCGGGTATCCAGCAGGCGACGAACCTGCCGAAGATGCTCAACAGCACGCAGTACATGAACAAGATGGAGGAGGCCTGGAACAACTCGGGCTACACCGGAACGAACCCGTACACCGCCGCCAAGGGCTCGAGCAACCTCGCCAACACCAACTGGCTCGATGAGCTCTTCACCACCGGGCATTCGCAGAACGCGCAACTGTCGGCGAGTGGCGGGAGCGACAGGGTGCGTTACCTGCTCTCCGGCGGGCTGTACCAGCAGGATGGCATCGTCGTGTTCAACAAC
Organism: Gemmatimonadaceae bacterium; assembly: GCA_031359795.1. Lineage (GTDB taxonomy): Bacteria > Gemmatimonadota > Gemmatimonadetes > Gemmatimonadales > Gemmatimonadaceae > JABFXC01. The sequence goes on from JANMAM010000134.1 coordinate 3,563, forward strand.
GACGCCTACAAACGGTTCAATTTCCGGACGAACATCGACGCCGGGCTGACTAGTCGGCTTAACGTCGGGACGAACCTGCTGCTGTCGTACGCGGCGCAGGACAAGCTGTCGTCGAAGGGCGATGCCCCGGGGATCATCCGGCACGCGCTCATCCGGCCGCCGGTGATCGCCGTGAAAAAGAATCCGAGCGATCCGACCTACTCGGCGAGCAATCCGTACACCGACCTGCCGTTCTTCGCGACGCCCTGGAACAACAACAACAATCGCTACGAATTCAGCGCCAATCCGATCGCGCTCGCCTACTACACCAACGACCGGCGCGACAACTTCAAGACGTTCGGCAACATCTATGGGGACTTCGCGGTGCTCCCCGCCCTCAAGCTGCGAAGCAGCGTCGGACTCGACCTGAACCTGTCCCACAACAAGGCGTTCAACCAGAACTTCGGCGACCCGGATGGCGGCGGCAACGCGCTCGACGCCGGCACGGGGCGGCAGAATCGTCCGACCGGATTGAACGAGGATCGCGGGCAGGAAACGACGGTCACCTGGAACAACACGCTCAACTACACGGGCAACGTCGGCCGCAGCGAGTTCAGCGCGTTAGGCGGGAGCGAGTACATCACCAACTACTCGTCGTCGCTGGGCGGATCGAGACAGCGCTTCGATTTCGTACGCGACAACTTCCAGTATCTCAACTACGGCGGTCTCGCCAACCAGAACAACGGCGGTTCCGCATCCGAGTGGAAGCTGTTCTCGCTCTTCAGCTCGGCCACCTATGTGTTCGACACGCGCTACATGGTCACCGGGACCTTCCGGGCCGACGCGTCGTCGCGGTTCGCGGTGAAGAATCAGTGGGGTTACTTCCCCTCGATCTCCGCCGGCTGGACGATCTCCAACGAGAGCTTCATGCAGGACGTGCGCTGGCTCTCCGACCTCAAGCTCCGGGCGAGTACCGGCCGGCTGGGGAACCAGGAGATCGACAACTACGCGTTCCTGACGCTGCTGCGCCGTCAGGGCGACCAGTATCTCATCTCGCGCTACGGCAACCCCGATCTGCGGTGGGAAACCACCACCCAGAACGACATCGGCCTCGATGCCTCGTTCCTGCAGGACAAGCTGTCGATGTCGTTCGACTACTACGTGAAGAAGACCTCCGACATCCTGCTGCCCATCTCGCTGCCCTCGATCGTCGGCAACGTCTCGCCGACGATCGTCAACGCCGGTGAGGTGAGCAACAAGGGGCTGGAACTCGCGCTCAACTTCCGGAACAACATCCGGGACCTGCGCTACATGTTGAACGGCAACGTTGGCACCGTCAGGAACCGCGTCGAGAAGCTGCATCCCAACCTGCCGACCATCTCGGGCGACGTCTACCGTACCCAGGTCGGACACCCGTTAGGCGCGTTCTACGGTTACGTCGCGGACGGATTGTACCAGAACCAGAACGACATCAATACGCACCTGTACGGGACCACCAACCCGCCGGACAAGCCGGGCGACATCCGGTTCAAGGACCTGAACGGCGACGGCAAGATCGACGACAACGACCGGACGTTCATCGGCAACTCGATCGCCAAGGCCCAATACGGCTTCAACATGGCGGCCGCATTTCGCCGGTTCGACCTGGGGATGTTCTTCCAGGGCGTCGCCGGCGTCGACAAGTACAACGACGGCAAGCAGATCACCGACTACGACAGCCGTCCGTTCAACCACAGCGTCGCGGTGCTCGGCGCGTGGAACGGGGCGGGAACGAGCAACAGCATCCCGCGCACGACGTTCAACGACAACGGCAGCAGCAAGAAGTCGAGCATCTTCGTCGAGGACGCATCGTACCTGCGCCTCAAGAATCTCGAGATCGGGTTTTCGCTGATGGAAGGACGCCGCGTGTACGTCTCGGGGCAGAACCTCTGGACGGCGACCGACTACACCGGGCTGGACCCGGAGTCCACCGACATCGTGGACAAGGGGACATACCCGCAGCAGAAAGCATTCATCATCGGCGTCAACGCAAAATTCTAGGTCTGCCCGCCAAGGGCCTCATCAACGGCCAGGAGTCATCATGAAAGCAACATCTCGGGCAGCCGTCGCAATCTTCGCCGTCGCGGCGTTGAGTTGCACCGACTTGCATAACGATCCGGTCGGCTTGCTCACGCCCGACCAGATCACCGCCAAGCCAACCGCCAATTCGATCAAGCTGTCGGCGACATCCTCGTACCAGATGCTCGCCAGCACGCTCAACCTCCTCAACGAATGGCGATGGGATCTCGGCACGGTGTTCAGGGACGATTTCATCGTCTCCGACATCGCGTCCGACGACGTGCAGAAGAAGTGGAACCCGGACGGCGATCAGGCATGGATGGACCAGGTGCAGAGCTTCAACTTCACCGCGTCGAACCAGGCGTTCAACGGACAATGGAGCTACGACTACGAGGGGATCTCCCGCGCCAACCTCGCGATCAGCTACCTGACGGATCCCGCGGTCATCGACAAGGTCGGGATGGACCCCGCGCTCAAGAACAGGCTCCTCGGTGAGGTGCTCTTCCTGCGCGCGTTCTACTATTTCGACCTCGTGAACAACTTCGGCGACGTACCGCTGCTGCTGAAGCCACTGACGAATTTCTCCGAGGCGTACAGCGTCGCCAAGCGCGAGACGAAGGAGAAGGTCTTCGCGCAGATCAGCGCCGACCTCACCCAGGCCAAGACGCTCCTCCCCGCGGGCCGGTTCTCCGACTCGTCCGAGCCGTGGCGTGCGTCGCGCGGTGCCGTGATCGCGATGCAGGCCAAGGTCGCGCTCTACAACGCGAAGTGGGCGGAAGTCATAACGCTCGTGAGTGAGCTCGAGGGGCTGAACTACTACAGCCTGAACGCCAGGTATTTCGACAGCTTCGACGTGACGAAGGAATGGACCGAGACCGAAGTGATCTTCGCCTACGATCACAAGGCGCTCGCGAATCCCCGGAACGGCAACGGACTGTGCGCGCCGCTCGACTGGGGCTTCATCGCGCCGACCACCAACTTCCTCGCCGAGTTCGAGACGGATGACCCGCGGCGAGACCTGACCGTCAACGTTGCCGACAAGGCGGTGTACAAGCTGCTCGGCGCAACGAACACCTCGTACAAGGGCAACGACGACGCGCCGAGCAACAAGATCTACATCCGCCTCGCCGACGTGCTGCTCTGGAAGGCCGAAGCGTACAACGAGACCGGGGCGTTTCCTCAGGCAATCGCGATCATCAATACGATCCGCGCCCGGGCTCGCACCAGCGTTCGAGTCAACGGATCGCTCGCGCCGGCGGGCACGCTGCCCGATCGGCCGGCGTCGACGAGCAA